>MGYT01000001.1 GCA_001801865.1 Gammaproteobacteria bacterium RIFCSPLOWO2_02_FULL_61_13
GGTTAGGCTCATTCACGCCAATATGGCGCAAAAACACAAAATTCGAGGATTGCACATGCTGCACTTTGTTCAGGGAGATCTGTTGCACACCGGCGCCGCCGCCATTGCCCATGGCGTCGCTCCCCATGATCACTTCGATTCCGGCCTGGCGCTGTCGCTACGTGAGCGCTGGCCTGCGATGGTCAAGGATTTTCGACATTTCTGTCACAACGACAACCCGGAACCTGGCAATGCATGGATCTGGAGTGGAGCCGGTGGAACGCGCATCATCAACCTGCTGACCCAGGAACCGGCGCCGAGTCCCGGCGCGCATGCGGGTCGCGCCACCACGGCACACGTCAACCATGCGCTGGGCGCGTTGCGTAAATTGATCGACAAGGAAAAGCTTTCCTCGGTCGCCCTGCCCCGACTCGCCACCGGCGTCGGTGGGATGGCGTGGACCGAGGTGAAGCCCGCGTTGGAGAAACATCTGGGCGATCTGGCGATTCCCGTTTTCGTCTACGAGACCTTCCACGCCGGCCACAAGGCAGTCGAGCCCGGGCTCTGATCCGTGGCGCGCTGCTTGCGCGGCGCGGTGGTTGGCAGCGACGCTTGCAGCGGCTCGTTTGTAGTACGCGCCCATGCCGATCCTGACCCTTGAGGATGTCTCGCTGGCATATGGCCATGTGCCGTTGCTGGCGCAGGTGAATTTCCGCATCGACAAGGGCGAACGTGTCTGCCTGGTGGGACGCAACGGCGCCGGGAAGTCCACGCTGTTTCGCGTCATCAGCGGCGCGGCGGAGCCGGATGCCGGCACGGTGTGGCGGCCCGAAACCCTGCGCATCTCCCATTTGCAGCAGGATGTCCCCGAGGACGAACAGCGCACTGTCTATGAAGTAGTCGCCGCCGGCCTGGGTGAAACCGGACAGTTGCTCACCGACTACCACCTCGCCGCGCAGAGCGGTGACCTGCGCGCGTTGCATGAGCTGCAACAGGGGATCGAGTCCCGCCACGGCTGGAACCTGGGGCAATACATAGAAACGGTACTGAGTCGCCTTGACCTGCCCCAGGATGTTCCACTGTCGCGCTGTTCCGGCGGCACGCGCCGGCGCGTACTGTTGGCTCAGGCGCTGGTGAGCGAACCGGACCTGCTGTTGCTGGACGAACCCACCAACCACATGGACATCGCGGCCATCGCCTGGCTGGAAGAGTTCCTGCTGGCCTATCGCGGCGCACTGATGTTCATTACCCATGACCGCACGCTGGTCCGGCATCTCGCCACCCGCATCATCGAGCTGGATCGGGGCAGGCTCACCTCCTGGCCGGGCAACTATGATCAGTTCCTGCAGCGCAAGGAGGAAGTGCTGAACGCCGAATTAACAGCCCTCGCGCGCGAAGACAAGAAACTGGCGGAAGAGGAAATCTGGATCCGGCAGGGCGTCAAGGCGCGCCGGACCCGCAACGAGGGTCGCGTGCGGCGCCTGGAGCAGATGCGGCGCGATCGGGCTGCGCGCGTCAATCAGCCCGGGCAGATGAATTTGCTGGTCGGCGGCGGCGACCTCACCGGCAGGCTCGTGGTGGATGTCCGTCATGTGAATTTCAATTTCGGGGATTTACCTGTGATCCGGGACTTTTCCACGCGCATCCTGCGCGGCGATCGGGTCGGCATCGTCGGACCCAATGGTTGCGGAAAGAGTACGCTGCTGCGCCTGTTGCTGGGGGAACTCAAGCCGGACGCGGGGAAAATTGTGCCGGGCGCACGCCTGGAAATCGGTTACTTCGATCAGCATCGCACCCAGCTGGATCCGGAAAAATCGGTGCGCGAGAACATCAGCCCGGGCTCGGACTACGTGAATGTGCGCGGTCGCTCACGTCATGTGATTGGCTACCTGCGCGATTTTCTGTTTCCGTACGAGCGTGCGGATTCTCCGGTAAAGAGTCTCTCCGGCGGCGAACGCAATCGCCTGTTGCTGGCCCGCACATTTACCCGGGCGGCCAACATGCTGGTCCTGGACGAGCCCACCAATGATCTGGATGTGGACACACTCGAACTGCTGGAAGACCTGCTGGCCGACCATGACGGCACCCTGTTGCTGGTGAGCCACGACCGCACCTTTCTCGATAACGTCGTCACCAGCGTCATTGGGTTTGAGGGTAACGGCCGCGTGGCCGAGTACGTGGGCGGATACGACGACTGGGTACGGCAGCGGCCGGCGCCGGAGACGCGCGCCTCACCCCGGCCGGTTACGACGCCGGCCGGTCCGGTGCGAAACAGCCCGCGCAAAAAGCTCGGCTTTAACGAACAGCGGGAACTGGCCGCATTGCCGGACCGGATCCAGACGCTGGAGCAGGAACAGCTGGCACTGCAGTCGGCCGTCAGCGGCGCGGACTTTTATCGTCAGGATAAAGACACGATCACGTCGACGCTGAAGCGGCTGGAAGTGATCGGCGAATTGCTGCGGCAGGGCTACGCGCGCTGGATGGAACTGGAGGAATATACTGGCTGAAATCCGACAATTAGGTTGATGCAAAACGTTACGAGCGCAGCCAGAACAAGGCGCGAGCCCCCGAAAAACCGGAGTGTACACGCCAGTACATGAGGATTTTGAGGGGGCGAGCAACGCAGTAATGGCAAGCGCAGTAGTTTTGCATCAACCTAATCTTCCTGCCACTGGAGCGAGGGCTCATCCAGTGCCGAATACTGTTCCTTCAGCGACAGCACATGTTCCTCCCAGTAGCGCTGGGTATTGAACCAGGGGAAGGCGCGCGGAAACGCCGGATCCTCCCAGCGTCGCGCCAGCCAGCCGGCGTAGTGAATCATGCGCAGCGCGCGCAGCGCCTCCAGCAGGCGCAGTTCACGCGCATCAAAGCGGCGAAACTCCGTGTAGCCATCGAGCACGTCGTACAGCGCGGCGGTGCGATCAGCACGGTCGCCGGACAGGAACATCCATAAATCCTGCACCGCGGGACCGGTGCGCGCATCGTCAAAATCCACGATGAACGGCACGTCGTCGCGCATGAGGATATTGCCCAGATGACAATCCCCATGCAAACGCAGCAATGCCGTGTCTTCGCTGTCGGCAAACACCTCGTGCAACCGTTCCAACAGCAATTTGATGATCGCCCCATAGGCAGGTTGAATATCCGCCGGAAGAAAATTTTGCTCGAACAAAAACCGGCTCGGCTCAATGGCAAAATTCTGGATATCGAGGACAGGACGGTGTTCAAAAAGACGCAGCGCGCCAATGTTATGGATACGCGCAATACAATGACCGAGCATGCGCAGGTGTTCGGGATTGTCGGTCTCCGGAGAACGCCCTCCAACGCGCGGATACAGCGCGAGACGGTGAGCGCCGGCATGATGCAATGTGCAGCCGTGGGCATCCGCGATGGGAGCAATGACGGGGATCTCTTCCGCCTTCAATTCCGCCGTGAAGGCATGCTCTTCCAGGATGCACGCATCGCTCCAGCGTTGGGGGCGATAGAACTTTGCGATCAAAGGTGCCCCGTCCTCGATGCCCACCTGGTAAACACGGTTCTCGTAGCTGTTCAGCGCCGAGACGTGTCCGCTGCAGCGGTAGCCCGCGGCCTCGACTGCGTTCAACACCGCGTCGGGACTCAGATCGCAAAAGGCATGCAGGTATTCAACGTCATCAGTCATGGCGGCCCACTCAGCAACGCTGCCGTTCCGTGTTGCAGGCACCGTGACTCCGGGAGTGGGGCAACATGGCTGCGCAGGTGTCCTGCAATTCCTTCAGGCGGTCCGCTGCGGCTACTGCATTCTGCCTGCGGCATTCGAGCTGATATGGTCCGCTCAGTGCGCTGGTGATGGCCATTCTTCGCAGTCCTTTTTCATTGTGGTCAATGCTCGTGCCCGCGCGTGCCGCGCGGATCAATACAACTGCCCAATCGCGTTCAATAACTCAATGCGTTCCATGCTGGTGGCCGCATACTAATCCGCCAGCGGCTATACATCGTCCAGCAGCACGGCGACCCGTTCCGGGTCTTTACCGCCGCGCAGATTGGCGCGCACTTCCGCCAGCAGGCGTCGCGATTCCAGCGCGGGATTGCTGGCTGCGCCACGCCCTTCTGCTGCCGCACCCGGCATCCGCCACTCCAGTGTCAACGACCTGTTGCCGTCCATCTTTACCACCCGCACCTTGGCGAAGTTGCCTTCGCCGGTGCGCACCGCAAACCCCAGGCCGGATGCCAGTTCACGTTCGTGGATGCGCAGTTCGATACCCTTCGCCGAATACGGCAACGTCGCAGCACGATCAGTGCCCAGTGCAGCAAGTTCCGGCACCGGCGCCATCAGCGCCTCGCCGTTATTAAGCCGACATGGGCAGAGACAGAACTCGGTTTGAGTTTTGGCCTCCCACCACAAATCCCGCGCGGATTTGCTGCTGCCCTTGACCGCGCCGGTTTCCAGATCAATGGAGTACGACGCAGGCAGAGTGACGCGGCGCCAGCCTTCGGGCGGACCCATGCCGGGAGACAGTGGTCCTTTCCGCTCGCCCCAGGTCAGGAAACAACCGATGACGGCCAGCAAACCAACGAGCGCAAAGAACACATGTTGCGGCCTCATCGCCCGGCTCCGGAAGTTATGGGCGAGACCAACAGGGCAGTTCCTTGTTTGGGACCCGGCAACCGCTGGCGACCTCCCGGTCCGCCAGCTTCGCGCACCAGAATTGCATCTCTGCCATCACGGACCCGGCCCGGGTCAGATCACCCGCGGCACAGTGGGCCTGGGCCAGCAGAAACAGATCACCTGCAATCAGCCGGCTGCGCAAATCCGTGTCACCCATCGGCGCGACCCCCTTGACCGCGCGCCGCAACCATTGTTCGGCCTCCGCTGCCCTGCCCTGCAGCCGATAGTGATCGCCGAGCGTCGAATACAAGGAGTGAACCAGGGTCAAGGGCAGGGTGCCGGCAGGTTCCTGATCCGATGGTCCATGGGCCGGAAGCAGGTCCAGTTCCGCGGCGGCCTGGTGCAGCAAAGCCGCGCCCACCTCGGGCTGGGTACCCCGGAACATCACGCCAGTTTGAATCAATGTGTCGACGCGTTCAGGGGATGCAAAAGTCATTTCCTCGGCGGCACCCAGCGCCAGACGCAGGTTCTGCGCCACCTCGTCATTTCGCCCGGCATTCAGGGCTTGCTCGGCCCGAGTCAGCGTGAGCCGGGCCCGATCATATGCCGACGAGGATCCCGGCGATGGCGGGAGCTGAGGTGTGTCCGGCTCGTCAATGGCCCGCGTCCGGACTGGAGGCCTGGCGGGCCCGGATTCCTCGGCAGCACCCCCGCTGGCAACTGCCGGCAATTCCTCGACCGATACCCGCCGGGTCTCCCCAAATTTCACCAGCGCCGGCACGCCCAGGACGCAGACCAGGCAGAACAATATCTGCCACGGCTTCATGGCAAAATGCCGGCCTGTTATCGACGGAAGTCGCGGTTCTTCCATAAGCGGACATCATAGTTCAAGCCATGTTGCGTATCTCACCCACCGTCACCATCCCGGATGAGGAACTGGAGTTCACGGCCATACGCGCCCAGGGCGCCGGCGGTCAGAACGTCAATAAGGTCTCGTCCGCGATCCACCTACGCTTCGACATCCGCGCCTCTTCCTTGCCGGAACCGTGCAAGGTACGGTTGCTTGGCCTGCGCGATCGGCGCATCACCCATGCCGGCGTGCTGATAATCAAAGCCCAGATCCATCGCAGCCAGGAAATGAATCGCCATGAGGCGTGCCAGCGTCTGGTGGAACTGGTGCGCGGTGCGCTGGCTCGGCGCAAGCACCGCATCGCCACCCGCCCGGGCCGGGCGGCAAAAGAGCGGCGCTTGCAGGGCAAGGCCTTTCGCAGCCGCCTCAAGGATGAGCGCAAAAAAAAGAAGGGTGCCGGAGAATTTGAATGAGCGCGGCCGACGATAAATCCTATGGAGTCCTCCCCGGCGGATAAGGTATAGTGTGCGGCAGGTAAAAACTTACGCGCACACAGCGCATGATTCGAAGCGGTAAACCCTTCAAGTTGTTTCAGCCACTCCCCCACGGATTTCCGCGCTTCCCGTTGCGTCTTTGGCGCACCGATATCAACTCGTTCAGGAGCTGCAATATTCATGTCATTTGACACCCTGGGCCTACGGCCCGAACTGCTGCGCGCGGTGGCGGATGAGGGTTACGCCCGGCCGACCCCAATACAAATCCAGGCAATTCCGGTAATCCTGCAAGGCGGTGATGTGATGGCCGGTGCCCAGACCGGCACCGGCAAAACCGCCGGTTTCGCGTTGCCGATTCTCGAGCGGTTGATGGCGCAGCCTTTAGTCGAAGGCAAACGCCCGGTGCGCGCGCTGGTACTGACGCCGACGCGCGAACTTGCCGTCCAGGTGGGAGAAAGCATGCGCGTGTACGGCAAACACCTGCCCCTGCGCAGCACCGTTGTCTATGGCGGCGTCAATATCAATCCGCAGATCGAGGAGCTGCGGCGCGGCGTGGATGTGATCGTGGCGACGCCCGGGCGATTGCTCGATCACGCCGAGCAGAAGCACGTGGACTTGAGCAAGGTACAGGTGCTGGTGCTGGATGAGGCCGATCGAATGCTGGACATGGGCTTCATCCCCGATGTGCGCCGGATCATTCGCCTGTTGCCGAAGCAGCGGCAGAACCTTTTATTTTCCGCGACGCTCTCCGTCGAAATCCGCATGCTGGCCCATGACTTTCTGCGCCAGCCGGTCATGATCCAGGTGGCCCCGCAATTCAGCGCAGCAGAACCCATCCGGCAGGCGGTCTACATGGTGGATCGGTCGCGCAAGCGGGAGTTGCTGGTGAATCTGATCAAGGCGGGCAACTGGCGTCAGGTACTGGTGTTCGTCAATATGAAGGTGGATTGCAGCTCGCTGGCGAAACAACTGGAACGCGCCGGCGTGTTGTCCGGCGCCATTCATGGCGACCGCACGCAGGAAAAGCGCACCAAGGCGCTGGAGGGTTTCAAGCAGGGCCGGATCCCGGTATTGGTGGCCACTGATATCGCCTCGCGGGGACTGGATATTGATCAACTGCCCCACGTGGTGAACTTTGAACTGCCGCAGTCGCCCGAGGATTATATCCACCGCATCGGGCGCACCGGCCGTGCCGGAAACCCGGGTGAGGCTATTTCACTGGTCTCGCCGGCGGAGGAGGTGCTGCTGGGGAACATACAGCGGCTGATCGGACAGGAGATACCGCGGCTCATCGCCACCGGCTTTGAAACCGATCCACGCATCTCCCACCGTGCCATCCCCACCCGGGCACGCATTCGGATTGCCGGCCCGACCGGGGAGGAATCAGCGGAAGTGGCTACCCACTGGAGTCGCCCGGGGGGCGAGCCGGAGCAGAATCCGGGATCAACCTGATACCGTGTTGCGCCGGCCCGGTGTAATGCAGGCTGGTATCGTGATGTCAGCCGGAAACGGTGCGGCGGGAATCGGCGGATCAGCTGGGTTTTTGGGCCTTGCGGCGAGGCGACCACAGGGAAACGCCCCCATTGGCCGCGCGTAGATTCAGGTCGTTCGCGTACTCGGTGGCATGTGCCTTTACCTGGCGCAGACTGCCGCGCCGAGAACCCACAATGGTCGAGCGACCGCGTTCGATCACATATCGATACCAATCATCCCCATCACAACCCTCTGGCGCGTCGGTCTTCTCGACGCTGACGACGTTGAATTTTGAATCAGGGGACTTCTTGGTCTTCTTCACTGCTGCTGCTGTGTTTGTCATATCACTCAACTACTTGAATTAACTGGGTTTCTGCGCCCGATCTATCCTTAGGTCAGGAAATAGGGACTGTGACCGGGCCTTGTTGCAGGGAGCGCACATATTACCTTGGCCGGCAGGCGGGTACCAGATGTTACTCACTTTTGAAAAAGACAAATTAGTTTAACGCTTTGATATCACGCGATTTTTTCGCACGGCTAAGGTCACTCCTGTTTTCCGGTCGGTCCTGAAAACTCCCGCAGCAGGAAGTTCTCCTGCAGAGGAGTAAGGTCGAACCGGAGGGCGGCCTCATTGATGCGACCTGGTGTTGGCGGCGGATTCTCGCTCAGCCAGCGCACTGCGCACCGCAGGTTTTCTCCTTCAGGCATCAAGCCCCGATCTGACATCGATTTCCGCCGCTACATTATTGAATTTGACGCAGAGTGCCCGCATAGTGGCGCGCCCGCAACCCCAAGCTTGGAAATGGAATTGTGAAGATCAGCAAACATCGAGTGGCGATTCTGGACTACACCCTGACCGGGGAAGACGGCCAGGTCATAGATGAATCCCATGATGGCAGCTTCAGCTACCTGCATGGCGCCGGCAATATCATCCCCGGGCTGGAAAAAGCCCTGGACGGCAGGAAATCCGGCGAATCCTTGCGCGTGGTCATAGAGGCGGCGGACGCATACGGCGAACGGGACCCGGCCAGGATACAGCGCGTACCGCGGGATCGATTTCCACCCGCTGCGGATCTTCAAGCGGGGATGCGCTTCCAGGCTCAATCCCAGGAGGGCCACCCGCAGGTGGTTATGCTGACCGCCATTGAGGGCCCTGACATCATCGTGGATGCCAATCATCCCCTCGCAGGCCGGCGATTGCACTTCGACGTGACCATACTTAGCGTGCGTAGTGCGAAGAAAGAAGAAATCACCCATCGGCATGTGCACGGCCCAGGCGGTCATCACCACTGAGGATGTGGCTTGGTGCATCGATGTTGGTGAATCAATCAGGTTACTGAGGTTTGCCCTGCCGCCCGCGTATCCAATGCGGCCAGCGCAGCCTGAAGTTCCGCTTTTAAATTCGGCAGTTCTTCGTTTGCCGCCCGACCTAACGCCGCGTGATCCACGTGCTCGTAGTTCATCACGAGTCCATTACGCCTGGTGATTATTTCGCGCCAGGGGATTTGTTGGAAACGCGCCTGGGACTGGGCCGTCACGCGCCGCGCTGCCTCCCCCAGCACAGCAAAGCAGCGCTCCAGTGCGCGATTGAAAACGGTTGATTGATGCAAGGCCGGTTCCGCGCCGCAGACCTGCAAAACCTGCCGGGTATCATCCACAGCCACCACCATGTCCCACAATCGTGCGGCATCTCCGCCCGCCGCAGGACGTGATGCCGGGACAGGATTGGGCGCCGCGGGTGGGGCGGTGCCTGCATCTCTCGTTTGCGCCAAGGGCGGTGCTTCGGGCACGGTCAGTGGGATGCTATCGGTGGCATTCTGGTTTGGTTCGCCGTCCACCAACAACATCACTTTCAGGCCCAGGGTAGTCAGTGCGGCCAGGGACTTCCCCAGTTCAGCGGTTTCCTTGCCGCGTTCGAATTCAGACAGGAAGCGGATACCGAGTCCGGCTCGATCGCCCAAAGCCTTTAACGTCAGACCTTGCGCCTTACGCGCGCGGCGAGCACTCTGGCCTAGGGCAACAGCATTTTGTAAAGGCTCTAAGGTCGTCATGGCTGGAGCAGTATTGTATCCTGTACGGGACAATAATACGGAAGTATGTACTTAGCGAAACAACTAAAAATCCATCCCTTCCAGCGTAATTGCCATAATTTCTAGGACTTCCCTTTCGGGAAGCCGCCAGGGGGGCGCTTCTTCTTTAATGCGCGCCTAACCGCAGTTTCCCACGATCCAGATACCTTCACCGTCTTGGGTTTTGGGCCACGCTTATTGCTGGGCGGTTTATTGGCGCTTATATCTTTGGCCATGTTCTAATCTCCACGCATAGATTTGCTTGTGTTGGGAATTTGGCAGGTGTATATTTATATACCTGAGGAAAATACCATGGCCCTATCAAACCAAGTCCTTACAGAACTGCGCCACGAAGCCGAGGCAATTAAAGCCGTTTTGGCCGACGCCGAAAGGCTCAAGCCGCGTCTTGCGGCTATTGAATCAATTCTTGAAGGCGCACCATCAAAGACAACGGATGCGGGGAGCCTGAGCCTGCCGGATTTGATTTTGCGCGTACTTGAACAAACTGGGCGGCCCGTCCCCACGGCGGATATTAGGCGATACATAGAGCGCTCTGGGTGGAAGATGAAAGGCGCGACGCCGTTCCCGGCGCGCATCTCAAATGAACTTTACAGGCTCGGGAAAACAGGCCGCATAGAGAAGCGTAACGGGGGGTATCAACTGCCGACTGGAGACTAACCATGTTAAAACGCAGTCCCCGCATTCCGTCGCTGGACGGTCGTACCACCGAACGCGGGGACAGAAAACAGAAGGCCCGGCAAGCGCCTTAGAAGAACTTGCCGGGCCGTGGTGGAAAACCGCCCATTTGATGTGCTGCGGGCTTGGCGGAAACGGTAGACGCGCCAGCCTTGGGAGCTGGTGGGCCTTAAACCTTGTCGAGAGGCGGCCCGTGCGAGTTCGAGTCTCGTTGCCCGCACCACATCCTTTTTTCCATCAAGCTGTTTGCAATTATAGACGGCACGATCCCCTATTACAATCATAGGTTTACGCATGATCTTTATCATGCAATCAATGGCTCTTTATACATCAACCGCTTGCCATCAGCGGCCCGTATAGCGGCAATAACCCGATCTCCATCCTCAAGCTCCCTGTTGTTGTAGAGAAACTCGGCATGGGCTAGATAGCGATGCAGGTGTTTTTTCGAGACCGCGTGATAGATGCCATGCAGCCCGCGCTTCAACAGGGCAAAGAAGGATTCAGCAGTATTAACGTGTACTTCCCCGCGCACGT
>MGYT01000002.1:0-121 GCA_001801865.1 Gammaproteobacteria bacterium RIFCSPLOWO2_02_FULL_61_13
ATCGTTCCAGCCGGACTGCTCTCAGGTATGAGGTCGGGGAACAGTCCTTGTACTTGTAAAACCCGCGTACCAGTGTGCGCGGGCTGACAGCCGACACCGCCGCAATGGAGCCGAGGTTCAG
>MGYT01000002.1:289-471 GCA_001801865.1 Gammaproteobacteria bacterium RIFCSPLOWO2_02_FULL_61_13
TTGCGGCGTCTCCCGCACCAGTTCGCCCTGGATGAAATTGAGCAGATCGATAAAACTCCGCTCGCCTTCGCCGTGCGAGTTCTCCCCGTCCAGAAATTTCAACGGCTGCTTCACGTCGCAGCGCAATTCCTCGGCGACGATGGCCTCCAGGAAATCGAGTTCGATTTCCAGCATGACGCTGC
>MGYT01000002.1:565-10376 GCA_001801865.1 Gammaproteobacteria bacterium RIFCSPLOWO2_02_FULL_61_13
GCGGATGTCCAACGGCCGGTCAATTGCACCGAAGATCAGGCAGACGCCCGGGGCCGGCGACGCCCGCACGTCCATTGAGGCGCGGACTATGGCGCTGCTGAGCATGGAACGCGTCATCCGTGCGTACTGCAGTTCCGAGACAAAATCCGGGCGCCGGTCGGTGAGCGTGACATCGTGGGAGCGGACCAGGCGCGCGAACGCCGCCGACATTTCGTCGATGCCGACGGTCTGAATATGCAGGAACCCGTCCACACCGGGGTTGCTGCTCCGAACCAGGTTTCCCGCCTGCATACGCCTCCGGTGGGAGTGAGATGAGAAGCGGTCCAAAGAATAGACCGATTTTCGCAGGTTGTCATTTTTCGGCCATGGGCTGACCTGATCCGGCTCGCTGCCGGTTGCCACCGTGGCATACCGTGCACAACGGTCACAGTCAGCCGCTGCGCTTGGTCCCATGGACGAATCGAGATATCCATTCAACTGTTGGTATGTAGCCGCCATGCCGGAGGAGGTGGCCGCCGCGCCCCTGGCGCGCAGGATTCTGGATCACGGCCTGGTGTTGTTCCGGACCGGCACCGGTCGTCTGGTGGCGCTGGCAGATCGTTGCGCGCACCGGCTGGCGCCATTGTCAGTGGGGTGTGTCGCCGGTGAGCATCTGCGTTGCGGCTATCATGGCGCCGAGTTTGCGGCGGACGGGCGTTGTGTTGTCGTGCCGGGTCAGGGTGACATCCCTCAGGGGGCGCGGGTCCGCAGTTTCCCGATTCTGGAACGTTACGGCTTCATCTGGGTATGGATGGGCGAACCCGGGTTGTCCTCGCTCAGCCAGCCGTGCGGCATATTCGGCTACCTGGAGCAGGGGGACTGGAGCACCCGCGACGGCTACATTCCCATCGCCTGCAATTATCTGCTGGTGAACGACAATCTGGCTGACGTCAGCCACACCGAGTTCGTCCACGCCACCACCCTCGGGTCGCCCAACGCGCGCGCCACGCGCAAGGATGGCATGCCGCTGGAGCAACAGGGTCAGCACACCTTCCAGGCGGAACTCCGGGACGGCGGCATTGATTTCTGCATTCGCTTCAGCAATACGCGCGTGGCGCAGGTGTTCGAAACGGCTTACGCGCGCGTGCGCGGCCGGGACGGGTGGGACACGCTGGATTTCCGCCTGGAGTTCGTATTCCGTCCGCCCGGATTCTGGATTTTCAGGCCGATTACCATGCGCAGCGGCGCCGCGCCGGAACAGGGTGTGCAACTCGATGCGTTTATCGTGGTGACGCCGGCAACCGCGACCACCTGCCACTATTTTCACAAGAGCTGCCAGGCCTACGCCCCGCGCGATGCCGAGGAGACGGACTATTGGCATGAGCAGACCGGCATTGCCTTCCGCGAGGACAAGGCGATCCTGGAAGCGCAGCAGCGGAACATGGGAGCGGGTGATTTGCGCGATTTCCCGCACGTGTCCTTCCAGGGCGATCGGCTCGGATTCCAGGCGCGGCGTCTGATCGCGGATCTGGTCGCCGCCGAACGCGGTTCGCCCGCCACGGCGGCGGTCTGATGTACCAGGTGCGCGCCACGTACCTGCCGCGGCCGGACCTGCAGTTCGACCTGGAGTATTACTTCCGCGTGCACGTGCCGCTGGCAAAAGCGCAGGCGGCGGGAAGGCTGAACATCGTGAAGCTGGAGGTGGAAACCGGCTGCACCGCGCTGATGGACCCGACGAAAAAATTGTCCCCGTGCGTGTTTTGCATCTACCTGGAGAGCCGGGAAGACCTGGAGACGTTTCGACGCTTCATGGCGGGTCCGGGCACGGATCCGATGCGCGCTGACGTGCCCAGGTATACGAACTGCGAACTCGAATGGTCGGTTTGCGAAGTGCGGGACGTCTGAAGTTGCCGGCAGTCCGGATGCCATGACCTTCGACGAATACAGCGTTTGCCGTCCGGGCCTGAGAAGGGGAGGGAACCCTTGAATGCGAAAGCAGCAAAATCTCCGCGCCGGACGCTGATCCATGGCGGTCCGGTGCTGCCCTGTGACGGTGTCAGCGCCCAGCAGGAGGCGCTGGTGATTGAGGGCGGGCGCATTGTCGCGCTCGGCACGCTTGCCGACATGCAGACCGTGGCCGGACCGGGCGCGGAGTGCCTCAATACGCAGGGAGCGACGGTGCTGCCGGGCTTGGTGGATACGCATCCACACGCGATGCACTTCGCCGCGATGGCGCTGCCGCTGGTTGACTTGAGCGATGCCCGCAATCACGACGAGATCGTGGCGCGCATCGCGGCGCGCGCGCGGACGACGCCGAAGGGGGAGTGGATCCTGTGTTCGCCGGTGGGGGAGGCACATTATTTCATCCGCCGCTCCTGGCGGCACCTGGAGGAGTCCCGGCTGCCGGACCGGCACGTGCTGGATCGGGCCACGTCCGGGCACCCGATCATGATCCAGGCCTGGGCGCCGCGCATCCCGAACGCCGTGGCCTTCAACAGCATGGGTTTGCAGCGCATTGGCATCTCACATTACACGCCGGCGCGCGTGTGCAACGTCTGGGTCGAGAAGGCAGAGGACGGCACGACGCCCACCGGCGTATTGCACGGCTCAGTGACCAATTACTACACCGACGACCCGTTCTGGCTGCAGGTGCGCAGCAGGATCATGGGGCCGCCGCCGGACGCCCTGTGGGAGGCCGCAGGCCGCGTCGGCATGCAGGAGATGAACCGGCTCGGGGCGACGACCCTCTATGAAAGTCACATCATGGAACCGGCGCACGTGGAGGCCTATCGCGCGCTGCACCGGCAGGGGGCACTGACCTGCCGCGTGAAAACGTCGCTGGAAGTGGCCAGCCAGGCTTTCGATCCACACTTCATGCCCACAGAGACGGATGTGGACGCGATGCTGCGGCTCGCGCTCTCCAGCACCGACGCCACAGACCCGCTGCTGCGGCACGACGGCGCGACCATCGCGCGCTCCGGTCCCTGCTTCCCGGGCTTCATGAATTGGCACGAACCGTTCCGCAATCCCTATGGTGAACTCACCAACGGCTACCTGTTCCTGCCGAAGTGGGTGGAGGAACGGACGGTGGACTTCTGCATCGAACACGGCCTGCGTTTCAACAGTGTTGTCGGCACGCCGAAGGATCACGACGCGTTGCTGCATTCCATCGGTCGGCACCCCGTATCCGCGGTGCGTGACCGCGGCTGGATCGCGCAACACGCGATCATCACCTGTGAATCCCACGCGCGACGTTACGCCGACCTCGGCATGAAGGTCACCACATCCAAGGGTTTTCACTGGGGCAAGGGCGACATGTACGGCGAGCGGCTGGGGAAACAGGTGTGGAAGGATTTGGTCCCGCTGCGCCGGCTGCTGGACCACGGCCTGCAGGTCGGGTGCGGCACCGACTGGGGCCCGCGCAACATATTCGAACAGATGCAACTGGCGGTGACCTGTGAGTTCGCCGGCAGCGGGCATCGCAATCTGGATTCGGGTCAGGCCATTACGCGCGAGGAATCGCTGCTGCTGTGGACGCGGGACGCCGCGCGCGTGCTGGACTGGCAGGGCGTTGGGACATTGGCGCCCGGCCACCACGCGGACTTTATCTTCACGGATCGCAATCCGTTGATGTGCCCGATCGAGGACCTTCCATCCACCACCGTGCTGCGCACCGTCATGGACGGGCGCACCATTTACGAAACATGACCAATCGCACTCCGCAGGAGGAGCATATGGCTGTATCACTCTATTATTCGCACTCAAACCAGGTCGCGTTGCTTGCGGCCCTCGTTCTGGCACTGGGCTTCACCACAGTCCCCACGGGAGCAGGGGCCGCCGACGAGGTTGCGGGACTCGAGGAGATCGTCGTCACCGCGCGCAAGCGCGAGGAAAACCTGATGGCGACGCCGGTATCGGTGTCCGCGTTCACCGGCGACGATCTCGCCGACCGGCAGATCACGACGGCGGAGCAGCTGGCCGGCGCGACGCCGAACCTCACGTTCAATCGCAATTCGGTGTTCGCCGGCAGCAATGCCGCCGCAGTGGTGTTCCTGCGCGGCATCGGCCAGGCGGATTTTGTCCCGACCGTGGAGCCCGGCGTCGGCATCTACGTGGACGGCGTGTATGTGTCCCAGTCCACCGGCAGCGTGCTGGAGATGATGGACATCGACAGTGTGCAGGTGCTGCGCGGCCCGCAGGGCACATTGTTCGGGCGCAACACCATCGGTGGGGCGATCCTGGTGAACAGCCGCAAGCCGGACGATACTTTCCACGGTGACGCGGAATTTACCTACGGTTCCTATGATCGCACCGATTTTCGCGGCAGCGTCAATGTGCCCCTGGGCGAAAACCTGTTCGGCAAGGCCTCCGCGCTTTATACCAACCGCGACGGTTTCGTGAAGCGCCCGCTGCTCGGCGGCGAGGACGCCAACAGCGGCGACGACAACACGCTGGGCGTGCGTGGCGCGCTGCGCTGGGAAGCGACCGACGCGCTGGAATTCGACCTGTCGTTCGACTATTCGCGCGATCGGGAAAACCCGGCCGCCTCTGCCATCGTGTCCAATTTCATCCTGCCGGCGTCACCGCTGACCAGCAACGTGGCGTTCCACAACTTCTTCGTCGCGCCCGGTCTGGTGCCGACGCTGGGTCCGGGGGCGTTCTTCACCGACTTCTACCTGCCGCCGAACAAGCACACGGATCTGTCCGACATGCCGGGTCAGCATTCCGACCTGGACATCTGGGGCGTCAACCTCACGGCCAACTGGGAGATCTCCGACACGCTGGCGGTGAAATCCATCACCAGCTACCGCGACCTGGAAACGGACTTCAGCAACGACTGGGATCACACGCCGCTCGCGATTTCCCATGCCGACAGCGAAGTGATCACCGGCTGGCAGTGGAGCCAGGAACTGCAGCTCACCGGCAAGGCGTTTTCCGACCGCATGACCTGGCTGCTCGGCTATTACCACTTCGAGGAGGACAATGATTACGTCGCGCAGGTGACCTTCCCCGCGGTCACCGTGGCGTCCGGCGCATTGATCGACAATCGCAGCGACGCGGCCTTCGGCCAGTTCACGTTCAATCTTACCGACCAGTGGAGCCTGACCGCGGGCGGCCGCTACACCGATGAGTCCAAGACCTTCACCGTCGATGATCGCATCCAGTTCATCGTCAGCAGCTTCCCGCTGCCGCCGATCCCCGGATTGCCGGTACTACCGCCACCGGGATTCCGTCTCATCCCGCTGGGCAAGACCACGCTGGACGTGTCCGAGTTCGATCCGTATGTGAACCTGGCGTTCCAGTGGACCGAGGACCTGATGCTGTACGCGTCTTATTCCGAGGGCTTCAAGAGCGGTGGTTTCGAACTGCGCAACACGGCGCCCGCAGCCGCCCCGCCGAGTTTCAACCCCGAATTCGCCACCGTCTACGAGGCGGGTCTGAAATGGAGCGGACTGGAGCGGCGCCTGCGATTGACCGCGTCCGGCTTCTTCACGGAATACGACGATCTGCAGATCCTGGTCACCACCGGCGGCATCGTGCCGGCGCCGCTGACCACCAATGCCGGCGAGGCGGAGATCACGGGGTTCGAGATCGAAGCCGTCGCGCTGCCGCTGCCGCAACTGGAACTGAGCGGCGGCGTCGGCTATCTGGATGCTGAGTACAAGAAGCTGGACCCGCGCGCCATTGCCAACGGCACCTTCCTGGACACGCCACTGCCATTCGTATCCGAGTGGCAGACAAATCTGTCTGGCACCTACACGCTAACGGCGCCGGCGCTGGCGGGCAGTTTCCGCGCGCGGCTGGACTGGAGTTACCGCACGGATTACGCCACGTTCGCGCAGTTCTCACCGGATCTGGTGCAGGACGGCGTATCGCTGTTGAATGCGTCGCTGACCTATGTGCACGATTCCGACAAGTGGGAGGTGGCGTTGTCGGGCACGAACATCACCGACGAATTCTACATCCTCGGCGGCAACGCGTTCATCGGCAATTCCGGATATACCAACAGCAACCTCGGGCGTCCGCAGGAGTGGGCGCTGCGGTTCAAGTACCGCTTCTGAGCGAGGAGAAAAATTTCATGTCGAAGTACATCATAGAGTGAGTGAGTAGAATGAAAAGATACTTGTTATTATTCTTGATTCTGGTTTGTCCATTGGCGGACGCCCACGAAATCGATCGGCACGATGAAGCAGTTCAAGCCGCTATTGGGGGCACTGGTGATTTCTATAAATCAACAAAAGACGTCCCTTATGAGTTTGTAGATATCGAAGGTGGCGGTACTTACGGGGCCGTGCGATTGTCATTTTCAAAAACCGATGCTGTCGGTATGGTTGGAAAGTACAAGTCGAGCAAGGGCGTGCAATTTACCCGGCACACGCACACGGACTGGGTGGTGGTGACGGTACTCAATGGTAAGGTGGAGGTTTCTCGACATAATGGTGCCGACATACGCGTCTATCTACCTGGAGACACCTATCTGGTGGAACCTGGTGATACCCATACTGAGACCTCCCTTGAAGATACAGAGGTGGTAGTGGTGAACGGCCGCGGCGTGAATAATGAAAAATTCATTATGCGCACCATTAACATCGATTCCGCTGATAAATGAGTTCGCGGTTGTTCGGTATATTTCTTATGACCCCTGCAATCCTTTCATGCCCTCTACGTCGTCCAGGAACGCGGGGCTTTCCGGAAGTGTGGAGCCGCCATCCACGACGATAGTCTGACCGGTGACGTAACGGGCTTCGTCGGAGGCGAGAAAGAGCATGGCGTAGGCAATGTCGCTGGGGTCGCCGATGTAACCCATCGGCACGTACTTCGCCATTTGTTTCTGACCCTCTGCATCCGCCAGCAGATCCATGGCCGGGGTCTTGATGTAGCCCGGCTCGACGCCGTTCACGGTGATGGCGTCCCGCGCCAGTTCAAGGGCGGCGGTGCGGATGAAGCCATTCACACCCGCCTTGGAGGCGGCGTAATAGGAAGTGCCCGGCATGGCGACCCGCGGCCCGGTCACCGATGACGTGAACAGCAGGCGCCCGCCGCCTTGTTTGCGCAGGTGCGGGATGCAGGCTTTCGACAGCCGGAAGCAGGCCTTCAGATTCACCGACAAGACCGTCTCGAGATCCTCCTCGGAGTAATCCGCCACCGATCCGCCGAGGAATGAGGCGGCGTTGTGCACCAGGATGTCGATGCGGCCGTAATGCCTGACGGTTTGCTCCACGACGGCGGTGCATTGCTCCACGTCGCCGACATCAGTGGTGATGTGCGTGGCCTCGTAGCCCGCATCCCGGATCAATTTCAGCGTGGCCTCGCCATGGGCGGGGGTACGCGTGGCGATGACGACTTTCGCCCCCTCGGCAGCGAACACGCGCGCGATGGCCTGCCCGATGCCCTGGCCCGAGCCGGTGACGATGGCGACCTTGCTCTTAAGTCTGTTCGCGCTCATGTTGCGACCTCCGGATGAACTGTGGGCCGTGATGTGAATTCTCCCCCGGTGCCGGACTTGAGTTATTGTCGAGTCCTTAGAGAACGCTCAAGGAAACCGCACAATAACTCAATAACTCAAGTCCGGCACCGTTCTGGCACATCGCGGCCACACGCCTGACGTTGGCTCGTGGCAGTATCCGGCACTGCCGCCGATGATCGCAATATGTTAATTTCGCTTTCATGACAGCCCGCCGCAAAAAATTCAATGAACGCGCCTATCGCGACGCCCTCGGCAACTTCGCCACCGGCGTCACCGTGGTCACCGCGCGTGACCCCGGCGGATTCCATGTCGGTGTCACCGCCAACAGCTTCAATTCCGTCTCCCTGGATCCGCCGCTGGTGTTGTGGAGTCTGGATCGGCGCTCACTCAGCCTGCCGTCCTTCCAAACTGCGGATTACTTCGTCATCAATGTGCTGGCTGCCGACCAGGTGGCGCTGTCGAGACGTTTCGCGCGCCGGACGGATGGCGGAAAGTTCGATCGCATCACGTTCAAGGAAGCCCGTGGCGGCGCACCGCTCCTGGATGGCTGTGCCGCGCATTTTCTGTGCCGCAAGAGTTTCACCCATGACGGCGGCGATCATCTGATATTCGTGGGCGAAGTGCTGGACTACAAGGATCATGGCCGGCCGGCGCTGATGTTCTACCGGGGCCGGTACGCGGTGCCGGACCAGGCCCCGGAACTGCAACGCAAGACCGCAAATCGGCTGCACAGCACCCGCTTCGTCGACGACTATCTGGATTACCTCCTTTCCCATGCCGCCGCCTGTTTCCAGGCGCAGTTTGATTCCGCGTTGCAGCGGGCCAAAGTGAGCCGGGATGAGTGGAATATCCTGTGCACGCTCGGGGATCACGGCGCCGGGCTCACGGTGGAAAATATCCATGCGGTCACCCTGCAGCGCGCCGCGACCGTCGCCCGCACCCTGGAACCGATGCTGGGCGAGGGCTGGATCAGGCAGGGCCGGGGCAGCGGAGAGAACAGCGCGACGTTCCGGCTCACGCGCAAGGGCCATGACGCGCTGGTGCCGCTGCTGGCCGCCGCCAAGGCCCATGAATCCGATGCGCTGTCCCATTTTCCGGATGCGGATGCGAGACAGTTGAAACAGATGCTGAAGGCACTAATGCAGGCCAGGCAACCCATGCGCGTGCGCAAGCACCGTGTGCGCCGGGCGATGCCAAAAACGCAGTGAACAGCGATTTCATCATCGTCGGGAGCGGCATTAATTCACTGGTGTGCGCCGCGCTGTTGGCGCGCAAGGGGTACAAGGTGCGCGTGCTGGAGCGCAATGACCGCCCGGGTGGCTGCATCCGAACCGAGGAATGCACATTGCCGGGTTTCGTCCACGACCTGCTGTCCTGCTGGCATCCGTTGTTCGTGACCTCCCCGGGTTATGCCGCGTTGAAACCGGAACTGGAGCAGCACGGACTGCGTTACTGCAACACCGATGCGCCCACCGCGGTGCTGCTGCCGGATGGCCGGCATTTCATCCTGCGCACGGCGCGGGACAAAAACATCCAGGCCATGAATGCGCTTTGTGCCGGCGATGGCGATCGCTACGCCGCAGCCACGGCGGCGTTTGAACGGCAACTGGACCTGACCTTTGCCGTGCTCGGCGCGGACCTTCACTCCTGGCGGACGGCGCGGGCATTTGCCACCCACGCGTGGCGGCACGGGATCGGCGCGGTGCTGGAATTCGCGCGCCACGGATTGCAGGCGGCGCGCCCCTGGCTGGAGGCCACGTTCGAATCCGATCTGCTGCGCGCCTGTTTTGCACCCTGGACCCTGCATGCGGGCGTCGGCCCGGATAACGCCGGCTCCGCGGTCATGGCGCAGATCATCCCGTGGACACTGGAAGCGGTGGGATCGCCGGTGGTGGCGGGGGGCGGCGAGGGCCTGGTGCGGGCGTTGCGCCGGATCATCGAATCCCACGGTGGGGAAATGGTGCTGAATTCCGATGCAACCCGCATCACCGTGCGCGATGGGGTTGCCCGCGGCGTGGTGACGTCAACGGGGATTGAACATGCGGCGGCCCGTGGCGTCATCTGCAGCGTGACGCCGGGCCAGCTTTATGGTCGTCTGCTGCCCCCGGACCTGGTTGGGCCGCCGGTTGCGGAATCGGCCGGCAAATTTCGCCACGGCCGGGCCGCCATGCAGATCCACCTGGCCCTGCGCGAGCCGCCGCGCTGGTCCGATCCGGACCTGGGGCGGGTGGCGGTGATGCACCTTGTTGATGGGCTGGATGGCGTGTCCCGCGCGGTAAATGAGGCTGAATGCGGAATGCTTCCTGCGCGCGGCAGTATTGCACTGGGCCAGCCGGCGGCGCTGGACCCCAGCCGCGTACCGGC
>MGYT01000002.1:10396-17830 GCA_001801865.1 Gammaproteobacteria bacterium RIFCSPLOWO2_02_FULL_61_13
GATTGCGATTCCCGATGACGGGCGTTGGACTGACGCGGTGCGCGAAGGCTACGCGGATCGGATCGTGGATCGGATCTGCGCGCAGTTGCCGGGCCTGAAGGAAAGCATCCTGGCGCGCCGGGTGCTGTCACCCGCAGACCTGGAGAATATAAATGTGAACTTGGTGGGCGGGGATCCCTACGGCGGCGCGTGCACACTGGATCAAATGCTGGTCTGGCGTCCCGGGTCAGGCCAGCGCAATTACCACACGCCGGTGCGGGGGTTGTTTCACATCGGAGCTTCCACCCATCCCGGGGCCGGTCTCGGCGCCGGTTCCGGCTACGCGCTGGCGGCGCGGCTCGGAAAATCAGGGGGTCAGAGTCGCTGAAATTTCTCCGTGCCTTGGCAAGTGATGCATCCAGATATTTCAGCGACTCTGACCCCCTGATTTTCGATTCTAGCGGTCGATTTGCAGACGCGACGGCCGGCGCAGACGCTTCGATTCGGTGCGTCCGGATTCGGTGGCAGCCGGTTGCTGGGTGGACAGCAGAAAATCCCGCGCCATGCGGTAATGTTCGCTGACCTGTGCCCGTGCCGCCTCGTGGGAGCGGGCGTCGATGTGCCGCAGGAGTTTCTCGAGGCTGCCGAACACGTCCTGGGCCACGCGCGGCGTAATCACCTCCGCGTAATGCTTGAACAGGATGTAACGCAGCATGGTGGCCTGGGCAATCAAGGCCCGGCTGTGGGAACTCCCCACCAATGCGGAGTGAAAGTCCATGCTCCGCAGCACGAACTTCTGCGGCCGATCCAGCAATCCGCGCAGATCATTCAGGATCGCGAACAGCGTTTCCAGGTCGCTGCGGGTGAGCTTGTCGATGGCCAGGTCCACCGCCATGCCTTCCACAGCCCAGATTGCATACAGCAGTTCCTCCAGCGTGACCCCCACCAGCTTGAGCTGGATGGCAAGCATTTCCGCGAACAGGTCCGGGTTGCCGTCGGCCACGTAGACTCCGCCGCCCAGCCCGACCCGGATGTCGATGATGCCCATGGCCTCCAGGCTCCGCAGCGCATCGCGGATGGGCGAGCGGCCGACATTGAAATGCCCGGCCAGCGTGGTTTCCGTGCCGAGAAAATCACCGGAGTGGAATTTCCCGGCCAGCAGCGCCTCGCGGATTTCGTTGACGATGCGGTTGGCCGCAGACACGGTTCGGGCCGGCAATAGTTTCGGTACGGCGTCGCGCCGGCGTTTGAATATTGGGCTTTTCGGAGTCGGTTTCTGGCGCATGTTCGGGTTCGCGATAATGGCTTGCGGATACTAGCCTATTTCCCGCCCGGGGAGCAGTTGCAAGCGGGAATTTGCAGGGCAGGCGCGCCGCCGGCCCGCATCTCCCGTGCCGTCCGGAAGTTCCTTTTGACTCCCGGTTTGGAGTCGCGTATAAGATCCGACAAAACATCATATGGTTTGATGTTTAACTGGCTGGCCGGCGCGCAGGCGTCCGGCACACGGGGGGACGTATGACGGCGATCGGCAGGGGTAATTCCATTTATCCGGCGATATTGGGCGCGTTGCTGCTGCAGTGTGCGGCGGCGGCATTTTCCCAGGAGCCCGGGACGGTGCTGGACGAAATCACCGTCACCGCGCGCAAAAGCGAGGAGTCCCTGATGGACGTGCCGATTTCCGTGACGGCACTGGATGGCGACACCATCGATCGCTTCGGCCTGACGGAACTCCAGGACATGGCAGGGTTCGTGCCCGGGCTGAAACTGGGGGAGGCCGCGCTGAGCGAGGTCATCAATATCCGCGGCACCGGCAGTTCGCCGCAGAACGCCGGCTTCGAGAACAGCGCGGGTCTGTTCATCGACGGCACCTATGTCAGCCGCGGCGCCTGGATCCGGCAGGGCCAGCTGGACCTGGAACGCATGGAAGTGCTGCGCGGTCCCCAGGGCGTGTATTTCGGCAAGAACACCATTGCCGGCGCCGTGAACCTGATTTCCCGCGACCCCACCGACGAATTTGAAGGTTACGTAAAGGGCAGCTACGAGTTCGAGGCCGCCGACGAGGCCGCGGTGGAAGGCGTGATCTCCGGGCCGCTGGTGGAAACACTGAAAGGGCGGCTGGCGGTGCGCTACTCCGACTCCGACGGTTACATGAAGAATACCGTCATCGGCGACACCATTCCGTCCGTGGAGGAAGTCATCGGGCGGCTGACACTGGTGTGGGAGCCCACTGACAACCTGAGCGTCAATACCAAGGTGAACTACGCGGATTTCGAGAAACACGGCGCGCAAATCGAGATCTCCGAATGCAACCTGGCCGATCCCACCTCCCTCATTGCCACGGTATTCGCGTTCGGGATCCCGACGCGCGAAGACTGCCGCCTGAACCGGAAAACGGCACAGGTGATATTGTCTGATGCCGGTTCAGCCGCGATCCCCGGCAGCAGCGCGGTGCCATTCGGGGATGACTACGATGCCGTGTCCGTCGGCACGACCATCAACTGGACCATCGGCGATTACCAGCTCACCTCGGTGACCGGTTATCGATCCCAGGATTTCGTCACCACCAACGACATCGATTTCCTGGAACTGGAATTCGCCGGGTTCATACGCGACGAGGATTTCGAGGGCTGGACCCAGGAATTCCGCATCAACTCTCCGCGTGAGCAGCGCCTGAGCTGGACCGGTGGGGTGTTCTACGAAACCAATCAGCGCACCTTTGCCGAGGAAGCGTGGCTCAACGCCGCGGTACTGGGTGCCCCGGTGCCGGCAGCCGGATACCTGAAGCCTTCCGCGCAGGACACCACGTCCTGGGCCGTGTTCGGCGAACTGCGTTTCGACGTGACCGAGCAGTTGACCCTGACGGTGGGTGGGCGTTACGTGGATGAGGAAAAGGATATCCACCACCGCGTGTGCCTGGGGCTGGCGTTCAATTACACCTGCGATACCGTGGCCGACGACCTGTTCGTGCCGCCGGCACTGGCCGTGCCGCTGGACCTGCGCGATCGGCTTGAAGAAGACGACTTCTCACCCGCGGTCTCCGTGACGTGGCGTCCCACTGACGACAGCATGTTCTACGCGTCCTACAGCGAGGGTTTCAAGGCCGGCGGTTTCGACTTCGAGTTGCGCACCACGCCGCCTGGTGGCGATGACGCGGACGGCGACGGTATTCCGGATTCCCTGAAATACGACAGCGAAACCGTGCGTGCGTACGAGATAGGCACCAAGCTGACGCTGTTGGAAGGCGCCGTGCGTTTCAATGCCACTGTTTTCCGAAACGAGTTCGACAACCTGCAGGTATCCATCTTCGACGGCATCCTGGCGTTCCGCGTCGGCAACGCCGCCCAGTCCACCGCCACCGGCGCGGAGTTTGAAGCCGCCTGGCGCGCCACCGACCACCTGACCGTGGGCAGCGCGGTGTCAGTGCTCAATTCCGAGTACAACGAATTCATAGGTGGATGTCCCTACGGGCGTGTCCCGGACGCCCCGAACGGCAATTGCGATCTGGGCGGCGAGGATCGGGATTACGCCCCGGCGCTGGCCTTCGACTTGTATGGCGACTATTCGCAGCCGGTGTTCGAGAGCCTGCTGCTGAGTGTGTTCGCGGACGTGAGCTGGTCGGACGAGTATTTCCTGGACCAGGACGCGGACCCGAACAACATGCAGGATTCCTACTGGAAGGTGAATGCCAGCATCGGGCTTGGCAGCGCATCGGGCACGTGGCAGGTGCGCCTGATCGGGCGCAATCTTTCCGACTCCCGCACCGCTTCCTTCGGCACCGACGTGCCATTGTCGGGCGGCAGCTACTTCAAGTACCTGGATCCGCCACGCTCCATCGCCGTGGAAGCGCGCGTGAGTTTCTAGCCGCACCACCATCACCGGGGAATCACGATGCACACCACCACCGGCGCTGACCCCGCCAGGCTGATCAACGCGCAAACGTTTCTGGATCCCTATGCAAATTTCAGGCGCCTGCGGGAAGAGGATCCCATGCACTGGATCCCTGAGTTCGGCGTCTGGTTCCTGTCGCGCTACGAAGACATCGTGGCGGTGCTGAAGGACGACGTGCATTTTTCCAAGGAGCGCACGCGCGTGGAACAGGGGCTGCACCCGACCGTCAGGAAATGGCTCGGCCCGCTGTTCAAGGATGATCCCGACCACCGCCGGGTGCGATCGGTGCTCGAGCGGTTCTTCGCCGTGCCGAATCTGCAGCGCTTCGAACATCAGTTGCAGGGGATCATCGGCGATGCCGTGCGCCGGCTGCAGGGCTCAAATGAAGTCGATCTGATTCGCGACTTCGCCTACGACATCCCGTTGGTACTCATGCCGCTGACGCTTGGTCTGCCACAGGAGGATTACCCCTTGTTCGGGGCCTGGGCTCCGGGAGTCGCCGACGGATTCAATCCGGACCCGGAATCCAAAGCCTGGAAGAACGGCGCCGAGGCCTACGAGGCCGTGGCGGACTACCTGCGGCAGAGGATGGGCGAGATACGCAGGAACCCGCCGTCCGAGCCGACCATCCTGTCGTTGCTCATCAAGGCCTCCGACGCGGGCACGTTGTCCGAGGAGGAGGCGGTGGGTCAGGCGGTGCTCATCTTTGTCGGTTCCCATGAGACGACGCTGAACCTCATCGGTCTGAGCGCCTTTTCGTTCCTGCGCCATCCACACGAACTGGAAAAGTTGCGACGTGATCCGGCCATGATCCCGGCCGGCATTGAGGAGGTGCTGCGCTTCGACGGGCCGGGCCACATGTGTGACCGGCGCGTGCGCAAGGACATCCAGTTGCGCGGCACGCAGTTGCAGGAGAACGACCATGTCTGGCTCGGACTCGCGTCGGCCAACCGCGACCCGCTTTGCTGTGATCGTCCTGAGGAGTTCATAATCGATCGCGAAAGTGCGCCGCGGCACCTGGGGTTCAGCCAGGGCATTCACTTGTGCCTTGGCAGGCACCTTGCGCGGCTGGAAGCGCGCATCGCCATTGCGCATCTGTTCGAGGCGTTTCCCCGCATGACGCTTGCAGACAGCGGACCCCACCCCTACAACGAAAATCTGTTCGTGCACGGCTTGCGAAAATTGCCCGTGCGCCTGAACGGCTGACGGCGGAGTCCGGTCATGTTCTGCGTCAGCATCATGTATCCGAATACACCCAGTTCCACGTTCAATCTGAAACATTACCTGGAGACACACATGCCGCTGGGCATCGGGCTGCTGGAGCGACATGCGGGCATGGTCCCGCAACGCATCGAGGTGCAGACACCCGGGCCGGCGCCGGACGGCGCCGCTGCACCCTACCACTGCATTTGCAATCTGTATTTCGAGCATCAGGCGGACGTAGAGAAGTTCGCGCAACTGCTGCAGAACGAGGTCGCGGCGCGCCTGCTCCAGGCCGACTGGCCCAATTACACGGCGGCCGCGCCGGTGGCGCAGTTCGGCATTTGCCGCACGTTGGATGCGAAGGCACTGGCTGCCGCCGGTCAGCCGCTCATCGAGGCCGCGCTGCGGAATGCCGGTACCTGAGGAGGTAGCGCTGTTTGTCGGGATCGATCACGTGTCGCTGACCGTGGTGGATCTCGATCCGGCGGTGGATTTCTACTGCGGCGTCATTGGTGCCGAACTCCTGTACCGCATGGGCCCCTTCGACTCCCGCGAGTTGCCGCGCACAGAATCGGGACAGGACTGGAGCGCGGCACGGGTGGGAGTGCCCGGCGCCAGGATCTGCATAGCCATGCTGCGCATCGCGTCCACACTGAAAATGGAACTGCTGCAATACGACCAGCCGGCTGATGCCTGCCGGACGCCGCCCCGGAACTGCGATGCGGGCAGCCGGCACCTGTGTCTGGAAGTCGCCGACCTGGAGCGCGCGGTGCGTTACCTGGAAGCGCGGGGCTGCAAGCCCGCGGCAGCGCCGATCATCGTGCCGGCCGGCGACTGGCCGGCGTCAAGTAACTGGTACGTGCAGGATCCATTCGGACACCAACTGGAGTTGGTCCAGTTTCAAAACCTGGATTGAGTGGGCGGGGCGGTGTCAGGATCCGAGACGCGGATCCGGTTACGCCCTGGCCGCGCGTTTGTAGGCCCGGCGCGGCGGCGCCGTGTCGGCCGCTTGGGCCGTTGTCGCGGATTGGGCGCGGAGTTCGTTGATGAGCCAGTCGGAGAAGTAATCCATGAACAGCCGCACCTTGGCGGAGACATAACGCGTGTTCGGGTACAGCATCCAGACCGGGAACGGGTCGTCGCGGTACTCATCCAGCACAGTCTGCAGTTTGCCGTTGGCAAGGTATTCATTCACATAGGGCAAAGGCAGCCGGCACAGGCCGAGACCCTGCAATGCAGAGAACATCAGCGCCTGACCATTGTTGCTGCGCCAGGTGCCTTCCAGATTGATGTCCACCGGACCGTCCGGTCCCTTGAAGCGCCAGGTGGTGCAGAATTCGAAGTTGGACACCAGGCAGTTGTGCTGGCGCAGATCATCAATGGTTTGCGGCCTGCCTTTGCGGCTGAAATACGCCGGTGATCCGCACACCACATGCGGGATCGTGCAGATGCGTTTGGCGCGGCAGGAGGAGTCGGGCAGTCCGCCGTAATGCAATGCCAGGTCGTAGCGTTCCGCCACCAGGTCGATGCGCAGGTTGGTGATGTGCACATCGATTTTCAGTTCCGGATATTTGAGATTGAATTGAGCCGAGCAGGCCGACAGGTAACGTTCCCCGAACCAGTCCGCCGCGGCGATGCGCAGATGCCCGCGCGGCACTTCCTCCATGTTGCGCACGGAATCGCCGGCCTCTTCCAGGCTGCTGAACAGGCGCGAGGATTTCAGATACAGCTGATGCCCCGCGTCGGTGGGATTGATTTGGCGCGTGGTCCGGAACAGCAACTGCGTGCCGAGTTCCTTTTCCAGCGTGGAAATCCTGCGGCTGACCAGGGATTTCGACACGCCGAGGCGTGTGGCGGCGGCGGAAAAGCTGCCCGCTTCCACCACGGATACAAAGGTATCGATCAGGTCCCAGCGGCGCATTGTTGCATCAAGGTCAACAATATATTGTCTACATGAATATTATCATGTCTACAGCACCAAACTATACTCGCCCCCCTGAACGTAGACGTGGCGCGTTTTGCCTGCCTGGCTGGCAAACAAAACGCTTTGAGAATCGGCTTTGGGGGACGCAAACATGTTTGAGCTCAATGAGGGCGCGCGGTCGCCGCATCTGTGTCGTGCTTGGGGAACCGGCCTGGCCGGATGTTTACTGGCGGTGGCGGCGGGGGTGACGCCGGCACTGGCCGCGGACGGGGAACTGGAGGAGATCCTGGTCACCGCGCAAAAGCGCGAACAATCCATCCAGGACGTCGGCATCAGCATCACCGCCTTTGGCGGTGAACAATTAAAGGAGATGGGTTTCCAGGACAGCTTCGACGTGGCGCGCATGACGCCCGGCGTCCACATCAGCGGCAACAACGGCG
>MGYT01000002.1:17842-19492 GCA_001801865.1 Gammaproteobacteria bacterium RIFCSPLOWO2_02_FULL_61_13
TGTTCACCATTCGCGGCGTGACCCAGAACGATTTCAATGACCAGACCGAGGCCCCCGTGGCCGTGTACGTGGACGAAGGCTATGTGGGCTTCGGCCAGGGCCAGGTGTTCGGCATGTTGGATCTGGAGCGTGTGGAAATATTGAAGGGCCCCCAGGGCACGCTGTTTGGGCGCAATGCCACCGGCGGCCTGGTGCACTTCATTTCCAACCGGCCGACGCAGGAGCTGGAAGGCTACATGGACGTGACCTACGGCTCCTACAACCAGGCGCGCGTGGAGTCCGCCGTCAGCGGGCCGTTGACGGACACGCTGTCCGGGCGCATGGCCGTCATGTACAACCGCTTCGACGAAATCCTCGACAATGATTACCCGAACCGCGCCGTGACCCTGGACGGCAACCCGCTGACCTACGGCGGCGAGGACACCTTCAACGACGACACGCTGGCATTACGCGGGCAGATGTTGTTCGAACCCACCGATGACGTGGAAATGCTGGTCATCGGCACCTACGGCCGCACCCGCACCGGCACCGCGCCATTCCTGGAAATGCCGACCGTGCCCATCTTCGACGCTGCCGGCAACCACGTGGGCACCATCGTCGCCGGCCCCGATGAGACCCGCGAGGCCATGGCGCCGGACGGTACGCCCATAAACCACCCGCTGTCCTTCGACCCGGACCTGGTGCGGCCGGCAGGCGGCAACCTGTACGGCCCAAGTTGCACACCGGACGACTGGGAAGATCTCGAGTGCTCAATGGACTATGCCTTCGATGACCTGAATTCCACAGACACCTATGGCGTACAGGGCAAGATCACCTGGGAGACGGAGATGTTCACGCTGACCTCCATCAGCGATTACAAGGACTTCGAGAAATTCCAGGGCATCACCGCGGACGGCGGCCCGGCCTCGACCGTGGAGGCGCTGTTCGACGCCGACGCCGACCAGTTCTCCCAGGAATTGCGCCTGAACGGCGAGCTGGATCGCACGCGCTGGGTGGCGGGTCTCTATTACCTCAATATCAACCTCGACTCCGGTTTCTCCATCACCGCCGACGACAACAATCTGTTCCTGCCGTTGGTGGGCGTGCCCTGGGAGGACACCGCGTTGTCGAAGCTGGAGACCAACTCGTGGTCCGTGTTCGGCCAGTTGGAATTCGACATCACCGATACGCTCACCTTCATCGGCGGCCTGCGCACCATCTGGGAGAGCAAGGACTTCACCGGCGAGGAGACGTTCTTCATGAGCACCTCACCCACGAAACTGGAGACGGATATCCCGCTGTTCCCGGTGCAGCCGAAGACCGACCATGAGCAGGACGACACGCTGTGGAGCGGCAAGGTGCAGTTCGACTGGCACCCGGTGGATGACCTGCTGCTGTACGCGGGCATCAACCGCGGCGTCAAGGCCGGCGGTTTCAATGCGCCCGTGACCTTTGCGGCGGGCTTCCCGGCGGCGGACATTCCCTACGGCGAGGAAGTGCTGCTGTCCTACGAGGGCGGCTTCAAGTGGGACAACCTGTTCGGCGGTACCTCGCGCCTGAACGGCTCGTTCTATTACTACGACTACAAGGATTACCAGGGTTTCTTCTTCACCCAGGTGACCGGCTTCGTGCGCAACGTGGACGCCGAGTACAAGGGCTTCGAGCTGGAGT
>MGYT01000002.1:19576-19730 GCA_001801865.1 Gammaproteobacteria bacterium RIFCSPLOWO2_02_FULL_61_13
CGGGAATCTTCGTGGACACCGAGGCCAGCTACACGCCCGACACCAAGGTCAATGGCTGGCTGCGCTACCAGTGGCCCCAGGACGTGTTCGGCGGCAACATCGCGACGCAGGCTGATTTCAGCTACTCGGCCTCGTTCTACGACAACATCCGCAA
>MGYT01000003.1:0-10292 GCA_001801865.1 Gammaproteobacteria bacterium RIFCSPLOWO2_02_FULL_61_13
GCACCCATGTCGAGTTGATGCGGCGGGAATCCGGAAAGAACGGGTCAAGCGCCCTGATAGACATGATCGCGAGCGAAACCGAGCGCGCCAGCCAACTGGCGAACCAGCTGCTGATCCTGGCGCGCGCGGAACCCGGCAGCAGCCTGCCTATCGCCCGCGTTCCGGTCAATTTGCGCGAGCTGGTCTTCCAAGGCGTACAGGCCTGGGTTCCCCGATCGGTGGTGCGCGATATCGACCTGGGTTTTGATATGGGCGACGCGAAAACACAGGGCGATCCGCAGCTTTTGCGGGAACTGCTGGCGAATCTGCTTGATAACGCGTTGATTCACACGCCGCGTGGCGGACGGGTGACGGTCCGAACCCGCCGCGAGCCCGGGGTTGCGTTGCTGGAACTTGAAGACGATGGTCCAGGCATTCCGGAGGCGGAAAGGGAACGCGTATTCGAACGCTTCTATCGAGTTCCCGGAACCACCAGCGAAGGCGGCGGTCTGGGCCTGGCGATTGTGCGCGAGATCGCGGACCGGCACGGCGCCAGCGTCAAGCTGCTGACCCCGCCTTCCGGCCGCGGGCTGCTGGTACGCGTCAGTTTTGCCGAAAAGCAATGAGATTCCGCAAGCGCCTTCCCGTCCAAATTTGAGTATTTACCTCAATCTACCCGAATTGCTGCCATGAGACGATCAAGCCGCGCTCTCCGGGTGCCGCACGCCATTGGTAGTCTTCGCCCAGTCCAGGAACGCATACCAATTGCTCGCCGCAATACAACAGCGGCTGGCGGTCCCGAAGCCATGGCGGCACGCCGTGCTCCTGCCAGAGATTTTTCAGCGTTCGCCGCGGCCGCCGCGGGTCGATCTGAAGGCGCTCGCCGCCGCGGCGCAGCCGAACCGTAACCGGCGCCGAACGCAACTTGTCGAGGCTGATGCCCTTGCCTTCCTCCGGCCTGAAATTCAGAAGGCCGTGCAGCGGCATCAAGGGCATACAAGGTTCACCGTTCCAGGGCGCCAAATCCAGGTCTTGGCATTTGGCGGCGCGGTGTTTCTCGATGAAAATCCTGGCGCGATAGCGTCGTAGCGCGTAGCCGTCCCACTCGATGCAGAGATTGCTGTCTTTTCTCGGCTCGCGGATCTGCTTCCAGATTTCGCGAATACGGGAGTATCCGGGTACCGGAATGCCGCGCTGATTGCAATAGGCGCGCAGTGCATTGCGGGCGCGCGCATCGCCCAAGGCACGCAGTCCCGGCAAGTCCAGGGCGCCGTCTTTTTCCAGCAGTGCAATATCCTGGCGGCCCAGTTCCTCGAGCAATACTGCGGCCTCGGCCAGGAGGCCCGCCGATCGTGATAGGGCCCTGGTGGCGTGCGCATGACGATTCATGATGGCGGGCAGGACCTGGTGGCGCAGGAAATTCCTGTCAAGCGCCACATTGGCATTGCTTTCGTCTTCGACCCACTGGTAACCGCGAGAGCGAATAAACGCCTCGACCTCGGCGCGGCTCAGATCAAGCATTGGCCGCAGGACACGCACTTGCCCGCGCAGCGAATCGGAGAAGAAAACGCTTGGCGCCATGCCAGACAGGCCCGCGGGCCCCGCACCCCGCAGTAACTGCAGCAGCAATGTCTCCGCCTGATCGTCGCGGTGTTGCGCAAGCACCAGAAAATCGGCCTGGTGCCGGCGCAGCGCGGACCAGCGCGCGGCGCGCGCCGCGGCTTCCGGGCCGAGGTGACGGAAGCTGGAAATGTCTACAGCCTCCACTGCGAGAGGCGTTCCCAATTGCGCGCACAGTCGCTGGCAAAAGCGCGCCCAGTCCGCCGCGCGCGGACTGATGCCGTGATTGATATGTACCGCTCTCAGCGAGAATCTCAATGGACCCGACAATTCAGCCAGAATATGCAGCAGGCTGACCGAATCCATTCCACCGGAAAGTCCCAGCACCAGATGCGCGCCGGGAAATATAGACTCGCGCAATTGGGCGGCGACATGCGCCACCAGATCAGCGGGCGGCGAGTTCCTTGAACTTTCCATAGCTCATCAGGCGTTCAAACCTTTCGTCAACCAGCTGGGACGAACTCTTGCCCACCAGACTTCGCAGCACATCCTGGAGCGCCTTTTTCACGTTCTGCGCCGCTATCGCGGGATCGCGATGTGCCCCGCCCATCGGTTCCACGATGATCTTGTCGATCAATCCGAGAGTTTTCAGGCGGCTGGCGGTAATACCCAGGGTTTCGGCCGCCTCGGGCGCCCTCTCCGCGCTTTTCCACAGAATCGATGCGCAGCCTTCCGGAGAGATCACGGAATAAGTCGCGTATTGCAGCATCATCACCACGTCGCCTACCGCCACCGCGAGCGCCCCCCCCGACCCTCCTTCACCGATGACGATGCTGATAATGGGAACCTTGAGTTCCGCCATCACGTACAAACTGCGTCCAATGGCTTCCGATTGGCCGCGTTCCTCGGCCCCGATTCCCGGGTAGGCGCCTGGCGTATCAACAAACGTCACTACTGGAATGGCGAATTTTTCCGCGAGACGCATCAGGCGCATCGCCTTGCGGTAGCCTTCCGGCCGGGGCATGCCGAAATTGCGCAGAATCTTTTCCTTGGTATCACGTCCTTTTTGATGGCCGATGACCATCACCGACTGCCCGCCAAAGCGCGCCAATCCGCCGACGATCGAATAATCATCCGCGAAGGAGCGGTCGCCATGCAGTTCCTCGAATTCGGTGAACAACTCGGCGACATAATCAAGGGTGTACGGGCGCTGAGGATGACGCGCCACCTGCGAGACCTGCCAGGGGGTGAGCTTGGCGTAGAGTTCCTTTGTCAGGGCCTGGCTTTGCTTCTGCAGTCGCTGAATTTGTTCCGAAATATCGACCGCAGAGTCGTCCTGTTCGTAACGCAGCTCTTCGATCTTGGCTTCCAGCTCCGCGATCGGCTGTTCGAAATCCAGGAAGGTCAATTTCACGTGGGCGTTGGACGCCGGTAGCGGCGCTCGGGTGCGGACCGGATGATTTTAGCCGATTCGATCCGTCAAAAATGTCGCGATCAATATTCCACCGGAATGGGATCGAGACTGCGCCACAAGAACCAGGTGGCCACGGAACACCAGGGCGCCCAGTTTGCGGCGAGGACACGGATACGCTTGGCCGACAATGCGCGGCCGTTGCCATAGTGCAGGCGAATGGCATTCTGCAGCCCAAGATCACCCAGCGGCAGCACATTCGGGCGCAGCAGATGAAAAATCAGGAACATCTCCGCGGTCCAGCGCCCGATTCCGCGAACCTGGATCAGATCCTCGATCACGGCCTCGTCTTGCCATTCTGGCCAGCGCTCCACGTGCAGGCTGCCATCCTGGAAGCACTGCGCCAAAGCATGCAGATACCCCGCCTTGCGCTCCGACAGTCCGCAGGACCGCAAGCCCGCGCTGTCGATCATCGCGATGCCTTCCGGCGTCATGAGCACTGCTTTCTCTGCGAGGCGTTCCCACACGCTTTGCGCCGCCTTTACCGAAATCTGTTGTCCGACTATGGATCGCGCCAGCGTGAAGAACGGGTCGCCACGCCGCGCCAGCGTGAAGCGGGGATTGGCGCGAATGATCGCGCCCAGAACCGGATCGCGGCGGGCCAAAGCGCGCTTGGCCCTGGGCCAATAATCGGGAATCACCGGCGCAAGGGGCTTTTAGGGAAATACTGAACACGGGGGCGAATGTCCGTGACTGTGCCCCCTGTATCGCCGCCACTTCTGGGGAAACACGCTGCGACCCTTCCCCGGAACAGGCGACATTTGGTCAGTGTTCCCTCAGGTAGCGGCCGGCGCGCCGGCCAGATCCAGCACGCGGCTGTAGGCCGAAACGTGCGGCTTGAGGAACTCCATCTGATCCGAAAGTATGCGCCGATTGGTGAGGATCAGATACTCCGCTTTGTTTGGCACATAGGGCGCATACAAAAGCTCCAGTCCCGATTCTTCCGGCGTGCGATTGCGTTTCAGTCCATTGCAGTGGCGGCAGGCCGTCACCACGTTCATCCAGGTATCCTTGCCGCCCCTGGAAACCGGCGTGACATGGTCGCGCGTCAGACGCAAATAACTGCCTTCATCGCCGCAATACGCGCACAGATGCCGGTCGCGCCGAAACAATTCGCGATTGTTGAGCGGCGGAACCTGTTTGAATCCTTTCATCGCCATTGCCTTGCCTTTTATCGCGATGATCGACTGAGAAGTAATGCTGGAACGCAGTCCCGTTGCCCTGCTGGTGCCGCCGTAGATCGTAAACGCGGCTTCGCCCAGGGTCCAGGAAACGAGATCCTTCGCGTAATAAAAGCAGGCCTGCTGCCAGGATACCCAGCGGTTGGGAGTACCGCTGTTGTCCAGCGTCAATATGAGTGGAACGTCAGTCATGCCGATCTTGGTCCGTCAATATTCTTTTGGTTTTGCGAATCTAAAAAACTCGTCCAAACAAATGTATACGCGTGATTGTGCCGTAAATTTCGAGGTTTGAAAATATCCTTACTGCGGGTTTCGCATTTTCCCTCATTGCGGCGGCGTCACAACAGGGCGCGAAGTTGAGGTGATGGGATCAAGCCGGTCAACACAGTCGTTGACCCGGTGCCTTCATTCACCGATAAATGCAACAGATAAATGCGGCACAATCCGCATTGTGCCACGCGCGACAATGCAGCCGATGCTGGAACAATCCCTGGTATTCCTCGACCTGGAAACCACGGGCGCCACGCCCACCAGTGATCGTATAACGGAAATAGGCTTGGTGGAGGTCGCCAACGGCGAATTTCTGGGAAGCTGGAGCCAGCTGGTCAATCCGCAATCGCGCATCCCGCCGTTTATCGAGTCGCTCACCGGCATCACCACCGCCATGGTCGAGCATGAACCCACCTTTGCCCAGATTGCCCCGCAGCTGTTCGAACGTCTGCAGGGAAAGATCCTGGTCGCTCATAACGCCCGTTTCGACTATGGCTTCCTGCGCAATGAATTTCAACGCCTTGGTCTCGATTACCGGGCGAAGGTGCTGTGCACCGTAAAGCTCTCGCGGGCACTCTTTCCCCAGCAGCGGCGCCACAACCTTGACGCCCTGATCGAGCGGCATGCGCTTTCCTGCAGTGCGCGCCACCGCGCGCTCGGGGACGCCGAGGTGCTGTGGAACTTTGTCCGCAAGCTCTACGAAGAAGTGGACACGGCGAGCATCAACGCGGCCGTGGCCAAACAGTATGCGCAACCCAGCCTGCCGCCGCGCCTGTCCGCCGAGGCTCTGGATGAATTGCCCGATGCGCCCGGCGTCTACCTCTTTTATGGCGAAGGCAATCTGCCCATATACGTGGGCAAGAGCGTCGACCTGCGTGCCCGCGTGTGGTCGCATTTTTCGGGCGATCACCGCAGCGCAAAGGACATGCGTATTGCGCAGGAGGTCACGCGCGTGGAATGGACACAAACGGCCGGCGAGCTGGGTGCCTTGCTCAAGGAAGCCCGACTGATCAAGGATCTGCTGCCGGCGTTGAATCGCACCGAGCGCAGGCATACGGGCTATTTCGGCTTCGAGCGTGATCTGGCGCTGGACAGCCCGCGGCCCTTGCGTTTGATTGCCTCCGGCACCCTGGAGGCGTCGCGCCTGGAAAATCTGATCGGGCTGTTCCGAACCAAGCGGGCCGCCCAGTCGGCCTTGAGCGGCCTTGCCCTTGAACATGGTTTGTGTCCGGCCTTGCTCGGTCTGGAAGCGGCGCGCGCCGCCGATGCACCCTGCTTTTCCCATCAGATCAAGCGCTGCCGCGGCGCCTGTTGCGGCAAGGAACCGCTTGCCGCGCATAATCTCCGCCTGTTCGAGGCGATGCAAGCCCTGCGGGTAAAGGATTGGCCCTATGCCGGCCCGATCGGACTGCGCGAACGCTCGGAGCAGCGCACCGAGATCCACCTGATTGATCGATGGTGCCATCTGGGCACCGCGAACGACGATTCGCAGGTCTATGAAGTCCTGGAAGTGCGCGGCACGCCCACGTTTGATCTGGATATCTACCGCATTCTCGAGCGTGCGCTGCGCACCCGGCGCAAGGGGCTTGAGTTGATTCAGCTTGGAGCGCTGGCAAGCAGCTGGTACCGGGTTCGGTCCTGCGCCACTGCGCTCGATTACTGACCCGCCCCGCTACCGGCGCCGATCCTGATCGAATCAGGCCGCGTCGGGCTGTTTGTCCGGCGCTGCTGCCGCAAACTCGGGCAGCGCATTGCAGGCCGCCTCGATCTTCACCAGCGTGGGACACGCCGACAGATCCGATTTGTAACGCCGCGCGTTGAATAATTGCGGCACCAGGCAAATATCGGCGATGCCGGGGCGCTCTCCCATGCAGAAATCGCCTTTGCGCGATTGCGCCGTCACCAGGGCTTCCAGCGCCGCCAGGCCGGTTTCCACCCAATGGCGGTACCAGCGCTTGATTGCCTCCTCATCCTGGCCCATCTTGTCTTTCAAGTAATTCAGCGGCGCCAGATTGTTGAGCGGATGGATATCGCAGGCGATCAGCTGGGCCATGGCGCGGGCGCGCGCGCGTCCGGCGGCGTCCGCCGGCAGGAACGCCGGCTGCGGATGGGTTTCGTCCAGATACTCGATGATAGCCAGCGATTGGGTGAAGATCGCGCCCTCGACATCGAGCGAAGGCACCCGCGCCTGGGGATTGAGCGCACGATACTCGGCGCGGAACTGATGCCCGCCATCCTTGATGAGGTGGACGGGAATCTGCTGATACTCGAGTTTCTTCAGGCGCAGCGCGATGCGCACCCGGTAGGCCGCCGAACTGCGAAAGTAATCATAGAGCTTAAACATGTCGTTCTCCGCGGCGCACCGCCGCCATCGTCCTAGCGGGGTGCCGCCCGCTCAATACGACACCCGCACATTCAGCAGTGCCTGGCGCTTCTCGGTCTTGATCACCTTCAGCGCGCGCTGGATCGCGCCGGGAAGATCGGCGCCTTTTTCGACGTTCTCCGCCCAACCCCGGCTCGCTTCCGCAATCTTGGCGAAATCCGGTGTCGGCGACAGCGATGTGATCGGCAGCAGTTTGAGCTTCGCGGCCTCCCCCTTCGGGTACACCGCCAGCGCGGCGCGGCGCACCGCGTTCCAGATGCCGTTGTTCATCACCACAATCAGTATCGGCAAATCCAGGGCCTCGGACACTTGATGGCAGGCCACCGGATTGGCAAAAAGATAACAGCCGTCGCCGATGCTGGCCACCACCTGGCGATCGCGGTTGGCGAGTTTGGCGCCCAGCGCCGCCGGGAAGCCCCAGCCCAGGCCGCCGGAAAAAGCGGCGGTCTGCATGCGATTGGGGCCCGCCGCGTCCATGTAGTCGGTATCCGCGCCCAGTTCGCTGAAAAGGATGGCATCCTTGTCCAGCGCTTCGGATATGCAGTGGCTGACGAAGGCCGGCGTCATCGGCGAACCGTTGCCGCTCAATGCCTCTTTGCGCGCTGCGCCGCGCCGATCCTTGTTTTTCGCGGCAATCGATGCGTGGCGCGCCTTGTTGTCGGGCGCCAGTTTGGCCAGTTCCTTGCCGAGCGCCGTGATCGCGGCCGCGGGCGCGCTGGTGATGGCCAGGTCGTTCTGGAAGCTGTGCACCATGTAGCGCGAGAACAGCGGATCGGCGCCGATATGAATGACTTTGGCGCCCGGCCCGGGCTGGTGGTTGCGCTGTATCCAGGGCACCTGTGAATCGATGACCACGATGACATCGGCTTCGTTCAACCACGGCACCCAGTCGAAGCCGCAATGCATCGGATGGTCGGTGGGAAGCACATTGCGTTGCGCCCAGGGCTCAAACACAGGCAACGCAAAATCGGAGGCGAGCTTTGCCAGCGCCTTGCTGAGCTCACCGGCGGGATCGCCGCGCTGGCAGATGAGCACGGGATTCTTGGCTTTGGCCAGCAGCGCCGCCACTTCACTTATGGCGGCGGGGTCGGGCTGGGCCGGCGTCGGCACCACCTGGCGCGGGCGCCCGGCGGACCAGTTATCCGCCATGGCCTCGGCCAGAGGCTCGCGCGGCAGCGACAGGAACACCGGTCCGCGCGGCTCGGTCATGGCAATCGCGTAGGCGCGGTCGACCAGATTCTCGATCTGCTCGCCATAACGCAGTTCGTAATCCCATTTCACGATTTCGCGAATCATCGCGCTCTGGTCGCGCATTTCCTGGCCGTACTGGACCGGCGACATGCGCGAACCCAGCCGCTGGTGTTCGGTGAGCGGCGTGCGGCCGGCAATCATCACTATGGGAATATTCTCGGATGCCGCGTTCAAAAGCCCCATGATGCAATTGGACAGCCCGACATTGACATGCACCATCACCGCCTGCGCGCGGCCGGTGGCGAGGTAATAGCCGTGCGCCATCGCGACGGCCGCGGTTTCGTGCGGGATGATCAGTGGCTGGGGCATGGCCGAACCTTTCGCCTCGCCGACGACGTAGGCTTCGATGACCGGCGCGAAATCGGTGCCGCCGTTGGCGAACAGATAATCGATGCCGTTGGCCTTCAGCCGCGTCAACAGGGCTTCGGCGGCAATGGTGGGCGGGAATGGGGTGGTCATGGGGTGCTCCCTTGAAGTAGTTGCGTAAAGGCGTGACGCTAAAGCGGTGTCGGAACAGGATCGAAGGGTTCGAACTATAGCCGATGTTCGGGTCGCAAGCGCGCAGCCGGCTGCTGCGTCTTAGCGCTTATGATTGCGGCATTATGCAAAGAACCGAGGCAATCCTGGCTGCTGAACCAATCACTCTGCGCGAGATCCGGGAAGGCGACCTTGACCTGCTTCGGCTGCACCGCAATGCCCCAGGAACGCGCGCCTGGCTGGAGGACAACAGCGAGGTGTCGGCCGCGCAACAGCTGCAATGGTTTCGCAATGGGGGAAGCACCAATATGCGCGTCGCGCTATCAATGGGAATTGACGTGGGCCTGGCGCGCCTGTCGCACGATGCCGCCACGCGCGCATGCATGGTTGGACTGGATATTTTTAAACCGATTCGAGGCCGCGGGCTGGCCAGGCCAGTGTTCCGCCATATATGCGAGACAGCCGTCGCTGCCGGTGCGCGCTGCCTGACGCTTTGGGTGTTTTCGGACAATCTGCCCGCAATGCGGGTGTACCGTTCCGAGGGTTTCGTGCTGGACGAAAGCGAACCGCTGAAGTGGCTGATACGGCAGTTTCCTCATGAGATCGCGCCGGCGCCACACACATATGTGAAAATGTCCCGATTCATTCAACGGTAACTCCGCGAAAGCTGGCCTGAATATGAACGGCATGATTCCACTGTTTCAAGTTGCCATGTCGCCACGCGCCAAGGACCTGCTGGCCGAGATACTCACGCCAAAGCCTGACGGCAGTGTTTATATCGGTGAAGGCGCTCTGTGCGCAAAGCTCGAGGTCGAGCTGGTGAAAACGCTGGGTTACGAGCGCATTCTGCTGGTCAACAGCGGCACTTCCTCGCTGCGGCTGGCGCTGCACCTTGCCGGCGCGCGTCCCGGCACCGAAGTCATATCCACGCCGCAGACCTGCCTGTTCACCAACACCGCCATCCTTGAGACCGGCGCGCGCATCGTGTGGGCAGACGTAGACCCTGTCACCGGCAACATTGATCCCAACGACGTGCTGCGCAAGATCACCTCCAGGACCGTCGCCATCATGGCGGTGGACTGGGCGGGCCGGGTGTGCGACTTCACGACATTGCGCAAATACACGCGCGGCCTGTCGCTGATCGAAGACGCGGCGCATGCTTTTGGCGCGAGCGCCGCGCAGCGCGGCGACTTTATCTGCCACAGTTTCCAGGCGATCAAGCATTTCACCACCGCCGACGGCGGTGGTTTGGTCTGTCCCGGGATTGCCCTGCACGAGCGCGGACGCCTGCTGCGCTGGGCCGGACTGGATCGCAGCCGCAGCGACTCGATGCGCTGCTACCAGCGCATTTCCGAGGCCGGTTTCAAGATGCAATCCAACGACGTTGCCGCCGCCATCGGCCTCGCCAATCTGCCCGAGGCGATGCAGCGCGTCGACAGGTGTCGAGGCAACGCGCGCGCCTACCTGGCGCGCCTGAGCGCCATACCGAACGTCAAGCTCGGCCCGCCCGACGATGGTGCGAGCTGGTGGTTCTTCCCAATCCGCGTTTCCAACCCGATCAAGTTCGAGGCGTTCATGACCGAGCAAGGCGTGACAGTCGGCCAAGTGCACGCACGCAATGACATCAATCCTTGCTTCGACAACGCCATCGGCGGGAGCCTGCCAGGCGTGGATGAGTTTTCCGCGCACCAGACCAACCTGCCTAGTGGCTGGTTCATCG
>MGYT01000003.1:10390-10574 GCA_001801865.1 Gammaproteobacteria bacterium RIFCSPLOWO2_02_FULL_61_13
ATGCTGAAACGCCTGCTGGCAGGTATGCGGCGGAGGGACGCGGCGAATGCCGCCGTCGCATCGGCTGAAATCAGCGTCGATCAGGCGGTACGGCTGCTGCAGCTGCGCGATACCGAAGGCGCCGCGCGGGTGTGCGAACAATTGCTGCTGCGCGATCCGGGCGCCGCCAAAGTCTGGGAACTGC
>MGYT01000004.1:0-124 GCA_001801865.1 Gammaproteobacteria bacterium RIFCSPLOWO2_02_FULL_61_13
CGTGGCCTGGGTGGGTGCGAACCTGCGCACCCTGGTGAAGCGGGTGAACAGATTGCGGCCCGGGCACCGCAACAGCGCTGCATATCACGATCATCGATTTCCCGGCATCAGTGCCGCCCAAATC
>MGYT01000004.1:160-10204 GCA_001801865.1 Gammaproteobacteria bacterium RIFCSPLOWO2_02_FULL_61_13
AGGTTTGCGCAAGTCAGCGCCGAGCCCGTTTCGCCGCACATATTTCGTATACGCCCGGGGCAGGAGGGGCCATGGACATGAAGACGTTGCCGCAATCACAACGCCGGGCGAAGGCTGATGCCGGCACCGCAAAAATCGTGGCTGAGATTGGTTGCAACCACAAAGGCGACATGGACATTGCGCGTGAGATGATCATGACCGCGGCCATGTTCTGCAAGGTCGACTACGTGAAATTCCAGAAGCGCTGCAACCGGGAATTGCTGTCTCCCGAGGAGTATTCCGCGCCGCATCCGAATCCCGCCAACAGCTACGGCCCGACCTACGGCGACCATCGCGAGTTTCTGGAATTCGACGTCAGCCAGCACCGCCAGTTGCAGGAATGGTGCCGGGAATTCGGTGTCGGGTATTCAACCTCGGTCTGGGATCTGACCTCGGCCAGGGAAATCAGCGCGCTGGCCCCGGACATCATCAAGGTGCCCTCGGCCAGCAACATGAATTTCCCGATGCTGGAGTTTCTGGCACGGGAGTACGCCGGCGATATTCACGTCTCGCTGGGAATGTCGACGCCCGAAGAGCAGGAGAGCATTGTCCGCCTGCTGGAAAAACACGGTGCCGCAAAGCGGCTGGTACTCTACGCCTGCACGTCAGGCTACCCGGTCCCCTTTGACCAGGTCTGCCTGCTCGAGGTGACGCGCTTGCGCGACCTTTACGGGAAGCGGGTCAAGCAGATCGGTTTTTCCGGCCATCACCTTGGCATTGCCATTGATGTTTCCGCCGTGACGCTGGGCGCCCGATGGATTGAGCGGCATTTCACCCTCGACCGTACCTGGAAGGGCACCGATCATGCCGCGTCCCTGGAACCGGACGGGATGCGGCGGCTGGCCCGGGATACGCGCGTGGTGGCCGGCGCCCTGACGCTCAAATCGAAACCGATCCTGGACATTGAGGAACCCCAGCGCAGAAAACTGAAGCGCTTTGTCGGGCAGTCATTGAACTGATGCGATGGGTAGCATTGATGCCGTTGCGTGGCGGGTCAAAGGCGATCCCGCACAAGAACATCAGGCGACTGGCGGGCCGCCCGTTGTTTGCCTGGAGCCTGGAACAGGCGCTGCTGTCGGAATGCTTCGATGAATTGTTCGTCGCGTCTGATTCAGAGAAAATCCGCCGCTGTGTGACTGCTGAATTCGGCGACCGCGTCACCGTCATGGATCGATCGCCTGATAATTGCACCGATCAGGCATCCACGGAAAGCGTGATGCTGGAATTTCGCGAACGCGTGCCGGCGGACGTTCTATGTGTCATCCAGGCTACGTCACCGCTAACCCGGGACGCGGATTTTCGAATGGCAAAGGAGAAATTCCTGTCCGAGCAACTGGACTCGCTGCTGACCGCCGCGGAATTCCGGCGCTTCCTGTGGTCCCGCGCCGGCTTGGCGCTGAACTACGATCCGGCCAACCGCCCCCGGCGCCAGGAATTCGACGGCGCCCTGGTTGAAAATGGCGCGTTTTACTTCACCCGCGATGCGATCCTGAAACAGCACCGCAATCGGCTCGGCGGGCGCATCGGGATTCACGTCATGGACCCCGAAACCCTGGTGGAAGTGGATAACGCCGAAGACTGGGCCGTGGTCGAGCAATTGCTGCGCCGCCGGGACTGGCCCGCGCAGTGGCTGGCGCGGAAGCGACTGCGCGCTTTCGTCGTCGACGTTGACGGCACCCTGACCGACGGCGGCATGTATTACGCGGCGAACGGCGAGGCCATGAAGAAATTCGACACTCGCGACGCCCACGGACTGGCGCGGCTGCGTGAGCATGGCATTCGTGTCTGCGTCATCAGCCGGGAGAACAGTCCGGCGGTGGCGGCGCGCATGATCAAGCTCGGGATTGGTGACTATTTCCCGGGGGTGCTGGACAAGCGCGCGTTCCTGCAAGAAAAGTTCGAGTCCTGGGGAATGAAATTCAACGAAATAGCGTACATGGGGGACGATTTGCCGGATCTTGACTGCATGGCGGACGCCGGCGTGTCATTCAGTCCCGGCGATGCCGTGCCGGAAATCCTGGCGGCCGCCGATTACGTCAGCAGCAGAATGGGGGGCGCCGGCGCGGTACGTGAAGTGGCCGACCTGATCGTGGCATCGCAGCTTCACGCCGGCGTTGCAGACCATGATTAGGTTCCCTGAATGGGGCAATGGCCTCTGGCAGGTGCTCGCCACCGGACAACGCCTGCGGCCATGGCGCTGGGCCGTCGGCATATACCTGTTGCTGGGATTGGTCACACGCCTGGCGTTGCTCTGCTACGGCGACACCGCAGGTGATCTCGCGCCGGGCGGTATCTTCGCTGTACGAGGTGGCTGCGGAGGCTTTCGATTCGGGCGCGCTGCGTCGTGACGGGCCCGGTTGAGCCGCAACGCTCCTTCCATTTCCGGCCCTGGGACGCCGACGCCGGTGGTTGACGCCGCTTTCTGGCGCACCCACTTGTGGTTGCCGCTGCTGGTATTTTGTCTCGCCCTCGCCGGCGTCTCTGCTCTCGGGCTCGATTTCCGCGTTGCCGACGCGTGGTACAGCGCCAGCGCCGGAAAATTTCCGGCCCGAGATGCGCATCTGACCAAGATAGTGCTCCACGACGGCGGCAACCGGTTGATTCATTTCATCGCCATCGGCAAGCAACTGACCAACATGGACTGCCCCTGGGCAGTGACGCGCTTTGGCGGTGACCGGCCCTACGTGAGCCTGTTTTCGGATCGCCCGGGAAACCTGCCGCGCGGCGGTTGTTTCCCGGGCGCCCATTCGTCGGGGGCATTCGCGCTGTTTGCGTTCTATTTTGTCTGGCGCCGAAAAAATCCACGCCGCGCGCGCGTGGCGTTGGCGTGTGCGGCGGCGCTCGGCACCGTGTATGCGGCGACCCAGTGGGTCCGCGGCGCGCATTTTGTGTCCCATGACATCTGGGCGGCGATGCTGGCGTGGCTGGTGTGTCTGGGCTGCTATCTGATGTTCGACCGGAAAATGTGGCCGCAGGAGAATGATGCCGGCGAAACTCAGTCACTGGCGGCCATGGCCGGCAACTGACGCCGGTTGACCACGTAGATCCCGCTGGCCACGAGGCCACCGCCCACCAGCAATCCGGTGGAAAACGGCTCATTGAGCACGATTACGCCGGCGGCGACACCGAACAATGGAGCCATGAACGTGAAGCTGGAGAGTTGCGGCACGGGGTAATGGGCCAGCAGCCAGAACCATGCCAGGTAGCTGGCAAATGCCACGACGACGCCTTGAAACGCCATGCTGCCGATGACCATCGGCGTGACACTGATTACGCCCGGTTCCCCGAGCAGCATTGATATGATCGGCAGCAGCAGCGCGGAGACCAGGAGCTGGTAGAAGAGCGCCCGGCTGGGCTCAATGCGCACCATGCGGGTCGCGCGAATCACCAGGGTGGTGGCCCCCCAGAATACAGCGCCCCCGATACCCATCAGGTCGCCAATCCAGGCCCGTTCCGAAAGCACGGAATCCCCACGATCCTGGAATACGAATACGACACCGGCAAAGGCCAGCGCCATGCCCAGGAACTGCAATCCGCGCAGGCGCTCCTCGGGCACGATTACATGGATGCCGGCCGCCACGACAAATGGCGCCAGGTAGATGAACACGATCATGCGCGAGGCGGAGGTAAAGGCGAGTCCCCAGTAGATCAGCGCGAACTCCACGGCGAAGAGCATGCCCGCGACCATGCCTGGACGCCATGCGCCATCGGTGCCAAACACCGGGATGCTTTTTGCCCGCATCCAGAAATACAATAGCGCGACGGCGATGACCGAGCGCAGGCCGCCCTGCATGACGGGAGATATCCCCTCCAGCGCAAGTTTTATCGTGACTTGCTGGATGCCCCAGAGGATGCACAGTACCAGCAGGATGCCGGCACCGAACAGGTCAAGTTGGGGACGGCGCGTGAACAAGAGAGAACCGCGGAGGGGCCCCCAATGACTCAATACTGCGACTTCGGCGTGTGTACGACGAGGCCGTCCATGGCGTCGGACAGCTTGATCTGGCAACTGAGGCGGCTGGTGGGTTGGGGTTCCATGACGAACTCGAGCATATCCTTCTCCATGCCTTCAGGTGCCGGCAGTTTCCCGTACCACTCTGCATCCACATGCACATGACAGGTGGCGCAACTGCAGGCGCCACCGCATTCAGCGACGATGCCGGCAATGCCGTTGTTGACCGCAGCCTGCATCAGGGACAGACCGCAGGCTGCGTCCACTTCCTTGCGTGCGCCATCGGCGGCTATGAAGGTAATTCTGGGCATGAAACTCTCCGGTTACTTTATCGGCAGTCGGGCAAAGGCGCGCATTATAAGCGAAGTAAACTGGCGAAGAATCGGAATGGCACTGACTAAATCGCTTTTATGGTCACCCCGTGCGAGCCTGCCCCGTGCTGCGACACGGGGACACGGGGTCCAGTAAAGGATGATTCATTAATTTCTCCTGGACCCCGGCCGCTCCGGACATCCTGTCCTCGGCATTGGCTCCTGCGTCGCTCTCGGTCTCCGCTCCCGGCTCGACTCTACCGCCTACATCCATGTAGACGTCACGCGGCATTTGCCACGTCCTGTGGGTCGCTTTCGCCGGGGTGACGTATTGCCAAATCTCCCGGTGGTACCAGGCGTTTTGGCTTATATAAGTGCCATTCCGGTCCGGCCCCAATTACTTCACGGTCAGGACGATCTTGCCGATATGCTCACCGGCCTCCAGCAGCCGATGGGCCTCGGCGGCTTGGGCCAGGGGCAGCATCCGGTGCAGCACCGGCCGGATTTTCCCGGACTCCAGCAGCGGCCACACCAGCGTGCGCAGCGCCTCTGCCAGTCCGGCCTTGAACGACACGTCCCGGTTGCGCAGCGTCGAGCCGGTCAGCGTCAGGCGTTTGCGCATCAGCGGCAGCAGGTTGACCTCGGTCTTGTAACCGCGCAGGCCGGCGATGATGACGATGCGCCCATCCTCGGCCGCGGCACTGAAATTCCTCTCCACGTAATCTCCCGCCACCATGTCCAGGATCACATCCACGCCGCGGCCCTGGGTGGCGGCGGTGGTGGCCGCGACGAAATCCTCGCTGCGGTAATTGATGGCCAGTTCGGCGCCGAGCTTGCGGCAGGCGGCACACTTCTCTGCGGTGCCGGCGGTGGCAAACACACGCGCGCCGAACGCGGCGCCCAATTGAATGGCCGTGGTGCCGATGCCACTGCTGCCGCCGTGGATCAACAGGGATTCGCCTGCCTGTAAATGGCCGCGCTGGAACACGTTGTGCCACACGGTGAAGAACGTCTCCGGCAGCGCGGCGGCCTCGGCCATGGTGAAGCCGCGCGGCACCGGCAGACACAGACCCGCTTCCGCCACCGCGTACTCCGCATAGCCGCCACCGGCAAGCAGTGCGCATACTTGTTGCCCGACCGCGGGTTTCTCCGTACCGGGACCGACGGCAATCACCTCGCCGGCCACCTCCAATCCCGGAATGAGAGATGCACCCGGCGGTGGCGGATATTTCCCCTGGCGCTGCAGCAGGTCAGGGCGATTCACGCCGGCGGCCTGAATGCGGATCAAAACCTGTCCCGCACCCGGTTCCGGCCGCGGGCCTTCCGCCAACCGCAGCACCTCTGGTTCGCCCGGAGTCGAGATCTCGATGTATTTCATTGAATCAACCGCCGTCGGATCAGCACCACGGCGAAATAGAACCCAAGCAGCGCATAAGCGGCCAGCACCGCCACATGCAACGCAAATTCCGCCGGTATGTGGCCGGCGGCCAACGGCCGGATCAACGCCACGGCGTGGGTGAGCGGAAGCATGCTGACCAGCGACTGCGCGGCGTCGGGCAGCGTGGTGATCGGATAAAACACGCCGCCGAAGATGTACATGGGTGTGATGACCAGTGTCACGTAATAGGCGAAGAAGTCGTACGAGCGGGATATCGCACTGACCACCAGCGCCGGGCCGGCAAAGCACAGGCCGGTGAGGAAAAATGCCGGCAGGCACAGTAGTGGCTGCCAGCCCTCAATGGCGCCGAGTCCCAGCGCCACGATCAGAATGGCGGTGCTGCTGATGAGCCCCTTCGTGGCGCACCACATCATCTCTCCCAGCACAATGTCATCCACGTCCACCGGCGTGGCCAGCATGCCGTCATATGTCTGCTGCGGCACCATGCGCGTGTACACGGAGTAGAGCCCTTCAAACGTTGACGTGTTCATGCTCGAGGACGCCAGCAATCCCGTGGCGAGAAATGCGATGTAGGTCAGGCCCTCCACCTCGCCGATAAAGCGTCCCAGCCCGTATCCCAGGCCCAGCAGGTACAACAGCGGCTCGCCGAAATTGAACAGCAGGCTCGGACCGAGGAGCTTGCGCCAGACGAGAAAGTTGCGGCGCCATACCGCCAGCGCGGTCCAGGCCGGTCGCGGCAACGACCAGTTGGCGCTTCGCAGCAATATCAACCCGTGATTCATTCGCGCATGTCCCGTCCGGTGAGTTTCAGGAAGACATCCTCCAGGTTCGCGGGCCGGTGCAGGTAGGTGATGTCGGACATCGGCTCAAGTATCGCCACCGCACTGCGCGCGGCGCGCGTATAACAATATAGCGTCTCGCCGATGCGCTCCACGCGCCCCCCTGCCAGCGCCGCCAGTTGTTGCTCCAATGCCGCCGGCGCTCCCTGCACCTCGATGACATCCGGCTCGGAATACCCGCGGATCAACTCCCTTGGCGCCCCCTCGGCAATAATGCGGCCATGATCCATGATGGCGATGTGATCGCAAAGGCGTTCGGCCTCTTCCATGTAGTGGGTGGTGAGGATCAGGGTCTTGCCGTCGCGCTTCAGGCTGCGCAGCCGGTTCCAGATCAAATGCCGCACCTGCGGGTCCAGCCCGGTGGTGGGTTCATCCAGGATCAGCACTTCCGGGTCGTTAATCAGCGACCGGGCAATACTCAGCCGCCGCTTCATGCCGCCGGAGAGTTCGCCGATCCGGGTGCGCGCGCGGTCCGAAAGCTCCACGAACGCCAGCAGGTCCTGCGCGCGTTTCTCCACGTCCCGGCGCCGCAATCCGAAATACGCCGCATACACCAGCAGGTTCTCCAGCACCGTGAAGTCCGGATCGAGATTGTCCAGTTGCGGCACCACGCCCATATGCGCGCGCACTGCCTTTTTGGCCGCAGGCATGGATTGGCCCAGCACCTGCATTTGCCCGCCACTCATGTGGCATTGACCCAGGACCATGCGCAGCGTGGTGGTCTTGCCGGCGCCGTTCGGCCCCAGCAGGCCGAAGCAGCCGCCCTTCGGTATGCGCAGGTCGATGCCACACACGGCCGCGCGGCCGGAGAAGGATTTCTCCAGACCAGTGGCTTCAATGACCAATGAAGTATTTTGCATGCATGGAAGGTGGAAGGTGGAATGCAGGGAGAATGTAGGGAGGCTGCTTTCCCTATATTCTACCTTCTACATTCTACCTTCTTTCAGACCGATGCCCCTTTCCCCTAAAGATATCTTTGCTGCCGATCGCCACCACGTCTGGCATCCCTACGCCCCGTTCGTGAATGCGCCGCCGGTATTCCCGGTGCAATCCGCCTCCGGCGTGAGGCTGCGCCTCGCGGACGGGCGGGAACTCATCGACGGCATGTCGTCCTGGTGGTGTGCCATTCACGGCTACAACCATCCACGTCTGAATGAGGCCCTCCGCGTCCAGCTCGATTCCATGGCCCACGTCATGTTCGGCGGCCTGACCCACGGTCCGGCCGTGCAACTGGCGGAAAGGCTGGTGGAGATCACGCCGGACTCCCTTGCCTGTGTCTTCTTTTCCGATTCCGGCTCTGTGTCCGTGGACGTGGCCATCAAGATGGCGATTCAATTCCACGCGGCCCAGGGCCATCCGCAGCGGCAGAAATTGCTGACCATCCGTGGCGGTTATCACGGCGACACCCTGGGCGCGATGGCGGTGTGCGATCCGGTGACCGGCATGCATGGATTATTTCGTGGGGTGCTGCCACAACATCTGTTCGCGGACCGTCCCCGCGTCCGCTTCGACGCGCCGTGGGACCCGGCCGATACGGATTCACTGGGGCAAATGCTCATGGCGCACCAGGACAGTATCGCCGCGGTGATCCTTGAGCCCATCGTCCAGGGCGCGGGCGGGATGTGGTTCTATCACCCGGAGTACCTGACGCACGTGCGCGCGCTTTGCGACCGGCATGGTGTATTGCTGATCGCGGACGAGATCGCCACCGGTTTCGGCCGTACCGGCAAGCTGTTCGCCTGCGAGCATGCCGGCATCGCGCCCGACATCCTGTGCCTGGGCAAGGCGCTTACCGGCGGTTACATGACGCTGGCTGCGACGCTCACCACGCGCAGAGTCGCGGAAGCCATTTCCGCCGAGGGCAGGGGCGCCTTCATGCATGGGCCCACCTTCATGGCCAATCCGCTCGCCTGCGCCACCGCGCTGGCGAGTATCGACCTGCTGCTGGGTCAGCCGTGGCAGGCACGCGTGCAGGCGGTGGAAACCGGCTTGCGCACCGGATTGGAGCCCTGCCGCGGGCTGCCCGGGGTAACGGACGTGCGCGCGCTGGGCGCCGTCGGCGTCGTGGAACTGGATCAGCCGGTGGACATGGCGCGGGCGCCGGGGGAATTTGTACGGCGCGGCGTCTGGGTCCGGCCGTTCGGGCGGCTCGTATACGTGATGCCGCCGTACATTATTAATGACATGGACCTGGCCACTCTGTGCGCGGAGATTGGCGGCGTGATTGCATCAGGTATAGTTGCCGCACCATGAACGGCACCTGCCTCATCATCGGCGCAAGCCACGCGGCGGCGCAAATGGGACCATCCCTGCGCCAGTCCGGGTGGGAAGGGAAGATACTCATCATCGGCGATGAACCGCACATCCCTTATCATCGCCCGCCGCTGTCCAAGGATTTCCTTGCCGGCAAAAAGCAGATGGCGGACATCCGCATCCGGCCGGAGGATTTGTATCAAAAGGCCGGCATCGAATTCCTGCTGGGCCGGCGCGTGGAGGCCATCCACCCGGATCGCAAGCGCGTCCGGCTCGACGACGGTGAGGAACTCCCATACGACAACCTGGCGCTGACGGTGGGTTCCCGTGTGCGGCGCGTGGACCTGCCCGGTGTGGATCTTGCCGGCGTCCATTACCTGCGCACGGCGGAGGATGTGGAAGCGATCCGCAAGCACGTGGCCCCCGGCGCCAACGCCGTCATCGTGGGCGGCGGCTACATCGGGCTGGAAACGGCCGCCGTGCTGCGATCAGCCGGTATGAACGTGACCGTCGTGGAAATGATGGAGCGGATCATGCAACGGGTCACCGCGCCGGAGGTGTCCGCGTTCTATACTCGCGTGCACCGGGAAGAGGGCGTGGACATCCGCTGCAATCTGGGTGTTGGCGCATTCGAAGGGCAGGGCCGGGTCGAGGCCGTGCGCTGCAGTGATGGCACGCGCCTGCCGGCGGACCTTGTCATTATCGGTGTCGGCATCGTGCCCAATGTGGAACTGGCGCGGGACGCAGGTCTCAAGGCGGAGAACGGCATTGTCGTGGACCAGCACTCGCGTACCAGTGATCCGGCCATCGTCGCCGCCGGAGATTGCACCTGGCATCACAATCCCATTTATGACCGCTGGCTGCGGCTGGAGTCGGTGCAGAATGCCACCGACCAGGCGCGGGTGGCGGCGGACACCCTGTGCGGAAAATTGACACCCTACAATGCGCTGCCGTGGTTCTGGTCGGATCAATATGACCTGAAGCTGCAGATCGCGGGACTGTCGCAGGGCTACGACGAGGTCGTGACCCGGGGCGAGCGGGACCAGGGCCGGAGCTTTGCCGCGTTTTACCTGAAGCAGGGGCGCGTGATCGCCGTGGATGCCGTGAATCGGCCGCCGGAGTTCATGACCGGCAAGAAGTTGATCACCGAGGCCCGGCCGGTGGACAAGACGCGGCTCGCGGATGCCGCGGTGCCCATGCGGGAACTATTGTCAGCCGGTTAAGGGCTGGAAGGAGGCTAGCGTGTCCTAT
>MGYT01000004.1:10292-20293 GCA_001801865.1 Gammaproteobacteria bacterium RIFCSPLOWO2_02_FULL_61_13
GCGTGCTCGTGGTCACGCTGCCAATTGCGATCTATCAGTGGCTGAAACTGCATTGCACGGAGATCGGCGTCACCAACAAACGCATCATCATCAAGACCGGCATCATCAGCCGCCAGTCGGAAGAGATGCGCATCGCTTCCATCGAGACGGTGGAGATTGATCAGAGCGTGTGGGGGCGCTTTCTCGGCTTCGGGGATGTGCGCATCACCGGCAAGGGCATGAGCAACCTGGTACTGCACCACATGGCGCAGCCGCTGGAGGTCAAGCGCAGGATTGAGGGCGTTTCCATTCCCGCAGAATGACAAAACCGTAGGGCGCGCTTCAGCGCGCCAATTCGATCATTCCGGGGCCTGCGACAAATAATCCACCGCCAACCCGCCCAGCGTGCGTACGCCCACAATCAGCGCAGCTTCATTGACGTAGAACAGCGGGGAATGATTGGGTGCCGCCTGCTGCTGGGTCACGCCGGGTTTATTGATGCCCAGGAACAGGAACACCGCCGGGATGCGATCGGCGTAGAAGGCAAAGTCCTCGCCGCCGGTCACCGGCGCCAGTGAGTGCACCGCGTCCTCTCCCGCCGCCCATTTGAGCGCCGGCCCCATGCGTTCCAGCAGCGCCGGATCATTCCTGACCACCGGCGCATGGGGATCGATCTCCACCTCTGCGGTGGCACCCGCGCTCAACGCCACGTGTTCCACGGTGGTTTTGATCCGCCGCCAGATGTCTTCCTGCATGGTCTTGTCAAAGGTGCGGATGGTGCCAACCAGGGCGACATCATCGGGAATGATGTTGTGGCGGATACCGCCGTGGATGCTGCCGAGGCTGATTACTGCAGGCGACCGCGTGAGATCTACCTGGCGGCTGACGATGGTCTGCAATGCCGTGATGATCTGGGCGGCAACCGTAATTGGATCCACGCCGTTCCAGGGCTGCGAGCCATGGGTCTGGCGTCCATGCACGGTAATGTACAGGCGGTCGGATGCGGCCATCATGCCCTCCGGGCGCACATATATATGTCCCGGCTCCACCGGCCAGACGTGCAAACCAAAAATGGCTTCTGGTTTTGCCTCGCCGTCCAGCACGCCTTCCTTCACCATCAACTCGGCGCCGCCTTCCTCGCCTTTCGGGGCGCCTTCCTCCGCCGGCTGGAAAATGAACATGATCGTGCCCGGCAGTTCGTCCCGCATGCCTGCCAGTATTTCTGCGGCGCCCATCAGCATCGCCACATGGGCGTCATGGCCGCAGGCATGCATGACACCGGTATCCTGGTCGTTGAAAGTTGTGCGGACTTTGGAGGCGAACGGAAGTCCTTCCGGCTCGGTGACCGGCAGCGCATCCATATCAGCGCGTAACGCCACCACCCGCCCAGGCTTGCCGCCGCGCAATACGCCGACGACGCCGGTGTGGGCCACACCGGTGGTGACCTCCATCCCGAGCGCCTTGAGATGCTTTGCCACCAGCTTTGCCGTGCGTGTCTCGCGATTGCCCAGCTCCGGGTGTGCGTGAAGGTCGCGGCGCCAAGTGATGACCTTCTGTTCCACGGCAGCGGCGCCGGAATTAATCCGCGCCCGCAAGTCCTCGTTCGCGCCGGCCGGCAAAGTGAACGCCAGGGCCAATGTGGTGCTCAGAATGAGGCAGTGCAATTTCATGGCAACCTCACAGGGTGAAGGCCCACTGTATCAGTGCATTCCATATCTGTTCACCGGTGCGGTACTGGGCCTCGGAGTGGTTCAGCAAACCGACCACTACGAAGCGCCGGCCGGACTTTGCGTCCACGTAACCGGCGATGGCGGACACATTGTCCAGGGTGCCGGTCTTGACGTGGGCATGACCTTTCTCCTCGCCCCGCTTGAGCCGGTTCCGCGCCGTGCCGTCCATGCCGATGATGGACAGCGAGGCGATGAATTCCGGCATGAACGGGTTGGCGTTGGCCCGCAGCAGCGCATCCGCCATCAATTGCGGTGTCACGCGTTCATTGCGTGACAGCCCCGAGCCATTTTCCAGCACCAGCGGCGCCGACGAGATGCCATTCTTTTCCAGGTATTGCTGCACCGCCTGGATGCCGCCGTCCACGGTGCCTGGTTCTCCCACCAGTTCCGCGCCCAGGGTCAGCAGGATTTGGCGCGTCATGACGTTGTTACTGAACTTGTTGACGTAGCGAAGTATCTCGGCCAGCGGGCGCGAGTTCCAGGTCAGCCAGGGGCGGAGTTCAGGACCCGCAACCCCCGCTTTCACGGTGCCGGTCAGCACGCCGCCGCTCTGCTCCCATAATGCCTTGAACGCGCCGTAGGCGAAGGCTTCCGGCGTGAGGACGGAACGGGCAAAGACATAGTGACCGCAGGACATCGCGTAACGCCCTTCGAAGATGACCCGATCGGCCAGCACCGGATCCGGAACCGTCATGGCAACCCCATGTTGATAGCCGCCACAGGGACCGGCAATGGGGATCAGCCGGTTTTCAATGTTCAGGTTCGGTAGTTCCGGCTCGGTCTTGATCAGCACCGACTTGCCGTCGCTGGCGGGATAAAAGTGAAAATAGACCGCCTTCAGATTCACCAGCAACGCATCGGGCAAGACGTTGTAGGCATGGAATGGCCGGTTGTCGAACTCGCCCGGGTCTCCCTCCTGCACCGCGAAGTAGCTGTTATCGACGACCAGGTCGCCATTGATGGTCTGCAGGCCCTGGCGCCGCAGCGCTTGCACCATTTTCCAGAACTCCTCCGTCATCAGGTACGGATCACCGTAGCCCTTGATGATCAGGTCGCCATCGAGGACGCCATCACGCACCGGCGCCGTGATGAATACCTCGGTCGGCCAGGAGTAAGTTGGCCCAAGTTCCTCCAGCGCGGCCAGCGTGGTGATGATCTTGACGGTGGAGGCAGGATTGCGCGGCGTGTCCGGGTTCAACGTAACCAGCGGCGTCTCGGATCCGATTTCCCGCACGATGATCCCGAGCGCGGATTCAGGCACGCCCAGGCGGCGGGTCACCTTGGCGACTGCATCCGGCAGGCCTTCCGCCGCGGATGCCCCGGCAAACAATAAACCGAGTAAAAACAGCGCCGCCTGCGGTAGCAGGCGGTTTGGGCGGCGTTTCGCCGCCGGTGTCGTTTTCAGCATTGCCTCCCGTCCCGGTTCAAAAAGCTGGCGCAGTTTACAGCACTGGCGCAGGGTACAATGTCACTTTCGAGGCCGCGAATTTTCGAGAACACGCGCGTGGTTCGCAGCCCAATGAGGAGGATGCCATGAACGGGGCCGAATCCCTGTTGCGCACGCTGGTAAACGGCGGCGTGAATGTCTGTTTCACCAATCCCGGTACATCGGAAATGCAGTTTGTCGCGGCGGCGGACCGGGTACCCGGCATGCGTTGCGTCCTCGGCCTGTTCGAGGGTGTGGTCACCGGCGCGGCGGACGGCTATGCGCGCATGGCCAACAATCCCGCCTCCACCTTGATGCATCTTGGATCCGGGCTGGCCAATGGCCTCGCCAACCTGCATAACGCCATGCGTGCCCGCGTGCCGATCATCAATATCATCGGCGATCACGCCACCTACCATCGCAAGTTCGACGCCCCGCTGCAGTCCGATGTGGCCGCCTATGCGCGGCCGGTTTCCGGCTGGATCCGCGACGTGGCGACGGCGGCCGAGATCCCGGAGGCAACCTACGATGCGATCACGGCGGCGCTGGGCCCGCCGGGACAGATTGCCACGCTGATCGTCCCGGCGGATTGCTCCTGGAACGAATCGGAAGACCCGATCACCGACCCGGTGCTGGTGCCGGATTTTGAACGCGTGTCACAGGACGCGATCACGGCGGCGGCCACGGCGCTTAAATCGGGACAACCCACGGTGCTGTTGTTGTCCGGCTACGCGCTGCGCGAGAAGGGGCTGGAATTGTCCGGGCGCATCGCCGCGGCCACCGGTGCGCGCCTGCTGTGCGATACTTTCAACACGCGCCTGCAACGGGGCGCAGGGCGGGTACCGGTGGAGCGGTTGCCCTATTTCCCGGAGCGGGCCATGGAACTGCTGGCCGGCACGCGCCACATGATCATTGTCGGATCCCGCCCGCCGGTGGGCTTCTTCGCCTACCCCGGATCACCCAGCGAGTTGACGCCGCAGGATTGTGCCGTTCATGTGCTGGCGCGCCCGGATCAACACATCGTTGATGCGCTGAAGCGCCTGGTAGCGGCGGTGGGCGCAGAAAAAACGGAACCGGTGCGCCAGCCGGCCCAGCGTCCCATTCAGATCCAGGGACCGCTGAATGGAGACAACATTGCCTTGTCGCTGGCTTCCATGTTGCCGGAACAGGCCATCGTCGTGGATGAATCCATCAGCGACGGCTTCACGGTCCTGCCGCGCACTGCCGGCGCGCCACCCCATGACTGGCTGTTCATCACCGGCGGCGCCATCGGCCAGGGCATGCCCATGGCCACCGGCGCGGCCATCGCCTGCCCGGATCGGAAGGTGATCAATCTTCAGGCCGATGGCAGCGCCATGTATACGCTGCAATCCCTGTGGACCCAGGCACGGGAGTCCCTGGATATAACGACCATTATTTATGCCAACCGGCGTTATCGCATCCTGGAGATTGAGCATGAGCGCGTTGGCGCCGGCGCGCCGGGCCCGAAGGCGCGGGACATGTTTTCGTTGAGCCGTCCCAACCTGGACTGGGTGAAACTGTCAGAGGGCATGGGCGTACCCGCACGCCGCGTGCACTCAGCGGAGGCCTTCCACCGGCAACTGGCCGCCTACCTGCGCGAACCGGGGCCGAATCTCATCGAGGCGTGGATAGACTGATTTCGGCCGTACACCTATGCGTACGATGAGTGTGACGCAGGAAACTGTGTGTATGACGGCACGTGAAATACATTACAACTACTTCAGGGATTTTGACCCGACCATCGGAAGGTATCTGGAATCGGATCCAATCGGATTTGCAGGAGGAGTGAACATGTACGCTTATGCGAATGCAAATCCACTTCGGTATGTGGATCCTCGCGGCGAGGTGGCAATTTCCGTCGCGATTCCGTACATCATTCAGGCCGTGCGGATAGCGACCCTCGTGGGAACGGCCGACACGGTCCTAATTCTCGTCGTCTATCCAAGGGAGCCAGTAAAGACTGTCGACTATGCACTGGAACAGGCATATGAGTCCCTAAGACGGTGTCAAACAGCCAAGCCGGAATGCGATTGCACGATGGAATTGCGAGTAGTTCAAGAACTGGAACAAATGAAACTCGAGTTAGCACATAGAGAAATAGGTAATGTGTTGAACTTATTGACGGACGGATACATAAAGGGGATTTTCGAGTAAAGTCCAATGGGTTCGGATATTTCTCTGACAAAGCGTAAGCCGCTTCGCGATTTCGCGTGGGTCCTTCTTTTTATTATTGCTAGCGCGGCCTGGATTAACCAGTCGAGTGTTTTTCAATTTGTCGGCAGGATATTCGCGCCGGCTAACGTCGAGTGGAAGGATTACACGATCCAGACCTCGGGCAACTACCGGGTTATCACTGCAAATGAGAAGACACTAACCCTTTTAAGTACGCAAGTGCCCACTGTAACCATTGACTTCCATGAATATCATGGCGAGCCTGTTACTCCTCGGCGGAGTATTGATGGATTCTGTAGCATCAACGTTTGCTCTGAGATTCAGGATAGCGTATTGACAATCGATGGCGTGGAATCGCCTTCTTCGTGGGCCACATATGCTGATAAAGGACAAACTGAGACCATCGAGATTGTCCAGTTACCCCGCACGATGATCGAAATCAGACTAAGAGCGCCGAAACAACTTCGTGAAGACGTACGAGCAGTTGTGACAGGCATGAGAAGTATAGCCACGTCACCCTGATATTTTTTGCGTCCGCGTGCAATAAGAGAATTACTGACCTACTAAGTTTGCCTAATCGTCTCTGACCCTCGTGAGCATACTTTTGCGACCCCCTCGTGCCTAATAGGCGAAGGCGTTATGTGAATGCCGGGAGTGGATCGCAGCGCACAGCACACAATCAGCGGGGATAGGGCGCCTGTGGGATTTCCGATTGTCCCTTCATCGGCGACGTTCCTTGCGCGCAAATAATCGCATCATGCGGTCATGAATCCTAATGTACAGTTGCTGAGGCATTTAGGGAACCATCTTATGTCGAATAGGACAGCGTTTTTAACGTTTTCGCTGGCCATGATCGCTACGGTAACGTATCCGAATTCGTTCGCTGACGCCGCCACATTAAGCAGCGCGCACGATTACAATGCTGTCTCTCGCCCGTTTGCGGGGCGTGACTAGAGCGCGTGCAACTCATTGTAATTGCTCTAGTGTGCGGCTCTGGTATTCATCGGAAGAGGTGAATCGGCTGGCAACCTACGAGGGGCGGGACGGCCGTCGCTACCGCTGTGCTTCACGTTGAGCTTTTTTGATCTCCTGCAAGATTTCTTCGATCCGTTGGCGGTTTCTCTCGGCATTCGTCTGAAATGACAGGCGCTGCTGTTTCGCCTCGAGGTCTTGCATTTGCTCGTCGATCTTCTGCGACATCCGCCACGCGCGTTGCTCATCTGTCAGCGGCTGCGCCTGCGGAGCGCCCCTGAGCTCGTGCAATCGCTGATCTATGGTTTCCGTCAAACGCAAAATACGTCTTTGACGAATGGATTCGGAGCGACCCAAGCCGCCCCAAGGCGCCCGGTGGCCCACCCGGCCACGGAAGGCTTCCAGCGTCATCGACCTGAGATCTGTTGTTGGGCGAGGACGTTCGTCCGCGGCTACAGAGGCACCAGTCGAGCAGTTCGGCGCATTCAATTCATCATCAATCGCATCGGTAAACTCGTCGTTGCACCAGAGGCTTGCGAGATCGTGCCCATTGCGGACGCATTGATCGTGATTGTGACAGTCCCGGGTCATTTGAAGTCCCCCGCCGGAGCAGTCGCCACCGCAATTTCCGAAGCAGTTCCCTTTGGCGCCTTCGATCCGACTGTCATGATCAGCCTCAAAGCACTGCCATCCACCATCGAAGAACCATGTCTTGTCCGCATTGGCGCAGCTGCCCAATGTCGGCGGCGAGACGATTGCTTCATCGAGAGTGCTCGCATCGTCGCCTAGACCATGGTATCCATCGTCGTGAGTAGCCGGGAATGGCAGCCCAAGGTAGTTACACAGGCTCTGGATCGAAGAACCCTCGACGCTCCGCGTCAGCGTGAGCGTGGCGGGGTACTCAGACCAGATGCTCACCGCATGCTGCAGGTACCGGCCGGAATCGTCGAGGTTGCTTAGTCGTCCCGACAGCTCCTCATTGAAGCGGTGCAACACACTCCTATCGGTGCGTGACATGTACGCATCCGTCCCATCGTCGGAGAAGTAGCCGTCGAGGATGGCAATTCCATTCTCGCGATCGATTACCGCCGTCAACACAACCCCGTCGAGTTCCACCATGACATCGAAGAGACCATCATCCGCTCTGCGACTGTCGAAGGCAGCGACGGGATCGCCCTCAAGAAAGCGTCCGAATACATGTCGCGATTCGACTGTCATCGACAGCTCTTGTGAACTGACGGTGTTAACAAGCGGCAGCAGAAGCGCCGCAAGTACGTAATGGCGAAGGCTCGTTCTCACGGCAACCTCCTGATTCGAAATCTTGGTCGAAGCGTACCAGAAAAGATTAGGACATCCATGATTTGCCCCAGCCCGAGAAAAGATTAGGACATCCATGATTTACCCCAGCCCGATGCCGAACAAGTCGAGTCTGTAGTTGCCGGGAGTCGTGGTCTTGGCGCTTCGCTGCTGCGCTGTCGGGCCGCCCTGGGGACAATCCCGCCGTGAACTCCACACTGTCGTCGTTTTGGGAAAGCCGGTCCCCCGTCGCCGCCGGAACTGAACGGCAATCGGGTTGAAGCAGAAAGGGAAATCTACAAGCTGCTATTCATTCGCCCGCGCGTAGAGCCTGCGGGCCGCAGTGAGACCGCGTACCCAGCGCCAGCCGCGGGACTCTGCGATGTGCCGGAGCCGATGCGGCGCCCCGATGAACAGTTCGAAGCGCCGCTGCATCTGGGTCACGGTGGGCATCCACTCATTGGCGTCAATGCCGAGGGTGCTCAGGAGCCTGGGCTGGGTAGCCGGGATCGCCCCGCGCTTGCCGGGATAAGCCAGCCGCCCACTGCCATCCACGAGATCCAGATAATCCTTGAGATTGAACGGCAGATCGGTGGGCCGGTCCTGGCGTTCGGTGCCGGAGCAGGCGAGCAGCCTGGGGTTCTCCTGTGATTCATTCTTGCGGGGGGGAGTGGAAGTCCGGGCGATCTCAAACAACCGCTGCTGGGCGGACGTGAAATCCGACTCCATCACCGTCTGTGCCATCCCGGCCCGTACCGGATTCAGATCCACATAGACCATGGCGGTCAGCAGCGCCCCCTCATCCAGCAGGGCCTGGGACTTGAAGCGTCCCTCCCAGAACCGGCCGGTGCAGTGGTCCTCGCCATTGGCCTGGCGCGCGATGGGTTCATTGAAACAGCGCATGAACCAGCTTACGTGGTAAAAGGTGTCAGGTTTATTTGCGTGCCTACGAGGTTGGTCTGCCGCGTGGATTACTATGAAACACCCTGATCCGTGAGCTTCTGGAGCGGAGAATCTATTGCCGATTCATCCTCATTCACCGGCAGCCGGAATACAGCGCCCGGATGGTAGAACTTCGCGCGTTCGCCTTTCGAGAAGTCATATTGGTCTTTCGTTGGTTCTCCCTGTTTCCCGCTTACGTTCTTCATGGCTCCGAACCAAGGATCAGCGCGAGAACCTTTCTCAGTCCCGCCAAGTCAGTTTTTGTCAGCTGCCCGAGCCTCTTGATGACCAACCGGCGCTCGACTGTTGCAATGACCGGCTTAATGACGGAGGGTTTGAGCAGTCCTGCGTTTTTCCAGTCCTGCACCCCGGTTTCACCAAGGCCAGCGCCGGTCTGGACGTGACTCGTAACGGCCATCAGGATTACATCGGGACGGACCCGATGGTAGGCATCACTGGAAATGATAACGGCGGGGCGTTGCTTGGAGGTGGTCTGATCTGTAAACGGAAAGGGGACGAGGACGATATCGCCGAAGTTACAGGCGGTCATACTCGGCATCATCTTCGTTGTCCCACAATTTCCGCAGTGTCGCTTCGGACATGGCGCTGGCGGCATGCACCAAGCGCCTGTCATCACTACGGCTGTGGAGGAAATCAACGAAGTCCTCAACTTCCGACTGGCACTGTGGCGGAAGGCTGCGAAGCTTCTCGATCAGCACTTTTTCATCCTGGACGTTCATTGGACACCTCGTTCAATTCGGTATTATTTCACTAAGCAACATGACCAGAAAGAAATTGTAGGCGAAAATATGCATCTTGGAAAAGTTTTGCATTTTTCAGGGGACGCAACGGGATAACATGCTGCAATCTGCTGAACATATTGAGGAAAACGAGAATCACGGGGTCAGTGTTGTTGAAACTCTCGGTCCCACGCTGAAGGGATTAGCTTCCAAATCTCCGACCTTCTGCCGATCACTCCGAAACCGACCGTCTATAATGCGCTGAGAGCCGCGCGGCGGGGGTGACCGCTGTCTTGGGTACCCCTGAATTCCCCGCTTTCAATCGTCGTTGATCACGAATCCGATCCCGCGTCGTTTCGGCGCCGGCGGTGTCATCAGTTCCCGGATCGCCGCAAGCATGCTGGTGATTGCCTCATCGTGGGTGGCGAGCTTTTGTTCGATGCGCGCTTCGAGTTGGTCGAGGCGGTGCGCGAGGTCTTTGTTTGACGCCAGCAGTTCGCGCAATTGCACGAAGGCGCGCACGACATAGATGCTCATCTCGACGGCGCGGGGGCTGTTGAGGATCGTGGCGGCCATGATGGCGCCGTGCTCGGTGAAGGCGAACGGTGCAAAGCGCGGGTCACGGTGCTTCTGGGAACCGGTCGCATTTTGGGGATGGGTCAGGAAATTCTGTTGATCGAATGGCCATTGCAAGTCACATTCGGCCGTATCCGAATGAGGGCT
>MGYT01000005.1:0-33550 GCA_001801865.1 Gammaproteobacteria bacterium RIFCSPLOWO2_02_FULL_61_13
AAAAAGGTAGACACCCACCTGATCCTCACGGAGGAGCCGCTGGCGGATGCCGCCCGCTATGACCGCCTGCATGCAGAGGAGGTGTCCCATGTCTGACATCCAGAGCCAACTCAAGGCGCTCAAACTCCATGGCATGGCGGACAGTTACGCGGAGCTGCAGAGCCAGGGCGCTTCCGGCGCCAGCGCGTCCCTGGCCGCGTCCGAATGGCTGCTCCAGCAGCTGCTGGAAGCGGAGTCCACCGACCGCGTCATCCGTTCGGTCAGTTACCAGATGCACGTCGCCAGGTTCCCTGTCCCGCGCCATCTGGCGGGCTTTGACTTCAGCCAGTCCAAAGTGGATGAAGCCTTGATCGGCCGGCTGGCGACCATGGAATTTACCCATGCCGCACTGAACGCGGTACTGGTGGGGGGAACCGGAACCGGCAAGACCCATCTGGCAACCGCCCTCGGTGTGGCCGGCATCCAGCATCATGGCAAGCGTGTCCGTTTCTACTCCACCGTAGATCTGGTGAATACCCTGGAACGGGAGAAAGCCGCCGGCAAACAGGGCCGCCTCGCGCTCAGCTTGATGCAGAAGGAATTGGTGATCCTGGACGAGCTCGGCTATCTGCCCTTCTCTCAGGCCGGCGGGGCTTTGCTGTTCCACTTGCTCTCCAAACTCTACGAGCGCACCAGCGTTATCATCACCACCAACCTGACGTTCTCGGAATGGAGCAGTGTGTTCGGTGACGCCAAACTGACCACCGCACTGCTGGACCGGTTGACCCATCATTGCCACATCATCGAGACCGGCAACGAGTCCTTCCGCTTCAAGCACAGCAGTGCCACCGCCAAGGCGCGCATCAAATCCAGGGAGAAATCACAGCGCGCCGCGCCAGCGGAGGAACCCGCGGCAATCTGAACTTCACACCCCTTCCAACAACATAAACAGGAGGTCAAGACCACCGCAGTCTGGTCGACTTATCCACAGGCGCGTAGTACGCTGCGCCGCTCAGGGCCTGGTCAATTTTCAACCGGCACAGCTGGTCAGTTTTCACTCGGCGCCAACACCGCAGGCCATTGACCGGCTCGCGGACGGGCTGGATGGGGATGCCTTCGATTTCGAGGGAATGGGCTGCGCCGGTCACGTTCTGCCTCGCCTCAATTTTGCCGACCCTGCTTTTATGGCACGGTATCGCGCCGGTGCCTCGGCAACGCGGATGGGTCGGTCCTCGGGCTCAATTACGACGCGTACGTGGGCACGTAGTTCTCTTGCCACGCGACGCAACATACTGAGCGAATGGCCCTCGTAATCCGGAGATTCCAGGCGGCAGATTTGTTGCTGCGTGGTTTTCACACGTTGGGCCAGTTGTTTCTGGGACAGGCCGGCGCGACGCCGCAGCGCCGCGACCTGCAATGCCACGTCCCACGCCTGTCCTGCCCGTTTGAAACGGCGGGCAAAGGCCGGATCCGTCAATTGCTCCTTAAGATACTGGTCGAAATTCGTCTGTTTCATGGTTGCATTCTCTTCCGCCAGTCCCGCATCCGTTCATTGGCGGTCTCCAGGTCCCGTGCGGGAATCGAGCGGCCTTTGTTCCTGATTCCATGGACGGCGATAATTCGGGACTGTGTCGCGAGGAATACCCGGACGAGACAATGCCCGCTCTGGGACTCATAGAACTGTATCGTGAATTCCATTGCCTGCCAACATCAATATTGGTGTTAGCGGCTATTCTCCAATGGACGTGCGATCTATGAAATACCGCCTCTTTGGTTGAATCGGTGCTAACCCATTGGGACACCCGTTATTCTTCATTCATTACTCCCATTTCTTCCACGGAAGCGCTGCCGCAACGTGGCCACAAACGCTTCGTCGGCATTTTGACTGAACAGGCAAACTGGCGAATAGCCGCGACGCACCGACATTGCCGCGGCGACAAACATCAATACCATCGTCAGCACCGTGTTCTGCCAGCTGGTCAACGGCCACTGGCCATCCCATGTCAGGATCATGTCATTCGATAGTGGTGACAGGTAAGGTATCGCCCAGATGTCCAGGGGGTTGGAACCTCGTGACCCGACGAGATCCATGAGCAAATGCAGATGAAAAGTCAGGAATGCGAGCCACGCGGTGCGTTGCTTTTGTTCAGCCAGATACCACGCGAGCATTGCCACCAGCAATGCCGCAGGAACACCATGACCCCAGTTGTGGTGATACGTCTCGTAAAACAATAAGTCGGGCCGTCCAAGCAACTTGTTGCCCAGGTCAATGGCGTACCCGATACCATCTATATCAGGCACGACACATGCCCAGGTGACAATGGCGCGATCCCGCGGCCGGAGCTGTGCCATCTCCGACACGGTCCATCCCGCGAGAAGGTGTGTTACGGGGTGCATGACTCCATCATCCTGTCTTCTCCATGCATTACCTTAACGCATCCTATTTCAGGCACCTGCAAAGACCTTCAGCCGCTGAATATCCTTGTAACGACTCGGAATGTCGTCACGATTGGCGGCCAGGCGCAGATCGCGAAGCTTTTCCAGTGCCTTTAGCAACACCGGCAGCGGCGGGCCACTGGCGGTCAGATTTTCATGGTGCTCCTCTTTCAGGCTTTCCGCCGGCCTGGCGATGTACTTGTTCACAAGTTCATCATGATGCTGGGCGGCGGTGCGGCCATGGGCAGCGCACACTTCAAGGAATATCGCCAGGTTGGCGCGGAAGGTCTCACCGCCCTGCCCTGCATCCAGTTGTTCGAGGAAGCTGTTCATCAAGCTCTCGCGCCGCATGCAGTCGCGCAGCAGCGCCTGGTCCTCGGGCATCATGTACAGGAACTTGTCCACCAGCAGTTGCGAGTAATAGGCGTGGTCCGCCTGGCACAGGCCGAGCAGCATGTCGATGATGTTGATGCCGGCGAAGTCGCCGGCATTGGCGCCGCGGTACACATGCAGGCCGACCCGGTGCGGCTTGAAATACGGCCGCACGCAGTAGAAGAACCGATCCACGTCCAGCAATTCGAACAGGCGCGAGTTGTGGCGCGCGACATCGTACAGGGCATCGCGCGCGACGGTCAGCAGGTCACCGGTGACCGGATGGGACACGCCCATGGGCAGCGCGCGAACCAACGCATCGGCGACGCGCTTGTAACCGAGGATCCCGCGCGCGTTGTAATCGGTGAAGATGAATTCGTCCTTGAGGGTGGTGAAGCTCTTGTAGCGGCCATCCACGGCGCGGTTGTGGGTGGTCAGATGGCTGGTGGCGAAGCGCGGGGTCACACCGAGCGATGCGCCCAACTGCATGGCCAGCGCGGACGCCTCGTGCAATGGGGAAACCTGCTCGCGGGTGTGCAGCGTGATCTCGTGGCGTTCACAAGCCGCCATGTAGAGACCCACATTGCCGAGCAGGTCGAAGCCCCGATCAAATCCTTCATCGGTGTTGCCTTCGCGCAGCAAGGGGATGAGGAGAGTGCGTCCCTCTTCCAGCAACCGGCGCTTGATGTCCACGCCGACGCCGGCCACAGCGGCGCGATCGGCCTGTGCGAAGTACAGGTTCTCGAGCTCGGTGTTCAGGTCGCGGAAGCCGCCGCGGATCCAGCGGTCGAAGGCGGCGACGTTTTCGGTCATGACCAGCATGGATGATTACTCCGGGCTAAAAATGTAGCCGATAGCACGCGTTTGTGGTCCAACCTCCACAAAGCGGTGGATTTCGCTTCGCTCAATCCACCCTACCAAGGTGACCCCTGAACACCCGTCAGTCGAAGGGGTGCTTGAGAACGATGGTCTCGGTCCGATCCGGGCCGGTGGAGACCATGTCGATGGGCGTACCGGTGACTTCTTCGAGGCGTTTCAGGTAGGCGCGCGCGTTCGCCGGTAATCCGTCCATGGATTTCACGCCCACGGTGGACTCCTGCCAGCCGGGCAGTTCCTCGTATACCGGCTGGCACTCGGCAAAGGCCTCGGCGCCGGCGGGTGGCGTCGCGCGTTTCTGGCCATTGACCTCGTAGCCGGTGCAAATGCGGATGGATTCGAGGCCGTCCAGCACATCCAGCTTGGTAACGCAGATGCCGGACACACTGTTCAACTGAATCGAACGACGCAGGGTCACGGCATCAAACCAGCCGCAGCGGCGCCGCCGGCCGGTGACGGCGCCGAATTCCGCGCCACGCTTGAACATGTGTTCGCCCATGGCGTCGAACAATTCGGTGGGAAACGGCCCCGACCCCACGCGGGTCGTGTACGCCTTGGTGATGCCCAGCACGTAGTCGAAACTGCGCACGCCAAAACCGGTGCCGGTGGCCGCGCCACCGGACGTGGTGTTGGATGAGGTGACGTAGGGATAGGTGCCGTGATCCACATCCAGCAGGGCCCCCTGCGCCCCTTCGAACATGATGTTGCCGCCGGCCGCCTGGATGTCATACAGCAACTGGGTCACGTCGGTCACCATGGGGGCTATCTGTTCCGCCAGCCCCAGGGTCTCGTCCAGCACCTGTTGAAAGTCCACAGTCTCGGCGTGGTAGTACTTGCTGAGGAGGAAGTTGTGAAACTCCAGTGCCTCGCCCAACTTGGCCGCAAAGCGCTCCCGGTGCAGCAGGTCGCCGACCCGCAGCGCGCGGCGCGCCACCTTGTCTTCATAGGCCGGGCCGATGCCGCGACCCGTGGTGCCGATGGCGGCGCTGCCACGGGCCTTTTCCCGCGCCTGGTCCAGTTGCGCGTGATAAGGAAGGAGTAATGTGCAGGCCTCGCTGATGCGCAGGCGCTGGCGGGCGGGAATGCCGCGTTGTTCCAGTTGCCCCAGTTCCTCCAGGAATGCGGACGGGCTGAGCACAACACCGTTACCCAGCAGGCACATGACCTTCTCACGCAGGACGCCGGAAGGGATCAGGCGCAGCACCGTTTTGACGCCGTCGATGACTACGGTGTGCCCGGCATTGTGCCCACCCTGAAAGCGTACGACGGCGGCGGCCTGCTCGGTCAGCAGGTCAACGATCTTGCCCTTGCCTTCATCGCCCCACTGGGTGCCGATGATGATGACGTTCTTGCCCATAGCAGGGGAGCTACTGCGCTTGCCATCACTGCGTTGCTCGCACCCTCGAAATCCTCACGTACTGGCGTGTACGCTCGGCTTGGGTTCCCGACGTCGCCCTACCGCCTCCATCCTTGGAGGCGTCCGGTTTTTCGGGTGCTCGCGCCTTGTGCTGGCTGCGCTCGTGACGCTCCTTATTTCCCTCCCGTCCGCTTCACGACCCAGCGCCCGCGTTCCAACACGATCTCCCGGTCGCAACCCATGTCCACCGCCGTCCCGTCCTGGCCGGGCAATTGCACAATGACCGCTTCGCCCTGGGATCGCAGGGTATCCAGCAATTCCTGCAACGCCGGGAGTTCCGAGGCCGGGGCAAGAATCGCCGCCGCCTTGGTCACCCGTTGCGTACCCAATGCAAACAGGCGCTTCACGTCGGCGCTGAATCCCGTCGCCGGGCGTTCGCGCCCGAAGGCGGCGCCGATGGCGTCATAGCGGCCGCCAAACGCAATCCCGCTGCCTGCCTCCGGCACGAAACAACTGAACATCATGCCGGTGTGATAGTGATACCCGCGCAACTCCGCGAGATCAAAAAACAGCGACGCGTCCTTGACCTGGCGCGTCACCAACGCGGCGATACGCTCAAGATTGTCGATGCATTCCAGCGCCGGCTGGCCGAGGGCGCGCAGTTTTTTACGCGCCTGGCCGAGCACCTCGGGGCCGCCGTGCAACTCCACCAGCGCCCGCATGGGTTCCGCCAGCCTGGCCGTCACCGACCATTGCGTGGCGAAGACTTCGATCTCCGCCGCCGCCTTGCGTTGCAGGGCGTCGAACAACTGCGCTTCGCGCGCGGCATCCAACTGAAGGTGCTGGATGAGGCTGCGGTAAATGCCCACATGCCCGAGATCCATGTGCACGTTGTGTACGCCGGCCAGCTGCAATGTGCGCAGGCACAGGGCCAGGACCTCGGCGTCACTCTCCGGTCCCGCATGCCCGTACAACTCGGCGCCCAATTGCAACGGGACACGGCTGCCGCCGGGCCCCGCGGGCAGGGTTTGCAACACCGGGCCGAGATAGCACAGGCGCGTGGGCACCTCGCGGCGCAGGTAGTGTGCATCGATACGCGCCACCTGCGGCGTCATGTCGGCGCGGATACCCAGCAGGCGGCCGCTCAACTGATCGGTGACCTTGAAGGTCTGTAAATCCAGGTCCTCGCCGCTGCCGCTGAGCAGGGCCTCGATGAATTCCGCCAGCGGCGGCATCGCCAGTTCGTAGCCCCAGGTTGCCAGCAGGTCCAGCAATTCGCGGCACAAATGTTCCAGGCGCGCAGCGTCCGGGGGCAGCACCTCTTCGATGCCCTCCGGCAACAGCCAGTGTTTGTTTTTGCCCATGGCTCAGCGCACGAAATACAGGATTGAAAGCCCGACACCCATGCTGGTCAGGCCGATAAATCGCAGGGTGGCGTCGTCCAGCTGTGAAGCGGCAGTGAACAGGCGCCGCGCGGATGCCGGCCGGATGAACGGCAGCACGCCTTCGATGACAAACACGAGCGCAAGCGCAGCGAGCAGGTCAGTCCACACAAGGCTTTAGCTCCGCTGCGGGCGGCGATGGGGGCCGATTACCGGCCCCTGGGGCTGCCGAAATACTTGAAGAAATCCGAATCAGGCTTCAACACCAGGATGTCCCGGCCCGAACTGAACGTCGCCTGGTAAGCGCCCAGGCGACGGTAAAACCCGTAAAACTCCTCGTTCTTGCCGAAGGCGGAGGCGTAGATCTCGGTGGCCTGGGCGTCGCCCTCGCCGCGGATGGTCTCCGCATCGCGGTAGGCGCCGGCCAGGATCACCTGGCGCTCGCGATCGGCATTGGCCTGGATGCGCTCCGCCGCTTCCTCGCCACGGGCGCGGAAATCCTTGGCCACGCGCAGACGTTCTGCTCGCATGCGGTCATAGACTGAACTGCTGACCTCCTCCGGCAGGTCAATGCGTTTCAGTCGCACGTCCACGATCTTGATGCCCAACTCCGCCTCCAGTTGCGAGGTTGCGGCGGTGATGATGTCCAGGATCTCGCCGCGGGTACCGGCGACCACTTCCTGCACATTGCGCCGGCCGAATTCATCGCGCAGCGCGCTGTTGATGCGTTGCCCGAGCAGGCCGTTGGCGTAATCCAGGTCGCCGCCGCGGGTGCTGGTATAGAAGGTCTGCACGTTGGAAATACGCCACTTGCCGTAGTAATCAACGATGACATCCTTCTTTTCCGCGGTCAGGTAGCGCTGCGGCTGCTGTTCCAGGTTCAGCAGGCGCAACGGGAATTTCTTCACCGTGTTGACCAGCGGGATCATCGCGTGCAGGCCGGGCTCATTATCCACGCGTTTCACTTCGCGGAACTGGAACACGATGGCCTGCTCCCACTGTTGCACGCGAAACACGGACAGCGAAGTGATCACAATCAGGATCAGGATGGGCAGGAGAATGCGCGCAATCATGATGGGCTACCGGTTCGGGCGGGCACGAACCGCCGCCGCGTTGATGGTGTCCAGTTCCGCGGCGGCATTGCGCGCCGCCCCCGGGGCAACCGACTGTGCCGGTGAAGCGCCTGCCGCGCCGCGGGTGTTGTCCATGAGCCGATCCAGCGGCAGATACACGACATTGTTTCCACCCTGGGCATCCAGCATCACCTTGCCGGTATTGGCCATCACGCCCTGCATGGCATCGAGATACAGCCGTTCGCGCGTTATCGCCGGCGCCCGCTCGTACTCCGCCAGCAATTGCTCAAAGCGCGCGGCCTCTCCCTCGGCACGGGCAATTACGGTGGCCTTGTACGCATTGGACTCCTCGCGCAGACGGGCGGCGGCACCCCGTGCCCTGGGCTTGATCTCGTTACTGTAAGCCTCGGCCTCGTTCACCAGCCGTTGCTCGTCTTCACGCGCCTTGATGGCATCGTCGAATGCGTCTTTCACCTGTTCGGGCGGCTTCGCCGGCTGCATGTCCACCTTCACCACGGTGATGCCCGCACGATAATCGCTCAAGATCGTCTGCATCAGGTCCTGTTGCGCCTGGGCATTCTCGCGGCGCCCCTCGGTGAGGATGAAATCGAGTTTGTTCTTGCCGATGATACGCCGCACGGAACTCTCCGCCACCTGGCGCAGCGCCTCCGCCGGATCCATGACGTTGAATACATAGTCCGCCGGATCGGAGATGCGCCACTGCACCGCGACCTCCACATCCACAATATTTTCGTCCTGGGTCAGCATGGTCGCCTTGTGGGTAATGGAGCGCACCTGCCCGACATTGACGCGAATCACTTCGTCGATCAGGCTCGGATAGACAAAATTGAGTCCAGGTTGCAGCGTCGTGGCGTAGCGGCCGAATCGCAGCACGATACCGCGTTCCTGCTGGTCGAGAATATGGGTGATATCGAACAGGATCAGCGCGAGCGCGATGAGCAGGCCGCCGAACCAATACACCGGGGGCAGCCCGGGCCCGCCGACATTCGGGCCGCCGCCAAAAATTCCGCCAAAGCTCCGCTGCAGGCGGCGGAGCATTTCATCCAGGTCCGGAGGGCCGCCGTCGTTGCCGCGCCCGCTCCAGGGGTCGCGCCCGCCGTTCCCCCCACCCGGTGGTTCATTCCATCCCATCGTGATTCATCCCGCCTGTATTTCAGACCATCGTAAGGTAAAACAACGCGGCAAATCCTATCACAAAGTGCGGAATCACCTACCGGGTAGTGCTCTGTCATCCCGAGCGCAGCGAGGGATCCTGCTGAAAGGTTAAGATCCCCCACTGCGTTCGGGACGCCTACGGCGAATTCCTCGTTGCTTTCGCAACTCGGAATGACAAACTGTGGCACAACCCCCTACCGAATCAGATCGAGTTCAATGCCCTGTTCACGGGCGAGATGGCGCAATGACCGCCCATCGATTTCGACCTGCATGACCCAGCCGCCCTTCTCATCCGCGGCCTCGCTGGATACCGCCCCGAACTCGAACAACTTTGAACGTAATGCCCCCGCCGTGGGCGGCAGGCGCAGCTCGCAGTTTTCGGGCAACGGCCGCAGCAGCGTGCCCATCACTTCCTTCAGCGCCTCGACCCCGGCGCCGGTGTGTGCGGACACCCAGGCCACGGGCGGCCCCTCGCCTTCATCGTCGACGCGCGGCTCCAGTTGCGGATTCAGATCGATCTTGTTGTACACCATGATCTGCGGGATGCGCGCGGCGCCGATCTCGTCGATGACCTGGTTCACCTGCTCGATCTGGGCCGTGCGTTGGTCGGCATTGGCATCCACCACATGCAACAAAAGATCGGCCTCGCGCACGTCGTCCAGCGTGGCCCGGAAGGATTCCACCAGGTCATGGGGCAGATGGCGGATAAATCCGACGGTGTCGCTGAGGATGACGCGCCGCTCGGGCGGAACGCGAATTCTGCGCAGGGTGGGGTCCAGGGTCGCGAACAGTTGATCGGCAACGTAGACCTCGGCGCCGCTCAGGCGGTTGAACAGGGTGGATTTGCCGGCATTGGTATAGCCCACCAGCGACACCAGCGGCGTGCCGGTACGACCGCGCTGGCGCCGGCTTTGCCGGCGTTGGCGTCGCACCTTTTCCAGGCGCTCGTTGATGGTCTTGATGCGCTTGCCGATGAGCCGGCGATCGATTTCCAATTGTGTTTCACCCGGTCCGCGCAGGCCGATACCACCGCGCTGGCGTTCCAGATGGGTCCATCCGCGCACGAGGCGCGTGGCCAACCGCTGCAGTTGCGCCAGTTCCACCTGCAACTTGCCTTCATAACTGCGCGCGCGCTGGGCAAAGATGTCCAGGATGAGGCCGATGCGGTCCACGACCCGGCAGCCGCACTCCTTCTCCACGTTGCGTTCCTGGGCCGGGCTTAATTCGTGATTGAAGATGATGAGCTCCGCGCCGTGTTCCTTCACCGCCGCGGCGATCTCGAGGATCTTGCCGCTGCCGACGAAGAAACGGGCATCCGGGATCTGACGCGTGCCGGTGATGACGGCCACGGCGCGCACGCCGGCGGAGCCGCACAGCAGCCTGAACTCCTCCAGTTCTTCGTTAAAGCGGGGACTGCGAAAATTGCAGTGCACCAGCACGGCGGCAACGCCGCGCTGGTCAGAGGCAGAAACTGAATGTCGCGCCAACGTCGGGGGCGTCAAACTTCCCCGCCATCGTCGTCGGAGCGCGGCAATTTGACATTGCGCGCGGGGACGATGGTTGAGATGGCGTGCTTGTACACCAACTGGCTGACGGAATTCCGCAGCAGCACCACGAACTGATCGAAGGATTCAACCTGCCCTTGCAACTTGATGCCGTTGACCAAGTAGACGGAGACGGGGATCCGTTCCTTGCGCAGCGCATTCAGGAAGGGGTCCTGGAGAGTGTGACCCTTGCTCATTGTCGGTTCTCCTTATTTATATCTTTTTTAATAGTTATTGCGCGGGCATTCCCACCCGGGCAGCGTCCGTGACTTGTCGGAGTATATAAGGAACACCCGCACAATTTCACAGGGGTACCGCCTGCGGTGCCCTGTGCGGGCGCCGGTTTCCATTCTGACTGCTTATATGGGTGTTAGTTGCAGACTTTTCAATACCTTATCCAGGTTGCCGGCCTCCCCGGCCTCCAGCCACCGGGCCCCGGGTTCCTGCCGCAGCCAGGTCAACTGCCGCCGGGCCAGTTGCCGGGTCGCGGCGATACCCTTGTCCGGCAATTGTTTCAGCCGCATCTCCCCGGACAAATATTGCCAGCACTGACGATACCCGACCAGGCGCATGGAAGGGTGCGTGGATTGCAGATCGCCGCGCTGGTACAACGCCCGAGCCTCCTCCAGCAGGCCCTGATCCAGCATGGCCTGGAACCGCACGGCGATCCGATCATGCAAACGGTTACGGTCGGAGAAATTCAGCACGAACTTGTGAATGCGGCCGGCCAGCGGCGCGGCGCCCTGCTCGGCCAGGTGGGAGGACAGGCTGCGTCCGGTGAGCCGGTACACCTCCAGCGCGCGTTGAATGCGTTGCGGGTCGGTGGCATGAATGCGCGCCGCCGCCTCCGGGTCAACCTCCCGCAACTGGTCATGCAGCGCAGCCCATCCCGCGGCCATTGCTTCCTCCTCGATCCGGGCGCGCACCGCGGGGTCGGCCGCGGGCAACCGGGCAATGCCCTGTTGCAGGCTGCGGAAGTAGAGGCCGGTGCCCCCCACCAGCAGGGGCACTCTGCCACGCGCCACGATCTCGTTGATTAGCGCCAGCGCATCGTTGCGAAACCGGCCGGCCGAATAGACCTCCGCGGCATCGCATATATCAATGAGATGATGCGGGACCCCGGCGCGCAACGCGGGCGCGGGCTTTGCGGTGCCGATGTCCAGGCCGCGGTAAACCATGGCCGAGTCCACGCTGATGATTTCCACCGGCAGAGGCTGTGCCAATGCCAGCGCGAGGTCCGACTTGCCGCTGGCAGTGGGGCCCATCAGAAAAATGATCTCCGGCTCAGCCACCCGGCCTGCCTCCTTTCAGCAGCGTATCCAGCTCCCGTGGATCCAGTGTTCGCCAGAGACCTGTCGCACCCGGCGACTGGACGGTGAGCGACGCAAGCATGTTCATCAGGGCGAATGTGCCCATCTCCCGGGGCGTGGATTCCGGCAACGCGGCGACCACGGCGTCCAGCAATGCATCCGGCGTTGCAGGTTGTGCCGTCGCCCACACCGGCACGAGTGCACGCACCATCGGTAACAACGGGCAGTCCGCCAGCAGGGCGGGAAACTCGCGCACCATGATTTCCGCGGGACCTGCCCGCTGCAGCAGAAAACCGCTGCCGGCGATGTGCGCTGATTGGGTTTCGATGCGCCCGGCCTCGCGCTCGGTGACCGGGACCTGGACCGGCACCAGCAGCGGCCGGCGGCGGATTTCACCTTTGCCCATCTCTTCCGCCAATTGCCGGCGAAACCAGGCCCGGCATAACAGCAATCCATCCGCCAGCCAGACCCGCCCGTCCCGCTCCGTCATCAGGTATCGCCCTGCCGCCAACAGGCACGGCGGCGTCTCCGTTTGCGGCGGCATTGCCGCGCCCGGGGTGAGGCTGCCGGGTCGCCATGCCTGGCTGAGCGGGACACGGGTCTGCGTCGGCGCGGCGCCCGCAATCCAAGCACCGGGCGACTCCGCCACGGCACTGCCGGACATGCCGGTGCCAACCGCATCGCCGAGGCATGACTGAATGAAGTCATGCACATCCCGGGCGTGACGGAATCGCACTTCGTGCTTGGTGGGATGCACGTTGACGTCCGCAGCGGCGGGATCCAGTTCCAGATGCAACACATAGGCGGGATAGCGGCCCGGGGGAATGCGCTCGGCGTAGGCCGCGCGCACCGCATGACTCAGTTGCCGGTCGCGCACCACGCGTCCGTTCAGAAACAGGAACTGGAGATCGGACTGGCTGCGATGAAACTCAGGCGCGCAGAGCCAGCCCGTGAGTCGCATGCCGGATGCGGCGTATTCAATCTCCCGTGCCGCCGCCTCCAGACTCCGGCCCAGTATCTGCTGCAAGCGCCGGCGCGGATCGCCCCCGGCGGGAGCATTCAGCACGCGGCGTCCATCGTGCGTCAGTCCCAGCGACAACCCGGCGCGGCTGAGCGCCAGCCGGCGCGCGATGTCCAGCACGTGCAGGTATTCGGTCTGCTCCGCGCGCAGGAATCTGCGCCGTGCCGGCATCTGGTGAAACAGCGCACCCACCTCCACCGTGGTGCCGACGGGATGGGCGGCGGGACGGATTTCTGCCAGCGGCGCACCCGGGCTGCTCTCCAACTCCCGGCCCGCGGACTCCGCGGCAATGCGCGACACCATCCGCACGCGCGCCACGGAGGCAATACTCGGCAGGGCCTCGCCGCGAAACCCCAGGCTGCGGATGGCGGCGAGGTCTTCGGCATTCCTTATCTTGCTGGTGGCATGGCGATCCAGGGCCAGGCGCAGATCATCGGGATGGATGCCGCAGCCGTCATCGGTGACCCGAATCAGCTCGAGGCCCCCGCGCCTAATTTCGATGCTGATGCGCGTGGCGCCGGCATCGAGCGCGTTCTCCACCAGTTCCTTGACCACGGATGCCGGGCGTTCGACCACCTCGCCGGCCGCGATCTGGTTTGCCAGCAGCGGCGGCAGCCGCCAGATTCGGGGAGGCGAAGAGTCCGATGACATCGGACCATGATAGCGTGCGGAAAGTACCAAAATCCGCCGTGCGGCGGATTCGGAGCGGGTCAGCCGTCGCCGGCGGTGGGGATGGTTAATACCTGGCCAATGCGGATTTGATCGCCGTTGATGCCGTTCATCTGGCGCAGGGTGTGCAGGCTGACCCGATACTGCTGCGCAATTCCGGACAACGTGTCGCCGCGGCCGATGACATGGCGTCGAATTGCCGCCAGCGTGGTGCCTTCAGGCGCACGGGCGGTGAAATAGCCGCGCAATCCCGAGAGGATCGCGTCGGCGATTTTCTGCTGGTGCGGCACAGAGCGCAGCTTCACCTCCTCGTCCGGATTGGAGATGTAGGCCGCCTCCACCAGGATGGACGGGATATCGGGGGATTTCAGCACCATGAAGCCTGCGGACTCGACCCGATGCTTGTGCAGCCTGCCAATCTTGCGCAGGCCCTGCAGCACACGCTCGGCCACGTCAATGCTCGCCTCCAGGCTGGCGGTTTGCGAGAGGTCCAGCAACACCGACGCGAGTACGTCGTCCTTAACATCCAGGCTCACACCGCCAATCAGATCCGAGGCATTTTCCTGTTCCGCCAGCCAACGGGCATGTTCGCTGCTGGCGCCGCGATCGGACAGCACATACACGGATGACCCCTGCACGCGGCGGTCCCGGAATGCATCTGCATGGATGGAGACAAACAGGTCCGCCTTGTGCCGCCGCGCCAGGTCCATGCGTTTGCGAAGCGGCAGGAAATAATCCCCTTCGCGCGTGAGCACGGCCTTCATGCCGGGCTCATTGTTGATCTTGTCCGCCAGTACCCGCGCCATCTGCAGCGTAATGTTCTTTTCCCTGGTGCCATTGGGACCGCGCGCGCCCGGATCGTCACCGCCATGACCGGCATCCACGGCAATAATGATGTCGCGCCGTTCGTCGGCTGATGGCGCGGACGGCGCAACGGCCTCGATCGCCTCCTGCGCGTCCCCGAGATCCAGCACCAACCGATGGCCGTAATGCTGATTCGGTCCGAGCTGGAAACTCCTGGCGACGGCGGATTTCTTCAGGTCGAGGACAAAACGCGCACCCAGGTCAAACGGCACGGTGTTCACATGACGGAGGAAGCGATCATGGCCTTCGGGCTGGCTGGAGGGTGCCGGCGCCAGCGCGCCCTGGATATCCACGACGACGCGGAACGGATCGCTGGCCACGGTCACTTCATGTTGCACGGGACCACTGAGATCAAACACGACCCGGGTGCTGTCGGGGGCGGCCCAAATGCGCACGTTTTGCACCTGGACCGGCGCCGCCCAGACCGGGCTGAAGAGGCAGCCCAGGACCAGACTGTGAAGCATCTTGTGCACGTTTATGCCCGCCACAGATGAACCTGATTAGGTTGTTACTGTGATAATTTCATGTGTATTCGTGAAAATCAAGGTATCTCGCTGTTTTGAATAACATAAAGGGGGAGTATATCACCCAATGGTTCGCGAAAAGCGGGCAACCCTTTGATTTAAAATTACCCGCGTGGCTTGAACTCAAGACTCGGCTGAGGGTAGTGCATCAGTTTGTCATCCCGAACGAATGTGAGGGATCCTTGACCATCAAAATTGCCAGATTTCTCAGCCACTTCGTGGCTTCGAAATGACAGATTCTTCGGTCAGAAATGCAAACTTCGGCACTACCCGGCAGGGGGCAAAGCGGAGCGTCCCTTGGCGGTGTGCGCCACGAAATCCAGGTTTCTGCCCGTCCCGTGGGGTTGCAGCGTGACATGCAGATCCGGGGTACCGAGCAAGGACTCGGCCCGTTGTGCCCACTCGACAAGACAGATGCCGGACCCGTCGAAATAGTCCCGGAAACCCATGGCCTCCAGTTCTTCGGCTGCCTTGAGTCGATACAGATCAAAATGGAACACCGGGCCGCTGCCGGTCTGATAGGACTCCACCAGCGTATAGGTGGGACTGCGCACTTTTTCCTTGTGACCCAGGGCCTGCAGGAACCCGCGCGCAAAGGTGGTCTTGCCCGCGCCCAATTCCCCATCCAGATGAATGCGCGTGCCCGGGACGCAACGTGCCGCCACGTCGGCACCCAGCGCCAGGGTTGCCGCCGCATCCGGCGCAAACAAATGTGTCACGTTCCCGGATTGACCAGGCGCCGCAACCACGGCATCAAATCCCCCGCCAGCATGCCGCGCTCTCCTTCCAGCACCGCCCGATCCGCGGCGGCGCCATGGAGACAGGCACCGGTCAATGCGGCGCTTTCCGGTTCCAATCCCTGCGCCATGAGTCCTGCGATGACACCGGTGAGCACATCCCCGGTGCCGCCGCTGGCCAGGCCGGGATTGCCGTCGGTGCATACGGTCACACCCGACTTCCGGGTGGCGACCAGTGAACCGCATCCCTTGAGAACGATGGCGCCGCCATAGCGTGACTGCAGTTCACGCACGGCTGTGAATCGATCGCCTTGTATCTCCGCGGTGGAACAATCCAGCAGGCGCGCCGCTTCACCGGGATGCGGCGTCAACACCCAACGTTCGTTCTGCACCGGATCGCGCGCCAATAACGTCAACGCATCGGCATCCACCACCAGCGGCAAATTCGTTTCCAGGACTCGCGCCAACAGGCCGGCTGCCCACGGTGACTGGCCCAGTCCCGGGCCAATGGCCACCACGCTGGCCCGATCCAGCAGCGGGTCCAGTTGTGCCGGGCGATCCACTCCCCATGCCATCAGCTCCGGCCTGGCCGCCACCTGCATACCGGCATGTTGCGGCCGGGTCGCCAGCGTCACGAGGCCGCAACCCACTCGCGCCGCAGCCTCGCCCGCAAGCAACGGTGCGCCGGCGAATCCCACGTCACCGCCAATGACCAACACATGACCGAAATTCCCTTTATGCGCGTCCCGGGCCCGACGCGGCAGCGGAAACGCGTTCGTGGCATGGCTGAGGAGTCGCGCCTCCGGCTTCAGGTCTGCGAACAGGACGGGGTCGACTCCCAGATCCGCCAATTCCAGCGCGCCGGCGCATTCCGACCCTGAACCGCTAACCAAACCCGGTTTCAGCACCATGAAAGTCACCGTCCTGTCAGCGTGTACTGCGTCGCCCATGATCGCGCCGGTGTCCGCGTTGAGACCCGCGGGCACATCCAGTGCGAGCACCGGGCGGTGCATGGCGTTGATTTGTTGTATTGCCCCGGCATATGCGCCCTCCACTGCCCGCGTGATACCGGTGCCCAGCAGCGCGTCGATGATCAGTTCCACGTCCTGCGGCAGTGCACCGGCAAACGGCTGAATCACGCCACCTGCGTCGCGGAAACGTTTTGCCGCGGCTGCGGCGGTGGAGGGAAGCGTGGGGATGTCCGCCAATGCCAAAACCTTCACATCGATATCTTTTTGGCGCGCCAGGCGCGCGACCACATAGCCATCGCCCCCGTTATTGCCGCCGCCGCAAACCACCAGCAGGCGCCGTTGTTCCGGCCAATATCTTCGCAATGACTGAAACGCTGCCGTCCCCGCGCGTTCCATCAGATCATCCGAAGTCAGGCCCATGCGGTCCTGCGCGCGGCGTTCCAGCTCCCGCACGGCGTCGGTGCGATAGAGACGATCAGATGAACCGGTCACAGGCAGGCCCGGCGGGGATTAAAGCTTTAGGTAATTCTGGCGATAAAAACGCAATTCGCTGATCGAATCACGAATGTCCTCCAGCGCCAGATGCACGGATTCCTTGTTGAATTGCGCCTGTTGCGGCGCCCAGCGTTGCACCAGAATCTTGAGTGAACTCACATCCAGGTTGCGATAGTGGAAGTGGGCCTCCAGCTCCGGCATCAGGCGGGCCATGAAGCGCCGATCCTGGCAGATGCTGTTGCCGCACATGGGGGAGACCCGTGCCGGGACATGCTGACGCACAAACTCCAGCGTGCGCAGTTCGCAGTCGCGGGTGGTCAGATCGCTGCGCCGAACCCGGTCCACCAGGCCGGTACGGGTGTGCTGGCGCGTATTCCACTCATCCATGGATGCCAATGCGGTCTCGGGCACCTTTACCGCCATCACCGGTCCTTCCGCCAGCGTGTTCAGCTGGGTGTCGGTAATGATGGTGGCAATCTCAATGATATAATCCACGCCGGGGTTCAACCCCGTCATTTCGAGATCCACCCAGATCAGATTTTCCGCGAACTGCGTCATACCACCTCATTTTAACCACAAAGGCCCGGACCCAACACGATTCACCGCGTGGCACATAGCATGAATACCGCTCTCATTATTGCGTTGGCCGTCGGATTCTGCATCCAGTGCGCCCTGGTGCGCCGGCATGTGGCCCATATCGCCGCCCATCGCGACACCGTTCCGCCGGCATTCGCCGGGCATATCCCCCTGGCTGCGCACCAGAAGGCCGCAGACTACACCCGCGCCAAGGTGCGCCTGGGGCTGGTGGACTTTGCCGTCAGCGCCGGGCTGGTATTGCTTTGGACACTGGGGGGCATGCTCGATGCCCTGGATCGGTTCTGGCGCGGGACCGAAACGTCCGCACTCTGGTCCGGCGTCGCCGTGGTGATCACGTACATTGTCATCAGCGCGCTGCTGGAATTGCCGCTGTCGTTGTATCGGACCTTTCGCCTGGAGCAGCGCTTCGGCTTCAATCGCATGACGCTGCGGCTGTTCATCGTTGACCTGCTGAAGCAGGGCGTGCTGTTGCTCCTGATCGGCGTGCCGCTGGTCACGCTGGTGTTGTGGACCATGATCGAAAACCCGGCGCACTGGTGGTTCCTGCTCTGGGTCATCTGGCTGGCGTTCAGCCTGATCATGATGTGGGCCTACCCGGCCTTTATCGCCCCCTGGTTCAATAAATTCCGGCCCCTGGCGGATGCCGCGCTGCGCGCGCGTATCGAGGCGCTGCTGCAACGCAACGGCTTCGCCAGCCAGGGCATCTTCGTCATGGACGGTTCATCCCGCTCCACCCACGGCAACGCCTACTTCACCGGCATGGGCACCAACAAGCGCATCGTGTTTTTCGATACGCTCATCGGCGAGTTGAGCCACGAGGAGATCGAGGCGGTACTGGCGCACGAACTGGGGCATTTCAAGTGCAATCACATTTCCAGTCGCATCACCATCATGGCCGCGGTCATTTTCGCGGGCTGCGCCCTGCTGGGCTGGCTTGCCGTTCAGACCTGGTTTTATGCCGACCTGGGCGTCAGCGCGCCGTCCGTTCATATCGCCCTGATCCTGTTCCTGCTGATTGCCCCGGCGTTCACGTTCTTCCTGCAGCCGGGATTTTCCTGGCTGTCGCGCCGGCACGAGTTCGAGGCGGATGATTTCGCCGCCGGCCAGTCGCAGGCCGCCCATCTCATTCATGCACTGGTCAAGTTGTACCGGGAAAATGCGAATACCCTGACCCCGGATCCGCTGTATTCGTCGTTCCACGACTCCCACCCCCCGGCGCCGGTGCGCATCGCACACCTGCAGGGCAGTTCGGCGTGAAGCCGGCATGGGCATTCATTTGCGCCGCGGCGTTGCTCCCCGCCGGTGCATGGGCCGGCGGCCAGGACACTCCCTCCGGCGCGGCCTTGCACGAGGCCCATTGCACGCGTTGCCACGGCGCAGACATTTACACGCGGCCGCAGCGGCTCGTTAACAGTTACGCCGAATTGCGCAAGCGCGTGCAGGAATGTGAACTGGGCGCGGAACTGGGGTGGTTTGAGGAAGAGGTAGGGGCGGTGGTGAGTTACTTGAATGACACGTTTTACAAGTTCCGGAATTCGGGGGAGTAGAGACAGGAAGGCAGGGGTGGCAAATCCAGGCCCCGATCTGCTTTTCCCTACCTTCTACCTCCTACCTTCTACCTTCTTGTTCAGATCTCCCTCCGCCCCGCCAGCGCCCGCGCGAGCGTGGTGCTGTCCACATATTCCAGCTCTCCGCCCATTGGCACACCGTGGGCGATGCGGGTCACGCGCAATCCGCGCCGGTGCACCATGTCGCTGATGTAATGGGCGGTGGCTTCGCCCTCCACCGTGGGATTGGTGGCCAGGATGATCTCCTGCCGGCCCGGCTCCGCCAGCAACTCATCAAGTTGATCCAGGCCCAGGTCCTCGGGCCCGATACCGTCGAGGGGCGACAGGTGGCCCATGAGCACAAAATACAGTCCGCGATACCCGGCCTCCTCGACTGCCTGCACGTCGGCCGGGCTTTCCACGATGCAAAGCAGGGTTTGATCGCGCTTGCCGCTGGTACACAGTGCGCAGAGTTCGGTTTCGGAAAAAGTACGGCAGCGACGGCAGTGACCGATCCGATCCATGGCGTCCTGCAATACGGCCGACAAGTGGCGGGCGCGATTACGATCACGCTGTAAAAGATGGTAGGCAATGCGTTGCGCTGATTTGCGGCCGATGCCCGGCATGCAGCGCAGGGCATCCACCAGCGCGGAAAGGAGGCCGGGCTCCGCCATGTCAGCCGGTTCCCAGTCCTGTCACGAAGGGAAAAGGAAACTCCACCGCATCCATCCAATCACAACGGCAGTTTGAACCCCGGCGGCAGGCCCATGCCGGTTGCCGCGCGCGCCATGCGCTCCTGGGTCGCGGCTTCCACGCGCCGGTTGGCATCGTTGACTGCCGCGGCAATGAGATCTTCCAGCATCTGCCGGTCACCGGTCAGCAGTGCGGGTTCTATCTCGACCCGGCGCACATCGTGCCTGCCGGTCATGACCACCTTGACCATGCCGGCACCGGCCTCCCCCTGCACTTCAATGCGGGCGACTTCTTCCTGGGCGCGTTGCAGTTGTTCCTGGACCTGCTGCGCCTGCTTCAGGATGCCATCGAACTGGGACTTCATCGCTGCGGCCGTACCGTGGACTCATCCAGGGTGGCGTCGAATGCGGTCACCAGCGCCTGCACGTTGGGGTCCGTGCGCATTTTTGTCAGTGCCGCCGCCTGTGTCTCGCGCTCTTCCCGCGCGCGCCGCTCCGCCGGCGTTTCCTTTTGCGGCTGCTCGACGCTGATGACCAGCCGGATATCGGGGCCAAAGCGCGTGCGCAACGCATCCTGCAGGCGCTCCTTTTGCGTGGTCTTGAGCAGATGTTCCTGGCTCGGAGCCAGCACCAGGTGCACGCGATCACGGGTCCGCTCATGCAACACGCAATGGCCGGCCAGTTCCTTGACCAGCCCGGCGAGCGCCATTTCATCAATGACCTGCTGCCAATCCCCGGCCACGGCCGCCTCACCGGAGATATCTGCGACCCGGGTTGCAGCGGATTCAGCGGGAACGGGAGCCGGCGCCGAGCGCGCGACACCGGATGCGGCCACCATGTCCACGCCGCCCGGCCGGAATGCCAGCATGCGCACCAGCGTCATTTCGAATCCGATGCGCGGGTCCGGTGTCGAGGCCAGATCACGCCGGCCCAACAACGCAATCTGGTAATACAGCTGCACGTCCTCGGACCGGAACAGCGCGGACAGGCGCAACGTGTCCTCATCCCGCGGCCCGCTGCCCTCGGGCAGCAAATGCACCAGCGCGATGTCATGCAACCGGGAGATCAACTCGGCCAGGATGCTTTCGTAATCCGGATTGTGCTCGGCGATGTGCGTGGCGCGCGCCAGCAGGTCCTGCGCGTTGCCGGCGGCCAATGCCTGTAACATGGCGACCAGTTCCACGCTGTCAATGGTGCCCAGCATCTCGCGCACCTGCTCCTCGCGCAGTGCGCCGCCGCCGAAGGCAATCGCCTGATCAAGCAGGCTCAGCGCATCGCGCATGCTGCCAGCGGCCGCCTGCGCCAGGTACTGGATCGAGCGGGCATCCGCGGCGACCGACTCCAGTTCGACGATCTTTTTCAATTGCCCCTCGATCTGCTCCGGCCCGAGATGCTTCAGGTTGAATTGCAGACAGCGGGACAGGATCGTGACCGGCACCTTCTTGGGTTCCGTGGTGGCAAGCAGGAACTTCACGTGCGGAGGCGGTTCCTCCAGGGTCTTCAGCAGGGCATTGAAACTGTGATTGGAAAACATGTGCACTTCGTCAATCAGGTAGACCTTGAAACGTCCCGCGGCAGGCGCGTACTGGACGTTGTCCATCAGGTCGCGGGTTTCTTCCACCTTGGCGCGCGATGCCGCGTCCACCTCGATCAGATCCACGAAGCGGCCCTCGTCTATGCCGACGCAGGCGCTGCAGGTGCCGCAGGGTTCCGAGCTCACGCCAGTCTCGCAGTTCAGGCACTTGGCCACGATGCGGGCCAACGTGGTCTTGCCCACGCCGCGTGTGCCGGTGAACAGGTAGGCATGATGCATGCGCCCGGTATTGAGGGCGTTGATCAGCGCCTTGAGGACGTGACCCTGGCCCACCATGTCCGCGAAGGAACGTGGCCGCCATTTTCTTGCGAGGACCTGATAGCTCATCTACGCGCGGCTCTGCACAGGAATTTTAAAGGGGCGGGCAACACATTCATGGCAAGCGTAGTAGTGTTACAGCAATTGGTTGGATAAGGGCGACCCACACCGTTCCGATCCCGGCACCCGCATCCATCGCTACCGCTGCTCCCTTCCGGGCCTGACGGGGTTCACAACTTCGCGCCGCGGGAAGACCGGCGGGGTCACCGTGGCAATAGTAACATAGATGTAAGCTGCTCACGGGTGGGCTATCCTACGCCGCTATGCTGCGCGCCTTTAATGTATCCGGAAATTGTCCGGTCGAAATACCAGCCCGGGAGCTGGGTGAACCGCAGCTGCGCGCAGCCGCCTGGATTGATTTGCAGGAACCCACCGAAGCTGAACGCCGGGCCATCGACGCGCTGTACCCCGCCAGCCTGCCGGATGCGGACGAGGTCGACGAAATCGAGGCCTCCGCGCGTTATTTCGTCGACGACCAGGGCATCCACGTTCACTCGTCGTTTCTTTACCAGACCGAGGGAAGGCATGAAACCGCGACCGTGGCCTTTACGCTGCGCGAAGGCCAGTTGCTGACATTGCGTGACGTGGACCTGGCGGACTTCCGCCTGTACCGCATGCGTACCCGCCGCCGGCAGGTGGAGGCAGGATCGGCCGTCGCCATCATGGCCTCGCTGTTCGATCAGAAGGTCGAGAACCTTGCCGACACCCTGGAGGATCTGCATCTGGAATCCCAGATCATCAGTCACCTGGTGCTGGAGGATGTTGCCGCGTCCATGGAGAACGCCATTGATCAATTGGCACGGCTGGAAGACAGCTGCGGCAAGGTGCGTTTGTGCGTGCTGGATACCCAGCGATCCATTTCCTTCCTGATACGGCACATCCGCCACCATCCCGGAGAAGTGGAGGCCCTGCGCGAAGTGATGCGCGACCTGGACACGCTGATGGCGCACACGAACTTTCTGTTTGAAAAAGTGAACTTCCTGATGGACGCGGCGCTGGGATTCATCAATATCGAGCAGAACCAGATCATCAAGATATTTTCCATCGCCGCCGTGGTGTTTCTGCCGCCGACACTGGTGGCGAGCATTTACGGCATGAATTTCAACCTCATGCCCGAACTGGAATGGCCGATGGGATATCCCCTGGCGCTGGGCATCATGGTCCTTTCCGGACTCGCGCCCTATTGGTATTTCAAACGCAAAGGCTGGCTGAAATAATTCACTCCACCACCCGATCGCCGGAGGCGAAGGCGATCCACACGGCGGTGCCGAGCAGATTGATCACCGCCACCAGCGCAAAGATTGCGGCATAGCCTCCGGTGACATCCACCAGCCAACCCGCCACTGCCACGCCCACCACCCCCGGCAGCGTGCCGAAGGTATTGGAGATGCCGATCAGAATGTCGGCGTAACGCGGCGCGATATCCAGGTGGTTGGGCGCCCAGCCTGACCAGGTGCAGGCCAGGAATCCCAACGCCGCGCACATGCACAGTACGGCGCCAGGCAGGGTCTGCACGCTCTGCGCCAACAGCAACGCCGCAGCGGAACCCAGCAACCCCGTCGACTGCATGACCTTGCGCACGCGCGTCAATGCGATGCCGCGGGCGCGCAGCCGATCCGCGGCCCACCCCGCGACATTCACCATGATGAACATGGTCAGCCAGGGCGCGGCGGAGTAGAGTCCGGCGCCGGTTACCGACACCTGCTGCGTATCGTGAAAGTAGCTGGGCAACCAGGCCAGCAGGATGTAGAGCACCCAATTGCTGCAGAAATGATTGACGATGAGCGCCCACACCGCGGGCTTCGACAACAGCAGGCCCCAGGGAATGGCAACGGTCGCCGACCGCGGCGCCGCCGGCAACAAGGCGAGTTCCGTTGCGCTGATACCCGGATGCAGGGACGGTTCATCACGGGCCACCCGAAACCAGGCCACGGCCCAGATTATCCCCAACAGCCCGAAGCCGTAAAACACCGATGGCCACCCAAACCTGTCCACCAGCCAGCCACTCCCGAGCAACGCGGTCAGCGTGCCAAGCGGAATGCCACTCAATAACAATGCCACGGACCGGGAGCGTTCCCGTTCCGGTACCCAGCGGCTGAACAGGTAATAGGAAGCGGGATAGGTGGCGGCTTCGCCCAGGCCCAGCGCAATACGCGTCAGGATCAACACCGGGATGGAAACCAGCGCGGCCGCCGGGGTCAGCAGCGTGAACACGGACCACCAGACCACAGCGATACCCAGCACCAGGACGCCGCCTACGCGATTGGCAAGCCAGCCGCTGGGGATCTGCATGATCAGATAGCCGACGAAGAAGGACGACAGCACCAGCCCCTTCATGGAATCCGACCAGCCGAACTGCGCCTGCATGGGGATGACGGCGACCGAAATATTGACTCGATCCAGGTAGCAGATCACGGAGGCGAGGAAGCAGAGTCCTACGATCTTGTATCGCTGCGGCACACGGTCTCCCCCGGAAGTCACCGCGCATGATACAAGATCGCCCCGGAGGCGAAGTCAGCGTCAAGCGACACGGAAGAAACTGAGGCATAACTCCGACGCGGCCCCGAAGTGTCGTCAAACCGGCGGTCACCCTGGTGAAAACCGGGGCGGTGTCCGGCGGTGGGTTGATGTGTCTCTGGACCCCGGCCGCTACGGACATCCTGTCCTCGGCTTTGGCTCCTGCGTCGCTCTCGGTCTCCGCTCCCGGCTCGACTCTACCGGGTACTTCCCTGTACCCGTACCGCCTACATCCATGTAGGCGTCTCGCGGCATTTCCCACATCCTGTGGGTCGCCTTCGCCGGGGTGACGGAGGGAGAGCCGGGGTGATGGATTGCGGCACTCAACAGCGCAACATCAAAATTCCGTCTGATACCCCACCTGGAAATGAATACCGTGATCCTGGATGTCCTTTTTATCAAAATCCAGGTCACGGTTTGCCGCTGCCCAGTAGAACTCCGCGCGCAGCGCACGGCTCACATCCCAACGCAGACCCGGTCCCGCGCCGATCAAGGTGCGGTTGCCGGTATCCTCACCGTTATCCTCGTTCCAGGCCCGGCCCGCGTCCACAAATACCACGGCGCTGAACCTGCCCTCGCCGTCGGCGCTCACGCCCGGGACCGGGATGTGAACCAGCGGAATCCGGTACTCGACTGACGTGTCCCAGGCACTGTCCCGGATCAAACGGGCGCGACGATACCCGCGCACTGATCGAGTGCCGCCGATGGCCATTTTTTCCAGCGGTAACAGACTGTCACCGGCCTTCTGCAACTGGAACCGGGAGTAAAGCTGACCCCACGGGCCGCCGAATGAATGCAGCCACTGGGCGGCCAGCAAACCCGTCAGGAACTCGGAGTCGGGTCGCGTATCTTCGTGTACGGTGGCATCAAGGATATCCAGCCCCACTGACATCAGCGCCTGCACACTGAATACATCCTTCTCGCCGCGCTCCAACCAGGACAACCTGATGCGCGCCGCGCGCACGTTGGTGCGGCCGCTTTCGGCGCCGGGACTGAATGAAAAGGGGAACCCGTTCAGGAAACTGTCGGAGTCGCGGCCATCCATGGAGAGACCGGCCGTGATCGTGCGCCGCAAGCTGCGATACAGGGCCTGCTGCAGGCCCAGTTCAACGATACGTGTCTCTGATTCAATGTTGAGTTCGTCCAGCGGCTCCTCAATCACGCGCGAATCATAGTCGGCAAAACGGAATTGCAGCCGCGTGCCATGCACATTCAAAGGCACATCGGTCCGGACATCCACGACTTGCAAGCCTTCGGCGGCCTCCAGGCTCACACTGGTGAAGTCTCCGCGCCCGAGCAGATTCCTGGCCAGCAGTTCCACCTCACCTCTTATTCCGCCCAGCGCGGGCGATCGATCATTCGCAATGCCAAGGCGGGCGCCGTACTGGCGCGCTTCCGTAACATCCACATGCAACACACTGGCTCCGGCTTCCTCCCCCACGGTCAGTTGCGGCTTGAGACCGGCAATGGCCGGGTCCTGCAACAGGGTGAGCAGATGTTCCTCCAGCTGGCGCGCCTGGATGGGGGCATCGATACCGCTGGTAATCCAGTTGTTGAGATATTCCGGGTCAAAGTGCCGGACGCCGGTCAACTCCACCCGGCCCAGACGTCCTTCCACGGCCTGCAACGTGACAACACCGTCAACAATGTCCTGGTCGGGTATCACCACGGCGGAGGCGATATAGCCTGCTTTCGTATACAGGGCGGTCAACTTGCGGCGCAGTTCCTGGAGCTCCGCGTCGGTAATCTCGCGCCCCTGGTAGGCTGCGGCGACCGCCTGCATTTGCGCCGTGGTAATGACCGTGTTGCCCGTGAACCGGAATTCACGCACGTACAGGATGAACTGGGCCGCACCCGGCGGCGCTGGTTCGGTGGGGACAGGGGCCAGTTCCACATCCTTGGGCGTGGCCGGATCAGTTTCGGATAATTCGGATCGGCGCGAACCGAGGGGCTGCTCCACTGCCCCGTCGCCGGCGTCTGCCTGCGCCATTGCCACCGGCGCGGCGAGAAAGATCGAAAGCGTCACCAGGTAACCGGCAACGTCGCTGACTCTGGGGGTGGATTGCATGCTCGATATCGGTCCCTGACAACAAGACGCCCGCGGGACACCGGATTGCCGGCGTGCCGCGGGCGTCGTGAAAGGATTACTGGTGGCTGTCTAGATGCCCACCGCTGATACGCGTCGCGGTACCGCCATTGCCAACGCGGGTGGAACCATCGGCCGCCACGGTGGCAACATCAATGGGCGAGGCGAAATCCGCCTGCGTCGAGCCCACGACCTCCAGGCCCATGTCGGTCGCGCTGTCGACCCCCGCCTGATCCGCCGCGGTGTCCGCCAGGGTGACGGCCCCGCCGGATACGCCGGACGCCATCATCAACGGCGTGTACATCGTCGTCTCTTCGCCGCCCTCGCTGCCGACATAGACCACGTTACCTTCGGCATCGACGTATTGGGCGCCGTCGGCCGCTTCGCTGCCTTCGCCGTCCATCATGTAGATGATTACCTCTTCACCGGCGACCCCTGATTGCGCTTCTTCGCCCACTTCCAGGTACACCTCTTCGCCACCGACCACTTCTTCTTCGCCGATAACACCGGTATCCAGCAAATCTTCCTCACCGGTGACTTCCGTATCCGTTATCACTTCCTCATCCGTTATCACTTCCTCATCCATTATCACTTCCGCATCCGTTATCACTTCCTCCTCATGTGCGACGCCGTCGCCGTCATGTTCCGCCCATGCACCGGAGGCAAACGAAAACATCGCCACGGCAAGTCCCAAACTTCTGGTAATCGAGATTAAAGTCTTCATGTGCATTTACCTCTTTCTGGTTGAATTGCATTTTCACCGGCGGTCCGGTCCTGGCGATTGTCTGCCGGGTTCAATTTCATCTTGCGCTTGTCACGGGCTGCCGCGCTATCCCGTGCTTGCTGAACAAATTCGTGTAACTCATTGTAGCAGCAAGAGAGCAAGAAGAGCCTCTTTTACCACTCCGCCTGCGCGAAACTCAGGTCGCTGCGGGATGCGGCGCGGGCTGGCTGCGGCATTTCCACCGGTATGCAAATCTCGGTTCGCAGCGACGCCGGGTCCGTGCCCCGATCATCCGGATCCAGATAAAGATGTATCGCCGGCGCATCACGCAACCGGATGCCGGCATCCGGCAACCAGTGCCAGAAGATCCATTCGTGCGCCGACGGCAACCCCTGATAGGGGCCTTGATGGCGAAACACGGCGTAACTGCCAGCGGGCAATTGCTTGCGAAAAAACTCCCCGTCCGGCGCGAGGTCACTGACCACGCATGCCTCGTAGCGCAGGCGCGGTTCGGGCGTCAATTCGGGCCAATCCAGGGGTATGCCTACACGCGTCCATTGGCCCACGCCGGGCGCGGAACCTTGCAGAAATCCGCGCAAGGCATGCCATGCCTCCCAGGGGGATCGCCGGTACGGACCAAGCCGTTTCACGCCCAGCAAATCCAGTGCCGGGAGGCGGCGAAATTCCGGTCCGGACAACGGCATCACGTTAGCGATTTGCCCATCGTTCTGACGGCCGCCGAGCACCTGGCGCACAAATTTTCTCGGAGTCGTGCCAAAGTGCAGGCGAAATGCGCGGGTAAATGCGGCTGGGGACGAGTAAGCGGCCTGGGCGGCCACTTCGGTGACGCTGCTGTTCATGAACAGAATGCGGAAGGCCGCCTTTTCCAGCCGCAACCGGCGGATGTAGGCCAGCACCGGCTCGCCCACCTGGGACGAAAAAACCCGGTGAAAATGAAACGGGGAAATGCTGGCCATGGACGCCAGCGCGGAGACGTCGACGGCTTCGCCGTTATGGGCCTCAATGTATTGCAGCACCGATTCAATGCGCTGCTGGCGCCGCGTCCAGCGCCGTTGCACCTGTGCCATGCATGTCCCCGCAGTCACCGCCCGCGGCGGTGTTCTCCCCAAAAGCCTCTCGGACCCAGGATCCATTTGTTGTTGCGACGAAGTCTGTAAATCCGACCGACTCCTGGATGCCGGGGATTAGACCGGGGAATCCGGCGCGGGTTCGTGAACCGGGACAGATGGATGGAAAGAAAACCGGGAGTTTGCAGGCAGATCAGCAATTGCTGATCAATTCACGCGCCTTTGGCAAGGAGGGCGGCGAACCGTCGCAAGCAGAATCGTCAGGCCCCGGCCGGCCTCTCTGCCGCAACACCCGGTTCGGCCTGGATGGCGCGCGGGCTGCGCGATAACAAAGTGTAGGCGGCCGGGATGACAAACAGGGTCAACACTGATCCGAAAGCCAGTCCGCCCACGATCACCCAGCCGATCTGCTCCCGGCTCTCCGCCCCGGCGCCGGTTGCCAGCGCCAGCGGCAGCGCCCCGAGGATCATCGCGCACGTGGTCATGAGGATCGGGCGCAACCGCAGTCCCGCCGCCGCGACCACGGCCTCATATTTCGGCTTGCCGCTGCGCCGCAACTGGTTGGCAAAATCCACAATCAGAATACCGTTCTTGGTAATCAGTCCAACCAGCATCACCAGCCCGATCTGGCTGTAGACATTGAGCGTGCCGCCGGTCAGGTGCAGCGCCAACAGCGCGCCGGCCACCGCCAGCGGCACCGTCAAAAGGATGATGAACGGATCGATGAAGCTCTCGAACTGGGCCGCGAGCACGAGATAGATGAACACCACGGCAAAGAAGAAGGTAAGCAGCAGGCTGCTGCTGGATTCGCGGAACTCCTTGGACTCGCCATCCAGCGCCGTCTTGGCTGCCGCCGGCAATTCCTCCCTTGCCGTCCGTTCCAGAAAATCCAGGGCGTCGCTCAGCGATGCGCCTGACCCCAGGTTGGCAGTGACGGTGGCGGAGCGCAGCCGGTTGAAATGATTCAGTTGCTTTGGCGCCGTGCTTTCGCGCACGCTGACGAGATTTGACAGCGGCACCAACTGATCGCCATCGCCGCGCACGTAGATGGAACTGACGTCGCGCGGCGTATTGCGCTCCTGGCCCGAGAGCTGCACGATGACGTCGTACTGCTCGCCTTCGCGCTTGAAACGCGTGACCTGGCGACCGCCCAGCAGCGTTTCCAGCGCGCGGCCCACTTCCTCGATTTCAACGCCCAGGTCCGCGGCACGGTTGCGATCCACGTCCACGCGCAACTGCGGCTTGTCCAGTTTGAGATCGGTGTCCACACTGGACAGGCCCGGGTAGCCCTTCGCCTGCTCGAGGATTTTCGCCACGTAGTCGCTTATCTCCGCGTAACTCGGCCCCTGGATGACGAATTGCACCGGCTGGCTGCGGAAACCCTGTCCCAGGGACGGCGGGTTGATGGGAAAAGCCAGCGCACCCGGCAAAGCGAACAATTTCGGCATCAGTTCTGCGGCAATCTCCTGCTGGCTGCGATCCCGCAGGCTCCAGGGTTTCAACGACACAAAGCCGAGGGCGATGTTCACGGGGGAAGGTGACTCCATTCCCGGCGCAACCACGGTGAAGAAAACCGAGACTTCCGGGATTTGCTTCAACAAGGTATCCAGGACCCGGGCATATCGATCCGTATACTCCACACTGGCGCCCTCCGGCGTATTGATGATGGCCATCACGAAGCCCCGGTCCTCCAGTGGGGACAACTCGGCCTGCAACGTCACGAACAACTTGTAGCTGGCACCGGCCACCACCAGCACGAGCGCGAGCACCAGCCAGCGCAGGCGCAGTGCCCCCTGCAACAGGCGCCGGTAGAAGCGCGTGAGCCACTCCAGAAAATCGCCGATGGCCGTATACAAACGCCCGTGCCGGGGCTCATGGCGCAGCAGCCGCGAGCACATCATCGGCGTCAGGGTCAGCGCCACAAAACCCGAGATCAGCACCGCGCCCGACACCGCCATGGCGAACTCGGTGAACAGCTTGCCGGTCGTGCCGCCCATGAAGGCGAGCGGCGCAAACACCGTGGCCAGGGTCAGGGTCATGGCCACGATGGCGAATCCGATTTCACGGCTGCCGGCCATCGCCGCCTGCATCGGGGCAATGCCCTGCTCCACGCGCCGATGCACGTTTTCCAGCATCACGATGGCATCATCCACCACCAGCCCGATGGCCAGCACCAGTCCCAGCAGGGTCAAAACATTGACGGAAAAGTCCAGCGCGTAAATGAATATGAATGACCCGACGAGCGACACCGGGATGGTGACAAAGGGAATCAGCGTGGCCCGCAACGTGCGCAGGAACAGGAATGTCACCAGCGTCACCAGCGCCAGCGCCTCGAGCAGGGTGATGAACACCTCGCGGATGGATTCATCGATGAATATGGAACTGTCAAAACTGTTTTGGAGTTCCATCCCTTCCGGCAGTTCGGCCCGGAACCGTTCGAGTTCCGCATGCACGCCCCTGGCCACCGCCAGCGTGTTGGCCTTGGATTGCTTGACGACGCCAAGCCCGACCGCTGTCTCGCCGTTGACCCGCACAAACTTGCGCTCCTCCTGCGCGCCCAGTTCCGCGCGTCCCACGTCGCGCAGCCGGATCAATCGGCCGTTTACTTCGCGAACAATAAGATCGTTGAACTGCTCCGCCGTGCGCAGGTCGGTTTCGGCCAGCACGGTAAATTCCCGCTGCGTGCTCTCGATGCGGCCGCCCGGGATCTCCAGGTTACGGCTGCGCAGGGCCTGCTCCACGTCCTGCACCGTGACGCCGTGCGCCGCCAGTTTCCCCACCTCCAGCCACAGGCGCATGGCGTAGTAGCGCTCGCCACCGATATTGACGCGCGCCACACCGGGAATGGTCTGCAACCGATCCTGGATGTAGCGATCGGCATAATCGGTCAGTTCCAGCACACTATGGCGATCGCTTTTGAATGCGATCCAGATAATCGGGATCGCGTCGGCCTCCACCTTGGCAATGACGGGTTCGTCCACGTCATCCGGCAGACGCCCGCGAATGCGGGACACGCGATCACGCACGTCGGCTGCAGCGGAATCCTCGTCCCGTTCCAGCAGAAACTTTATGGTAATCTCGCTGACTTCTTCCCGGCTGACGGACTTCATGACGTCCACGCTTCCGAGGCCGGCCAGCGAGTCTTCCAGCGGGCGTGTCACCTGGCTTTCCACCACTTCCGCGGACGCCCCGTCATATACGGTGCGGACCGACACCACCGGGGCGTCAATGTCCGGGTATTCGCGCACCGGGAGCCGATCAAACGACAAATACCCCACCAGCACGATCATCAGGCTGACGACCGTGGCGAGGACCGGGCGGCGGATGGAGATGTCGGAGAAAACCATGCCGGCCTGCCGCTCTCAGCCGTCGCCAGCGGTGCGGGGCAGTTCCACCACGTCCGCGCCGTCAATCAACTTTTGCTGCCCTTCATTTACTATGGGAGCCCCGGCCTCAAGTCCGGAGGTGATCTCCACCTGTCCGGGCTTGCGCAGACCCAGTTGCACCGGCGTCAGTGACGCCTTGCCGTTCACCACGCGGTAAACAAACTGTTGTTCGCCCACCGGCACAATGGCCTCCTCCGGGACCCACAAGGCATCAGAACGCACTGCCAGCACCAGCTCCGCGTCGGCAAACATGCCCGGCCGCAAGCGTCCATCCGGATTGGCAATACGCGCGCGCAGCAGGAAACTGCGCGTGGTTTCATCGATGCGCGGATTGATGGCGTAGACCTCGCCCTGGAAGGATTCGCCCGGGAAGGCGTTGATGCGCACGTTGACCTTCTGCCCTGGTTGCAACTGCACCGCGAACCGCTCGGGCACGCTGAAGTCCACCTTGAGCACATCGATGGCCTCCAGGTTTACCAGTTCCTGGCCGGCCTCCAGGTAATTGCCGGGACTGACGCGACGCAGTCCCAGGATGCCGCTGAATGGCGCGCGCACCACAGTCTTGTCGAGCCGCGCACGCGCCAGCGCCAGTGTCGCCTGCGACTGGTCCAGTGCTGCATGGGTCTCGTCATACTCCTGCTGGCTCATGACCTTTTTGTCGCGCAGCTCCACCGCGCGGGTCATTTTCAACTTCTGTAATGAAAGCGTTGCTTCATTCTGGCGCACGATGGCGGTCCATTCCTCATCCGCGAGCCGGGCCAGCACCCGGCCTTTTTCCACCCGCCGGCCTTCCTCGATATCCAGGCTGGCAATGCGGCCCGCGATCTCCGAACGGATCACGACAGACTCGTCGGCCAGCAACGACCCCACGGCGCGGAAAGTATCCGTCGCCGGCGCCGTGATCACGGCGCCGATCATCACCGGCACCGGAGGGCGCGCGGCGGGGGTGGCCGCCACGGCCGGTCCCGCACCTCCCCGCAGGAAGAGAAAATAGATCGCCGCGCCAATGAGCGCGAGCCCGGCCAGCACAGCGAAGATGTTCAGTCCGGCCGGTGCGGCATCCGCTTCAGTTTTAAGACTCATGCTTTCTCCATCAATACGCCATGCAGGAATACATTGACCACCATGTTGCTGTAGTAAACCGGGTCGTTGGCAAAGCGGACGCTGGCCAGGTGCGGCAGCAGTGGCTGCGATTGAAAAAAGAACACATTGCCCGAAAGCAGCGCCAGCGCCATCACCGCCGGATCCAGGTCCGGGCGCACGTACCCATCCTGCTGCCCGGCCCGGAAGATCGACACCAGCATGGAAAAGTTTTCCCCGAACGCCTGCTCCACCAGCGTACGCCCCCGTTCCGCGTCGCCCTGCGCCAGCTCACGCAGGATCAACCGCGTCACGCACTGGTGGCTGACTAGGTATTCAAGGTGCGCCCGCGCGAAGTGCCGGATGCGCTCAGCAAAAGGTCCGGCGCCGCGGGTCACGTCCGCCAGCAGGCTCGCCGTGTTGCCGCTGGCATGTTTCATCACCGCCAGGTACAACCCCTCCTTGCTGCCGTAGTGATGAAAGATGTTTCCCTTGCTGACGTTCGCCCGTTCGGCAATGACGCTCAAGGGCACGGCGTCGAACCCGCGTTCCGCAAATAACTCCGTTGCAGCGCACAAAATCGCCGCAGCCCCTTCCTGGGCCGGCTCAGGCACGTTGTTAATCAGGGGGTTAGTTTCCATCTCAGGGTATTTCGGATTGCTGACTGACCGTCCGGTCAGGATAACATCTGAAACAAGTACCCGGCAACCCCGGCTCAGGTCACGGCCAGGGCCGTGTTGAATTCCGGCAACCTCCAGGTGTCCGTTTGCATGATGTCGCGCAGTGCCTGCGCGGCATTCCAGATATCCAGGTAGCGAAGATACAGCGGTGCGAAACCAAAACGCAGGATGTCAGGCGCGCGGAAATCTCCAATGACGCCGCGGCCGATCAGCGCCCGCATGATGGGGTAGCCGTGTTGATGGGTGAGTGACACCTGGCTGCCCCGGTGTTTCGCGTCCCGGGGGCTGGCCAGCCGGAGAGCAAACTCGCCGCAAAGATCATCCACCAGTTCGATGAACAGATCGCCCATGCGCATGGATTTTTCCCGAATGGCGGGCATCGATGCCCTGGCCGTGATGCTGATGCCGGCTTCGGCAACGGCGAGGCTCAAGATCGGCGGGGTCCCGCTCTGCAT
>MGYT01000005.1:33559-34190 GCA_001801865.1 Gammaproteobacteria bacterium RIFCSPLOWO2_02_FULL_61_13
TGTACCAGCCGGTCAACGGTTGCAACGCCACGCCATGATGGCGGCGCGCGGCAAAGATGAATGCGGGACTGCCCGGCCCGCCATTCAGGTACTTGTACGTGCAGCCCACGGCGAAGTCGGCGTGACACCCATTCAGATCCACAGGCATGACACCGGCGCTGTGGCACAGATCCCACACGGCCACGGCGCCGTGGGCATGGGCTCGGGCGGTGATCGCGCGCATGTCATGTATCCGCCCGGTTTTGTAATGTCCCTCGGTCAGCGCGACCACGGCGACATCATCATCAATGGCCGCCAGGATTTCGTCATGCTCGGCAAACCGCAGCCGATGGCGATTGCCCAGCAGCGCAATCAGACCTTGCGCGGTGTAATTGTCCGTGGGGAAATTGCTGCCCTCCATCAGGATTACATTTCGATCCGGGCGCAGGGTCAATGCAGTTGCCAGGACCTTAAACAGGTTGATGCCCGTGGCATCCGTGATCACGACCTCGTCCTCCGCGGCGCCCACCAATCCCGCCACCAGCCGGCCAATCCGTTGCGGCAGGTGATACCAGTCCGCGGTATTCCAACTCTTCACCAGGTCCACCGCCCATTCATCCATGAGTGTGCGGCGGGCGATCTCCGGGGCGCA
>MGYT01000006.1:0-4794 GCA_001801865.1 Gammaproteobacteria bacterium RIFCSPLOWO2_02_FULL_61_13
ACATGGAAGGTGGCGGGGTGGGACCTGGAGGCCGCCCTGATTGCCGGCATCGCGCTGTCCACGACTTCGCTGGCGGTGGTGTATGCAGTATTGGTCGAGACCGGGTTAAACCGGACTGAACTCGGAAAGATCCTGATGGCGGCGACATTCATTACTGATATGGGTACCGCCCTGGCGTTAAGTATTGTGTTCCTGCAACCTACCTGGTACACGGCATTGTTTGTGGCGGTTTCCGTTCTCGTGATTGTCGGCGCCGTCACCTTTTCCCACCGTGTATTTGAAAATCCGCGGTTGCGGAACAAGGTCATCGAGCCCGAGATCAAGTACATCTTTTTGTTGCTCCTTGTCTTCATCTATTTCGCCAATCTCGGCAATGGGCACGCAGTGTTACCGGCGTTCCTGCTGGGACTGCTCATGTCGAAACACTTCAGCGAGTCATCGCAGACAAAGGAACTGCGCAACCGGCTTCGGACCGTTGCCTATGCCGTCATAACACCACTGTTCTTTATCGTCGGCGGATTGAAGATCTCGCTGCTGCTGATCTATTCCGCGTTCGGTTTATTTGCGCTCCTGTTTCTGCTCAAGATGGTGACCAAGTTCGTTGGGGTGTACTTTCTGGCGAGACATTTTCTGCCGAAGGGTGAAATCTACGTTACATTGTTAATGAGTACGGGCCTGACTTTCGGGACCATATCGAGCGTATTCGGGCTCAATGCCGGCTATATCAACCAGGTGCAGTATTCGGTGCTGGTCGGCGTCGTGGTGACCAGTGCTGTGATACCGACATTTATCGCGCAAAAGTGGTTTATGCCCGTACATGCCGAGGATATCGTGGATTTCAACGGTACCGATAAATGAACCTTCAACTGACACTCACCAGGGCCGGGCCAGATCGCCCACAGGTCCAAGTACTCCAGTGCTTTCTCAGCCAGGCCGCCGGACTTGAAGTTGTCCACCAGGATATCGGCGCGGGCAGCGAGGTCGAGGATGATGTGCCGGCCCTCGGTCTTGAGACTCTCTTCCGTGGGCACTGAAGGTTCAGGCATCGAAAGCAGCGCCTCACTACGGCAGCGTTTTGAGAATGCGCCGCTGCTGTCTTTGGGTTTCCGGCCTTTCTACCTGCTCGCCGCAGTGTTTGCATTGCTGGGCGTGCCGGTTTGGATCATGTTCTGGCTGGGCGTGGTCGAGCCGGGGACGTATCTGGCCGGGATGGCCTGGCACGGGCACGAAATGGTGTTCGGTTTCGCTGCCGCAGTCATTACCGGATTCCTGCTGACGGCGGTGCGCAACTGGACCAGCCTGCCGACCCCGACTGGCGTAATGCTCGCCGGACTTGCACTGCTCTGGCTGTTGGCGCGCGTATTGATGTTGACGGGTCCCGGCGCCCTTGCGGCCGCCGTCGATACGGCGCTGCTGCCAGCGCTCGGCGTTGCCATCGGCGTACCCATCTGGCGCAGCCGCAATACGCGCAACTACAAGATACTGTTGCTGCTCGCCGCGCTCATGGGGCTGAACGTGCTGTTTCACCTGGCGCACCTCAATGTCGTGTCCGCTTCGCTGGAACGAACTGCACTGCTGGGCGCATTGGATCTCATTGCGATCCTGATTGCCGTTGTCGGCGGGCGCGTCATCCCTGCGTTCACGGAAAATGCGTTCCCTGCGCTGCGATTGCAGCGGGTCATGGCGGTGGAGACAGTTGCCGTCGGTGCACTGGTGTTGGTGTTTGTGGCCGGTCTGCTGCGTCCGTGGTTTGCGTTGCCTGGCGTTGCATGGGTCGCGTTACTTGCGCTCGCCGCTGCAGCCCATTTCGCCCGGCTCATGCTGTGGCAGCCGCTGAAGACACGCCGGAACCCGCTGTTGTGGATGCTGCCCGCGGCCTACGCGTGGATCCCCGTCGCCCTGATGCTGCGGGCGCTGGCGGAGGCCGGGAAGATTTCTCCCATTGCCGCGACCCATGCGCTGACGATCGGGGCCATGACGGGCATGATGATGGCAATGGTGATGCGCAGCGCGCTCGGGCATACCGGCCGGCCGCTGGCCGCCGGGCCAGCAGAGATCGCGGCCTTTCTGCTGGTACAACTCGCGGCCATGGTGCGCGTGTTCGCCGGCATCCTCTGGCCGGAGTCCTACCAGGTGACGGTAATGGCGTCCGGCGTGCTGTGGTCGCTGGCGTTCGCGGTGTTCCTGGTGCGCTTCGCACCCATGCTGGCGCGGGCGCGGGTTTCATAACGGTTCTGTTTCAAAGTGACCAGGGGCAGTGCCTGAGTTTCCATGACGGCATCCGCTTTGTCGAGGTGATCCAGATCAAGAAACCCCGGTGCCCGTTGCGCCAGCATGCGCTTTAATGAAATACACTAAGTCACGTCATGCATTGGACTGGACTGCTGTACGCCGGCAGTTTCCAGCGCTGGCAAATCGCACATTTCTTGATGCGGCCTGTGTCAGCCTGCTTCCGGCGCAGGCCGCGGCGGCGGTCACTGATTTTGTCCAGCGCCTTGCGGATCCCGCGCTCTGTGATGCCACCGCCCACCATGTATGGATGGATGCCCAGCGGGAGCAAGCCGTGGCATCGGTGGCAGAGATGCTACAGGTCGGTACGGAACGCATTGCGCTGGTGGAGAGTACGACCCACGGACTCAACATCGCGGCGCAGGCGATCAACTGGTCTGAAGGTGACGAGGTGCTGCTCTGCAATCTTGAGTTTCTGCAAGTGGCGATCCCGTTCGTGCAGCTGGCGCGGCAGGCACGCGTAAAGGTGAATTTCATCCACCATCGCAACGGCATTGTCGATGCCGGCATGTTTAAGTCAGCAATCACGCCGCGCACGCGGGCTGTCATCGTCAGTTCAACCCAATGGACGAATGGCTATCGCATTGATCTGCCGGCGGTCGTGGACGCCGCCAGCGGCGTGGGGGCCTGGGTCATTGTCGACGCGATTCAACAGGCGGGGGCGATCCCGGTGGAGACCGACGGCGTGGATTTTTTGATTGCGGGAGGTCACAAGTGGCTCAACTCCCCGCTCGGCACCGGCTTTCTGTGTTTGTCCGCGCGGGCCCTTTCCGGGCTGGAGCCCCGCAGTTGGGGCTACCTGGCCCTGAATCCGCCCGCTGGCGGATGGGGGAACTATTTCACTACGCCCGCCATCACCCCGGATCGAAGTTACGAGTTTGCCCGCACCGCCAAGCGCTTCGAGATCGGCGGAACGTGCAATTATCCCGGCGCGGTGGCGCTGGCGAGCAGCGTGTCGCTGTTGAACCAGTTGGGTCCGGAGATTGCCGCCGAGCGTATCTGGACTCTGGGCGATCGGCTGATCGACGGCCTGCAGCGGCTTCCGGTCAGGCTGGAAACGCCGATTGAACGCAGACACCGCGCCGGGATCATCTCGTTTACGCTGGGCGACCGGGAGCAGGATGGCGCCGTCCTGGGCCACCTGCTCGCGCAGCGCATCTCGGTGGCGCAGCGCTACACGTCGGGTACCGGGGGTATTCGTGTCAGCGTGCATTACTTCAACAATGAAGAGGACATTGATCACCTGCTCGCGACATTGGCCGAGCTCCTGAAAGGCACGCACCCGTAATCCGGGTCCTGTGCTGCCTCGTGTCGTGCATGAATGATGGTATTTCGCGCGCGTTGAAAGCGCGGACTCAAATCACCTTACGCTCCCGCAGTGCCGTAATCTCCGCATCGGACTTGCCGAGCAGCGCCTTCAGCACCGGCTCCGTGTCCTCGCCCAGCAGCGGCGGGGCCTTGTGATATTCCACCGGGGTGGCGGAAAATCTCATCGGGCTCGCGACGCCGGGAACCTTCACACCGAGCGAGTGATCCAGTTCGATCTGCATGCCTCGATGCCGCACCTGGGGATCTGCAAATACCTCGGCAAGGGTGTTGATGGGTCCGCACGGCACATTGGCGTCATGCAACAACTGCATCCATTCGGCGCTGCTGCGCGAAGGGGTGATCTTCTCCAGCGCCTCCACCAACGGCTTGCGATTGCAGATGCGGTCGGGGTTGGTGCGAAAGCGCGGATCCTGCGCCAGTTCCGGGCAGCCGGCGGCGGCGCAAAAGCGCTGAAACTGGCCATCGTTGCCCACGGCGATGACCACGAAACCGTCGGCAGTGAGGAACGGCTGGTACGGAACCAGGTTGGGATGTTGCGCACCGGTGCGGCGCGGCACCTTGCCTCCAATCAGGTAATTCATCGCCTGGTTGGCGAGCCAGCCGACCTGCGTATCCAGCAGCGCCATATCAATGTATTGACCGAGACCGGTCCGCGTGCGGTGGTGCAGGGCGGCGAGGATGGCGATGGCGGCATACATGCCGGTGGTCAGATCGCTGACGGCGACACCCACGCGCTGAGGTCCGGCGCCGGGATCGCCGTCGGCGTTGCCGGTGATGCTCATGAGCCCGCCCATGCCCTGGATCAGATAGTCATAACCCGGGTCCTCCGCCTTGGGTCCCGTCTGCCCGAAGCCGGTGATGGAGCAGTAGACGAGAGCCGGATTCTGCTTGTATAGATCCGTGTACCCGAGGCCCTTTTTCGCCAGACCCCCGGTGGTGAAGTTTTCCAGCAAGACATCGGCACGGGCCGCCAGGTCCAGCACGAGCTGCCTTCCCTCCGGCTGCGCAATGTCCACGGTCACCGAGTATTTGCCGCGATTGCAGCCAAGATAATAAGCAGATTCTCCGGTCGCCTTGCCGTCGCGATCCAGGAGCCAGGGCGGTCCCCATTGCCGGGTTTCATCACCGACGCCGGGCCGTTCCACCTTGATAACCTCGGCGCCCAGGTCCGCGAGG
>MGYT01000006.1:4836-8523 GCA_001801865.1 Gammaproteobacteria bacterium RIFCSPLOWO2_02_FULL_61_13
CATTTCCTGCCCCCGTAAAATATATTGTGTCACTGCTGCCGCGGTTTGCGCGTTGCAACATGCACTGCCCCATGGCAATGTTGTGCCCCGCCCCGGTGATTTCATCGTTGTCGCATGCAAGGTAAGGGCCGGGACGGAATTTGTACATCGGAGGCCATACGTGAAGGGAGCGCCATGAAGGATTTCAGCAAGGATCCCGTAGTCCTGGGCATCGTCGGTGCGGGCATCATGGGCCGGGGCATTGCCCAGGTGGCCGCGGCGGCCGGCATGGAGGTGTTGCTGTTCGACACCAACAGCGCCATGGTGCAAACGGCATGGGATTTTGTCGGCAGCATGTTTGCGCGGGCGGCGGAAAAAGGCCGCATGACCTCGGCCGACGCCAACGCCGCCAGCAAGCGCGTGCACCCGGCCGCCGCACTGGTGGAGTTCTCCCGCTGTGATCTCGTCATCGAGGCCATCATTGAGAAACTGGAGGTCAAGCAGCCGCTGTTCCGCGAACTGGAAGCCATTGTTCCGGATCACTGCATACTTGCGACGAACACATCTTCCCTGTCCGTGACTGAAATCGCCGCCGGTTGCAGGCGCCCGGAGCGCGTGGCCGGCTGTCACTTCTTCAATCCGGTGCCGTTGATGAAGCTGGTGGAAGTGATCGGCGGCGAGCGCACCGACTCCCGTATCGTGGCCGCGCTCGAAACCTGGGTGAAGCGGACCGGGCACACGCCGGTGCCGGTCGTGGATTCGCCCGGATTCCTGGTGAATCACGTCGGCCGCGGCCTGGTCACCGAGGGCCTGCGCATCCTGTTCGAAAACATCACCGAGACGCATGTGGTGGATCGCATCATGCGCGACTGCGCCGGGTTCCGCATGGGGCCGTTCGAGTTGATGGACCTTACCGGCCTGGACGTGACGTTCCCCGTCTCCGAGCAGGTCTACAACCAGTTCTTTCATGAGCCGCGCCTGAAGCCCACGCCCATGCAGCGGCGGCGGTATCTTGCCGGATTGCTGGGCCGCAAGAGTGGACGTGGTTTCTATGCCTATGACGGTGACGATCGCATCGAACCGCCGGAACCGGCGGTGCCACCCGTTGCGAAGGGCGCGAAGTTCTGGGTCAGCCGCGCCCAACCGATACTCGGAAAGAAACTTAAATTATTGCTCAGGGAAACAGGCATGCCATTGGACAATGGCAAAAAGCCCGGCCGCACCAGCATCGCGCTGGTGACGCCACTGGGACTGGATGCGACCACGGCTACACTGGATGAGAAATTGCCGCCCGCCCGCACCCTCGCGGTGGACATGCTGCTGGAAACGGGCAAACGAATCACGTTGATGCCGACCCCGGCCACCGGGATTGACGTTATAAATAGTGCCTGGGCCGCGCTGGGCAAGGGCGGGCGCACCGTGTCGGTGATCCGGGACAGCGGCGGCTTCGTCGGCCAACGCATGGTCGCGACCATCATCAACACCGCCTGTGACGTCGCCCAGCAGGGCATTGCGGCCCCTGCGAATATTGATGTGGGCGCAAAATTGGGCCTGGGTTATCCGAAGGGCCCGCTGGAACTGGGTGACGCCGTCGGCCCGGCGGTGGTCCTGGAAATCCTGGAGGGTCTGCAGCGCGTCTACGCCGATCCGCGGTACCGGCCGAGTCCGTGGCTGAGCAGGAGAGCAAGGCTGGGGATGTCGTTGCTGGAGATGGAACATAGTATGTAGTAGATGGTGGTTGGTCGTTGGGGGGATGGATTGCGGCACTAGACCCTCGTTCCCCCGCCTACCATCTACCAACTACAGTTCTTTCCATAAATAATAATGAATCAGGAGCCTCACCCGTGAACGAAGTCTATATATTCGATGGCATCCGCACCCCCTTTGGTCGCCATGGCGGCGCGCTGGCCAAGATTCGCACCGATGAACTGCTCGCCGGCTGCATTCGCGAGGTGGTGAAACGCGCCGGCATTGACGGCAGTCTGATTGAGGATGTTATCGCCGGCGACACCAACCAGGCGGGCGAGGACTGCCGCAATGTGGCGCGCAATGCAGCGTTACTGGCCGGATTACCGGTGACGGTGGCGGGGCAGACGGTGAATCGTCTCTGTGGCAGCGGCATCGCCGCCATTCTGGATTGCACGCGCGCGCTGCGCTGTGGCGAGGGCCAGTTGATGATCGCCGCCGGCGTGGAGAGCATGAGCCGCGCCCCGTGGGTCATGTCCAAGGCGGACGCCGCCTATGCCCGTAATCAGGAGATGTTTGATTCCACCATCGGCTGGCGTTTCTCCAATCCGCGCTTTATCGGGCAGTTCGGCGGCGACACCATGCCGGAGACGGCGGACAACATTGCCAGGGATCTCGGCATCGACCGCGAGGACAGCGACCGGTTTGCGCTGGCCTCGCAGCAGAAGTACGCGCGCGCCAGGGCAGCGGGATATTTCGCCGGGGAACTGATGGCCGTGGAAGTACCGGCAGAAAGGCGCAAGGATCCGCCGCAGCTGATCCAGGATGATGAACATCCGCGCGCGGATGTGACACTGGAATCGCTGACGAAGCTGAAACCGTTGCAGAAGGATGGTGTCGTCACCGCTGGTAATGCCTCGGGGATCAACGACGGCGCCGGTGCGTTGTTGATCGGCACAAAAGAGATGGGGGAAAAACTGGGCTTGAAGCCGCGCGCGCGGGTTGTTGTCGGGGCCGTGGCCGGCGTGGAGCCGCGGGTCATGGGTCTCGGCCCTGTGCCTGCCTCACAGAAGGTGTTGCAGCGCGCCGGCCTGCTGCTCAAGGACATAAATGTGCTGGAACTGAATGAGGCCTTTGCCACCCAGGTGCTTGGGTGCCTCAAGATGTTGCAAATCCCGTTTGATGATGCACGCATTAATCCCAACGGCGGCGCCATCGCCATCGGCCATCCGCTCGGCGCCTCCGGCATCCGGCTGGTGTTGACCGCGCTGCGGCAACTGGAGGCCAGCAAGGGACGCTATGCCCTTTGCACCATGTGTATCGGGTTGGGGCAGGGCATCGCCGTAGTACTGGAACGCGTGTCCTGAGGCAGGACCGCTGACCACGCGCGAGTTGCTGATCCATCTTTCCGCGCTGGCCGGCACCTTCACGCCGGAGGTCGCGCGAGAACGCCTTGAATTAATCCGCAGGCTCGCGCAGCAGCCACTCCGTTCCGCTTCGCTGTTGCGGCGGTTCCATGGGTTGCTGCTTCATGCGGTGGCATTTCCAGACAATATCGAAACCTTCGCTGCTGCCGGCGCGGCGCTCGCGCAGTTTCCGCGCCGCATTGCTGCCGCTGGCAGCGCGACGCGGCGTGCGTTGCTGGACAGTGGCATTGCCGGCACCCGCGTGGATTACGCTTTTGCGCACGTGAATGCGCGCTGGCTGGCGTCGCACTGCCCGGAGCAGGTGCACATGGATTGGGGCGCGTTTGATTCCGCGGCAAAACTGGACACGTTGCTGCAAGCGTTGTGCGTTCGCGCTGAACTGCAGGTGTTCGACGACGCCACGCTGTCCACCGCCGCCTGGATCCGGCTGGCCAGTCATCGCCGCCGTGGTGGCGAGCCGGCGTGGCTGTTCCGGCAATGCGCCGCAGCGCGGCTCGACGAATCACTGGTGGAGTCGGTATACAACGACGCCGAAGTGCCCCTGCGCTGGCAGCCTTCTTTCGCGGTCGCGCGCACCGGAAATCGCGACGACGTG
>MGYT01000006.1:8545-9292 GCA_001801865.1 Gammaproteobacteria bacterium RIFCSPLOWO2_02_FULL_61_13
CCGAAGGGCGACGCATCATTGAACTCGTGCAGGCGGCATTGTTGGTGCGTTGCCGGGAGGTTTACTCCCATCAGCATGCCAATCCCGCCGATGTTTATCGCGTCGCCCTGGGCGAGGGCACCGAGGTGGTTTTCCTTGGCGTACTGCCGGACCGTCGCCTGAGCCTGGAAGCGAGTTACGGCCACATGCTGTTCGCCAACGGCGTGCCGCTGGGGTACGGGGGCGTCACGCCCCTGTTCGGGCAGGGCAATACCGGGATTAACATTTTCGACGAGTTCCGGCGCGGCGAGTCCGCATACCTGTATGCGGGCGTGCTCGGCGCCGCGCGCAGGGTATTCGGTTGCGAACGATTTATGGTGAATCCCTACCAGTTCGGCGCGGGCAATGCGGAGGCCATTAAGAGCGGCGCCTTCTGGTTCTACTATCGTCTTGGTTTCCGGCCCGTGCACGACCGCATCCGGCGCCGCGCCGCTGCGGAGTTCGCGCGCATCACGGCGCGCCGCGGGCGGCGCACGCCACCGGCAATGTTGCGGGAACTGGCGGGTTGTGACCTGGAACTGGTGTTACCCGGATTCGGCGCCCGCGCGCGCTTCGAGGAACGCTGGCTCGCGGTGCTGGCCGCCTCCGCCACCGTAATGCTGGCGGCACAGGGCAGGAGTTCGCGTGCGGATGCCGCCAATCGGCTTGCGCGACAAGTGTCAAAGGCATTGGGTATCAGTACCCGGGGCTGGTCGCGCGGAGAGCGGC
>MGYT01000006.1:9319-10510 GCA_001801865.1 Gammaproteobacteria bacterium RIFCSPLOWO2_02_FULL_61_13
TGGCGCAGATCCCGGACCTGGCGCAATGGCGGGCTGCGGAGCGGGGCAGGCTGGTGGAGATCATTCGCGCCAAGGGTGGCGACAGTGAACGTCGTTATGCACAACTGAGCGCCGGACATTTACGGCTGCGCGCCGCGTTGGCCCGTGCCGCGCGTCAGGCCGAGCGCGCTACTTCCCGTCCTGCCGCAGGCGCACCTTCAGGTCCGCGAATGGTTTGAAAGTGGCCAGAGGCCGGGCGGCCGTGTCGCGCGCTGGTGCGGGCTCCATTGGCTGCGCATGGCGGGTATGCTCGTCGTCGTGGCAGTAGATGCACAGCAACTCCCAGTTGCTGCCGTCCTCGGGATTGTTGTCGTGGTCATGATCGCGGTGATGGACAGTGAGTTCCTGCTGGTTCTGACGCGTGAATTCGCGGCCGCAGCGGGCGCAGACCCAGGGATACAACTTCAGTGCGCGCTCGCGGTAGGACAGCGCCCGGGCGTCGCTTTCGCGTCGCGCCCGGGCAACGATATCTTCCGGGTTTCGTTTGTCTACGGGGGCAGTCATACTTACCGGTAACTCTAGTCCAAAATTTTCCCGCCTGCCGGGTGGGGGCTGAAGCTTCCTTTATAATCAGCGGACGTTCCCACGCTCCCCATAGCCATGGCCATCCCCAAAAACCCCCGCGAAGATGGGGAATACATCAATTCCCTGGCCAGGGGTCTCGCGGTGCTGCGCGCCTTCTCGAAGGATCGCCCCGAGATGACATTGAGTGAAGTCGCTGCCGTTGCCGAATTGAGCGCTGCCGTGGCGCGACGTTGCCTGCACACGCTGGAACACCTGGGCTATGTGGGCAGGCGCGGAAAGCTGTTCCTGCTGCGGCCGGAAATCATGACGTTTGCCTCCGCTTACCTGGAATCCATGAATCTGGCGGAGGTCGTACGCCCGCATCTACAGGAAATCCGGGATCACACCGGCGACAGTTCGTCCCTGGCAGTGCTGTCCCAGTACGACATCCTTTACCTGGTGCATGTCTCCACCAATCGCATGATCCGGCTTGCGGCGGGAGTGGGCACGCGCTTCCCCGCCTATGCCACATCCCTGGGGCGGGTGTTGCTGGCCGGCCAAAGTGCCGACGCATTAAATGACTATTTCAGGAATGTGGAACTGCGTGCGCTTACCGACAAAACTGTGACGTCGGCGGCGAAGCTCCGC
>MGYT01000006.1:10516-13329 GCA_001801865.1 Gammaproteobacteria bacterium RIFCSPLOWO2_02_FULL_61_13
CTGAAACTGGTGCGGAAAAAGGGTTATGCCTCGGTGCAGGATGAACTGGATTACGGCATTGTTTCCGTGGCGGTTCCCATCCTCAATGACCGGGGTGAGACGCTGGCCGCCATAAACTGTTCCACGGCGACGACGCGGATTACCCAGGAAGAAATGATACGTACACGTCTGCCCGTGCTTCAGGAAGGGGCAAAAAGGATCGACATGGAGTTACGCCGCTACCCGATCCTTACCCATTCCGTGTCCCGGTAACGTTTTTTGGTGGGTTAGGCGCGCAGCGCCGTAACCCACCGTGTAACTGCCATTGCCTGCGATCAGGCGTCCCCCGGTTGGTAAGCCACGGAGTGCTCCAGGGTTTGCCACATGGTCTCACCGATGGGCCTTTCCATTTCTTCCTGTAGATGCCCGACCAGCCCGGCGCACCGCGCCACCAGCACGACGCCCCGCATCATTGACACCGGGATGCCGGCCTCTCCCAGCACGGCGGCGATGGCGGCACTGATATTCACCGGGAGTTTGCGGCCCAGTTCCTGCGCCAGTTCCCGCTCGACCAGGTGCATGACCTCGAGGTGTTCGCCTTTCACGCCCGCCTGTGTCGCAATCTCGATCAGCCGGGGTACCCGGGGGTCCGCCTCGCGATGGGTGGGATGGCCGAAGCCGGGAAGCGCGCGTTTCTGCGCGCGATGGGCGCGTATTTCGGCGCGCGTGGCGTCTTCTCGCGCCCCGGGGGAAGCGGCGAGGATGCGCTGGAACAGGGCGCCGCACAGGCCGGCCGTGCCGGCATAGCGGTCGCCCACGCCCAGCAGTCCGGCAGCGATCGCCCCCTGGTAGGAATCGGGTGCGCCGTGGTACGTGAGGCGTGTGGCCACCGCGGACGGCACCAGCCCGTGTTCCATGATCGTCACCAGGACCGCATCCACCAGCGTGATCTGCAGCGGGGTCGGGGTCCGGCCCAGCGCCTGCAGCAGGAACATGCCGGTGAAGCCCGTCTTTCCCATCAGGTCGTTGACGAGGTCCCGGCCGCGGATGTTGATCCGATCTGCCTCTGCGCCGCAAATGCCGGTTGTGGCCTTTTTACCTTTGCCCATGCGTCCTCCCGGAAACCACAATTCGAGCCTGCATTATCTCGCAAGGCGTTTCGCCGCAGCGAACTGTTCACCTGCCGGATAATGGATGTTTTTTCGCTGTTCGAAATTGACTTCGGCAAGCGAAATACATAGTATCGCGCGCAAATTGACAAGAACACTGTTTCCGGGGAGGAGCGCATGAAAAGAATCACGCTGGCCGGTTGTCTGATACCGGCTGTTTGCCTGGGTGTGCCGGCGGCATGGGCGCAATCGGAAGGTCTGGAAGAAATCGTGGTGACGGCGCGTAAGCGCGACGAGTCCTACCAGGACGTCCCGGTGGCGGTGAACGTGTTTTCCGCGGAGGAGATCAGGTCCGCGGGCATCGAACGTCCCCAGGATTTCATCGCCCTGACCCCCAACATGACCATGGTGCAGACCCAGAACCAGGGCACCTCGTTTATCACGGTGCGCGGCATCTCCCAGGCACGCAACAGTGAGCCCTCGGTGGCCGTCATGATCGACGGCGTGCTGATGGCGAACCCGTCCCAGTTCAACCAGGAACTGTTCGATATTGAGCAGATCGAAGTGCTGAAGGGACCCCAAGGCGCCCTTTACGGCCGCAACGCCATCGGCGGCGCGGTCATCATCCGCACCAAGGAGCCCGGCGACGAACTCGAGGGCAGGGTCATGGCCGGGTATGAATCCGGCCCCGGTTTCAAGGTGCGCGGTGAGCTGGGCGGTCCGGTCCCGGGATCGGAAACGTTGAAGTTCCGCGGCTCGTTCTCCTACTTCGACACGGAGGGACACATCAATAATACCTTCCTGAACGAGGAGGCGGATCCGTTCGAGGACATCTCCGGCCGCGGCCGGTTGATCTGGGAGCCGAACGACCAATTCAAGGCCGACCTGCGCTTCAACATCTCGCAGGTGGACACCCAGGCCCTGTACTTCAACATCACCCGCGATGTTAACGACACCAGCCTGCCGGTGCGCGTGAACAATGAGGGCGAAAATGAGCGTGATATGTGGAGTGTCTCGCTGAAGATGGACTACGAGACCGATTATGGCACGCTGACCTCGGTCACCGCCTACGATGACCTCGAGGAATTGCTGACCGGTGACCAGTTCGACTTCCTGCCGAACCCGGACTCGGTGCTCGAGAACTTTTTCGGCGTGGATCAGGCCCAGCACCAGTTCCTGGACGTGGAATCCATCAGCCAGGAATTCCGTTTCACCTCGCCGGCGGATCAGCGCTTCCGCTGGATCGTGGGCGGTTATTTCATCGCCACGGACCGCTTCATCTCCACCGGCAACGTGTTCGACTGCAGCGGTGATCAATTCCTGGATCCGTTCCTGGATTGCGGCCAGGGCGTGCGCGACGTGAAGACTGAGCCATTGCCGATCTTCTTCCCGCAGTTCACATATCTCGCCGATTCCCAGGACAATTTCGCCTGGGCCATGTTCGGTGAAATGAGCTTCGACATTTCCGACGACCTGGACGGCTCGCTGGCCCTGCGCTACGACAATGACAACCGCGAGAACACCACGGAAACGCCGGCCCAGTTTATTCCCGGCCCTCTGGTCGGCATCGCGTTCCCGGGCCAGGAGCGCAAGAAGAGCTGGGACGAGCTCCAGCCCAAGGTGACCCTGCGCTGGAAGCCCGTGGATGACTGGATGTTCTACCTGGGCTACAGCCGCGGCTTCCGTAGCGGCGGTTTCAACCAGACCGGCGTCGGCACGGCGGGT
>MGYT01000006.1:13351-14679 GCA_001801865.1 Gammaproteobacteria bacterium RIFCSPLOWO2_02_FULL_61_13
TCGACGAGGAAGTCGCGAATACCTATGAAGGCGGCATCAAGGCCCAGTTCCTGCACGGCCGCCTGAACACCAGCCTGAACGTCTATCACACCAGCGCCAGGGGCTCGTACTACTTCGTGTTCGACCCGGGCACCAGCACCCAGAACCTGGGCAACCTGGACAAGGTGATCTACGACGGCGTCGAATTCGAGGCCTCCGCCATGGTGACCGAAGGGCTCGACATGCACGTGGGTCTTGGCCTCACGGACAGCGAAATCAGGGAATCCACGCGCTCACCGCTGGACGTGGGCAACGAGGCGCCGCTGGTTTCCGAGTACACGCTGAACGTGGGCGCGCAGTACCGCCACCCGTTCGCGGCCTGGGGCGGTGTCACCGGATTCATCCGCGCGGATTTCCAGGTCATTGGCCCCACGTATTTCTACCCGGATAACTTCACCGTGCGCCACCCGGTACACCTGTTGAACCTTCGCGGCGGGATTGAAAGCGAGACATGGGCGATCACGGCCTGGTCGAAAAACCTCAATGATGAGGACTACAATTCGGAGTGGTCGCCAGGCCCGCAGTTCTTCCCGAGCCCGGGCTACTCGAACAACTTCGTCTTCAAGGGCCAGCCACTGACCTGGGGCGTGGACGTCGAGTATCGCTTCTGACCGGCGCCAACGGTGAGGAGACAGGCATGACCGGAAAAGCAGGGCTGCCGCAACGGCTGCACCACACCGCCTATGTCACGACGGACATGGAAAAGACACGGCGCTTCTACGAGGACGTCATCGGCCTGCCGCTCCTTGCCGCGTGGTCGGAATCGGACCAGTTGTTCGGCAAGTTGCGCACCTACTGCCACACGTTTTTTGGTCTCGCAGACGGTGGTGCGCTGGCGTTTTTCCAGTTCGCCAATGCCGATGACCAGGCCGAGTTCGGACCGAAGATGCCGCCTTCACCCTTCCACCACATCGCCCTCAAGGTGGATCGCCAGACTCAGGACGCCATCTCGGCGCGCATCGCCAAGGCCGGCATTCGCGAACCACAGACGTACATCCTCGAGCACGGCTACTGCCGTTCGTTGTACGTGGAAGATCCCAACGGCATGATCGTGGAGTTCGTCGTGGACCACCCGGACGCGGAGAAGATCAATGCCGACCGCCTGGCCGACGCGCATCAGACCCTGAAGCGCTGGCTGGCGGGCGATCATACGTCGAACAATACCTACCGGTAGACCGACCAGGCCCCGGGCCAGGCACGCCCTGCGCGCTGCCCTGAACCGGAGCGGACACTTCATGTACGACAGGGAAACAGAAACCAGGCCCTTGGCGGAGCAGCACCGCATCGAC
>MGYT01000006.1:14825-15088 GCA_001801865.1 Gammaproteobacteria bacterium RIFCSPLOWO2_02_FULL_61_13
GCTGCGCCGCACCCAGGCCGAGAGCCCGCCGTTCGGAGCGCACCTGGCCTGCGACCCTGCCCAATTGCTGCGCGTGTACTCCACCAGCGGCACCACCGGCGTGCCGTGCTATATCGGCCTGACCCGGAACGACCTCGACATGTATGCCACCAACGTGGCGCGGGGTTACACGGCGGCGGGTTTTTCCCGCGGCCAGCGCGTGGTGGTGGGGTTCAACGCCGGGCCCTTCGTGGCCGGCGCGGTGTATTACGGTTTCGACAGGA
>MGYT01000006.1:15139-20328 GCA_001801865.1 Gammaproteobacteria bacterium RIFCSPLOWO2_02_FULL_61_13
CCGCCATCCAGAAGCTGGGCGCCACGGGCGTCAGCTGCACACCGTCCTTCGGCCTGTACCTCATTGACTGGTGCGGCGAACACGGCATAGACACCAACTCGCTGGGCCTCAAGAACATGATCACCGCCGGCGAGCCTGGCGGCGGCGACCCCATGATCCGGGCCCGCATCGAGAGCGCCTTCGGTTGCCGCTTGCGCGAATCCATGGGCATCGGCGATATGTCCCTGTCCGTATGGGCGGAGGACGAGGACGGCAACGGCATGAACTTCGCGGCACGGGGGTACGTGCATGCCGAGCTCATTGATCCCCAGTCCGGCGCCATCATCCAGTGGGAAGACGGTGCCCAGGGCGAACTGGTGTACACGGCATTGCAGCGCGAGGCCATGCCCCTGGTGCGTTTTCGCAGCCGCGACCACGTGGTCGTGAGCATGAAAACCAATCCCACCGGCCGCACCGGCCCGCGCATCCGCTGCATCGGGCGCACGGACGACATGCTCATCGTGCGTGGCGTGAACCTGTTTCCCTCCGCCATCCGCAGCATCCTCAAGGAGTTCGCCCCGGACGTGGGCGAGAACTTCCGCATCTTCCCGCGCAACAAGGGCGTGCGGCAGACGCCGCCCCTGCCGCTGGTGGTGGAACTGGGTGAGGGCCGGGGCCAGGTGCCCGCGGGGCTCGACGCGCGCATGTCCGCAGAAATCCGCTCACGCCTGCTGGTGAACACGGAGTTGTCCTTCGTGCCCTATCGAACCCTGCCGCGGGAAACGTACAAGTCGGCCCTCGTGGATTACTCGAAGGCCGCAGAGCCTGTCGATAACTGACCCCAGGAGGAGGAAACCCATGCACCCCGGATTCTCGAACTCGATCGTCCTTTTCCTGGCGCTAACCACAGGGCTTGCATTGCCGCCCGTTTCAGCGGCGGATACCCCGCTCACCGAGGCCGCCCTCACCCAATGGCTGGAAGGTTACAAGGCCGCGTGGGAAGCACGCGATGCCGACAACGCTGCGGCGCTGTTCACGCCCGACGCCACCTACCAGGACGAAGCCTTCACGCCGCCCCACGTGGGTACCCAGGGCATCAAGGATTACTGGACCAGGGTCACGACCGGGCAGCGCGACGTGAAGTTCCAGTACCAGGTGCTGAGCGTGAAGGGCAGCACCGGCATCGCACACTGGTCCGCGCAGTTCGCCGTTGCGGATACACCGACCACCATCAAGCTGGACGGCGTGTTCCTGCTGGAGTTCAGCGCCGACGGCAAGTGCCGCAGCCTGCGCGAGTGGTGGCACCTGCAATCCTCGCCGCCGCCCGCACAGTGATGCCGTAGCGTTCCCGCGCGGCATCTGCGAGGATTCCCTCCGGGCTCATAACGCACACCGGAGGCTCTCCCATGAATACCGGGATTTTCCTGCTCTGCTTGGGACTTGCCCTGTGGATGGGCGTGCATTTCATCCCTTCGCTGGCTCCCGCATGGCGCGTGCAGCGGGTGGAGAAGATGGGTCTTGGTCCCTGGAAAGGCCTGTTCTCCGTGCTTATCGTTACTTCCCTGGTGCTCATCGTCATGGGCTGGCGCGGCACGCCGCCGGAAATTCTCTACCTGCCACCCGCCTGGGGCCGCCACGTTGCCATGACACTCATGATTATCGCACTGCTTCTGTTCTTCGCCGGGCGCTTGCCCACGAACCTCAAGCGCGTGCTGCGGCATCCGCAATTGACCGGCGTGACGTTATGGGCCCTGGCGCACCTGCTGGCCAACGGCGAAGTCCGCTCCCTGGTGTTGTTCATCGGCCTTGGTGCCTGGGCGTTGCTGGAAATGGTGGTCATCAACCGCCGCGTGGGACCCTGGGTGCGGCCGCAGCCGGTGCCGGTTGTGCGGGACGTGGTGCTGGCGAGCGTCGCCCTCGTGGTCTACGGACTGTTGCTGTACCTGCACAAGTACATCGCGGGGATTTCACTGCTAAGCGGTTGAACAGAGTCTGTGGGGCCGGCTTTACGCCGGCCACAGTTCAGCGGGCTTTCGCAATGGCGAGTTGGCGAGCCTTGGTCAGCGATGATAACGCCCTTAGGTAAGACTCCTTCACTAGTTCCCTGAGATAGGTCGCGGGAAAGCTGGATACATCCACGATGGTAATCCAGTGAAAGCGCCCCCGGTACCGGGCTGGTTTTACTCCCGGAATATCCGTCAGCTCGATAAAGCGATCAGGCGAAACGCGGGTGCTGAAACGCCACCGTTCCGGATCACTGGTCTTGAAGTATGCGAACGTCTTGCCACCCACCGCGTAGGCCAGGAAATTCCCGGGCGGCGAATATAGCGTTTCGGAGGCGCCGGGAAATCCGAGGCAAAACTTTTTCAACTGCGAGACGTTCATGGGCACATCGCCCGGCAATTACCGGCTGAAATGTCAGGCGCGCCGTTTTATGGCGCGTCCTGATTTAGCGACTGGCTAGATTGCAACTTACTGAACGCATACACCCGAAAGGCAAAGATCGTATATAAAGCCCACAAAACCGAATACGCGATATTTGACAGAGTATTCAGTGCCAAGTAGGAGACGCTCGATTCATCGAAGAGAGAAGCGACCGCATAATATGGCGCATATAGGCATAGTGTAATTACTGCATACCCGCCAAGTATTACCCACATATATTCCTTTGTTGAATTCCAACTGCTTCTCATTGCGTCTAATGGCCTGGATTGATTAAAGAGGAGGTCAAATTCCGAGAATGCATACCTACTGGCCAATATAAGTCCTGGAATAACCAGCAAAATGAAGCCAAGAATTACCGCCATGGTGACCAATATGGTCAAGATTATGTAAGGCAGCCAGAATTGTGCCCCGAGCTTCCATAGCGACTTTGTGTCCAAATGTTCTCCAGATATTATCGAGGCAATGTAAAAAACGACACCAACCGAATAGATCGGATATGCAATTAAACCTACCACCATTGGAAGTAGCTGCTCGGTTAATACAAACTCATCGCCCGCAAGAAAGTACTGATATATCGCTGCAAATATGTCTACTGGAACGACTATGGGCAGTATGATTATTGAGATGGCGACAATATGGTTTTTGAAGAATGACCAGCTATCCGACAATGATTGTTTCAGCATGAAAATCCCCATACTGCAATTATGTGCATGGGCCGCGCGGCCCATGATGCTAGGTCCTGGCCGACGCGGCTTCGCTGCGCCAACCTCGATGCGCTTGTTTTATGTCACATCAAGATAGCGCAACCAGAAACGTGGTAATAGCAAGCAAAATGGCGATGTATATAAACAGCTTGCCTAAATCACGAATGTCCTCGGCTCCGTCATTTCTAGTGTCAAGATACTGGCTCAACTCCGTATCAGACAGTCCGTAGCAGTGAGTGCAGTTCGGCTCGTCTTTAGGATACTTGAGTCCGCATCGCATACATGACGTCTTATGACGAAATGGCGGCAAGAGGTACATGGACAAAATCCGTAAAGAACGTATGTCTATGCCAGTCATTGGCGCGCTTCAAGCGCGCGGGCACCGCGTCGCTTGGAAGCGGGTGTTTTGCGTCACCTGGAAGCGGCGACAGGTTGCAGGGTAAACACGCGCGCTTGCTTCGATGCAGAGAGTACATCCCCACGAGCCAATGCCTCGCGAACGTCCTCAAGTTTCTCCGCATCGCCCAGTGATAAATATGGAGACCACGCAGAGGCATCCTCAATGAGTTCAACGGTAACTTCGGCAACGTATTTTCCCTCGTGAATGTACTTCACTCGGTTTCGCGTGCTCATTTCAGTCTCCTCGTAAAACATTCATCCCATTGCGTTGGATCTGGGCGGTACGCCGTTATGAGTACCGCCGGAGCTTTGTGGCCTTTCGGAATACCCCAGACAACATGAATGGGTTTGTCGTCTCGGTCATATTCTAGCACCAGCAACGCAGGGCCCCGTCCAGTGGCTGGGTATTCCTCAATTTCGACAGCAGCATGAATGCCTCGAACAGCATCACGGACAGAAATGCCATTGTCCGAGAGTTCGTCAAAACCATGCTCTGAAATTCGAAGCTCCCGGGAGGCAACGAGCTTCCGAATGCTTTCAAGAAGCTCGCTCACCGAAGTTCAGACATTCGGGCAACTAGCGTGACGCATAACGAGTAAGTTAGGCCGCACCTTCATAGTGAGTTATGGCCAAATTCAGCGCTGTTGCGGCGCATGGCCAACCTGCATAGAAAGCCAGGTGGGTGATCGCTTCCACCACTTCGCGCTTTGTCAGACCATTCTCCACAGCCCGCTTCAGATGGATTGGCAGTTCGTTGACTCGGTAAAGAGCAACAAGAGCGGCAACTGTAATCAGGCTGCGGTCTCTCTTTGATAGGCCAGGGCGCTCCCAGACGTCGCCAAAGAGCACTTCACACGTAAGTTCGTTGAACTTTGGAGCAAATTCGCTTAGAGCCTGGGCAGGATTCTTCGGATCAGTGGCCATCAAGTTCTCCTCGTTGAGCTGAACTACGTCTGGGCAACGCTTTGGCGAACCGGTGAGGTCGCTCGCGGCCTAACCTATTGCTGAACGGAAAGGTTGCTTGTTAATGCTATATACATGGGGGAAAGAGGATGCGCCCGAAGGGTATTGGAATCAATACTCTGGAAAGGGTAGGTAGAGCAGTTGTTCAATAACAGAGTGCCGGGTTTGATGTTTTGAAGCCTGATAATTCGAGTCTTAGCTTGAGGTCCTGGGGCTGCGCTACTTCATGAATTGCCGCGGCTGCGTCAACACTTCCGGCCGCAGAATCTCGTCAAGCTGCGCCTTGGTCAGAAGTTTCTTCGCCAGCACCAGTTCATAAACGCTCTTGCCGGTGGCATGGGCTTCCTTGGCGATGGCGGTGGCGTTCTCGTAGCCGATGTAGGGATTCAGCGCGGTGACGAGGCCGATGGAATTGGCGACGCTCTGGCGCAGGAAATCCTTGTTGGCGGTGATGCCATGCACGCAGCGCCCGGCCAGCGTCAGGCAGCCCTGGCGCAGGTGCGTCATGCTCTTGAACAGGCTGTGGGCGATGATGGGCTCGAACGCGTTGAGCTGCAGTTGCCCGGCCTCGGCGGCGAATGACACGGTGACGTCGTTGCCGATGACCTCGAACGCGATCTGGTTCACCACCTCCGGAATCACCGGGTTGACCTTGCCGGGCATGATGCTGGAGCCGGCCTGCGCCGCGGGCAGGTTGAT
>MGYT01000006.1:20354-25039 GCA_001801865.1 Gammaproteobacteria bacterium RIFCSPLOWO2_02_FULL_61_13
ACGATAACAGGCGCAGGTCGTTGCAGGTCTTCGAGAGCTTGACCGCGACGCGCTTCAGCACGCCGGAGAGTTGCACGAAAGCCCCGGCGTCCTGGGTCGCCTCGATGAGATTGTGCGCGGTTTCCAGTTTCAGCCCGGTGAGGTCGGACAGGTGCCGGCACACGCGCGCGGCGTACTCCGGCGGCGCATTCAGGCCGGTGCCGATGGCGGTGGCGCCCAGGTTGATCTCCTGGATCAGCAGTCCGGCCTCCGCCAGGCGTTGTTCGTCCTCTGCCAGCATGACGGCGTAGGTGCTGAATTCCTGGCCCAATGTCATGGGCACGGCGTCCTGCAGTTGGGTGCGTCCCATCTTTAGGACATCACTGAACTCCAGCGCCTTCGCCTCGAATTCGTGCCGCAACACGGCCATGGCATTGCGCAGCTGTTCTATTTCGAAACGCAGCGCCACTTTCACCGCCGTCGGATACACGTCATTGGTGCTCTGGCTCATGTTCACGTGTTCCAGCGGATGCAGGTGCTGGTACTCGCCCTTCTTGTGGCCCATGAGCTCGAGGCCGCGGTTGGCGATGACCTCGTTGGCGTTCATGTTGGTGGAAGTGCCGGCGCCGCCCTGGATCACGTCCACGACGAAGTGCTCATGCAGTTCACCGGAGCGGATCTCCTCGCAGGCGCGCACGATGGCGTTGCGCCGCTTCTTCTCCAGCAGGCCCAGCTCGGCGTTGGTGTTGGCCGCCGCATGTTTGACGAAGGCGAGGGCGTTGATGAGGCCAGGGTAAATGCGGATGGGCGTGCCGGTGATGGGGAAATTCTCAATGGCACGCAGGGTATGGACGCCGTAGTAGGCGTCCCCCGGGATCTTGCGCTCGCCGATGAGGTCGTGCTCTGTGCGTGTAGCCCTCTTGCGTTCAGACATGGCATCGCTCCGCGCATTGCCTGCAGTGAACGGTGATTTTCGTGCAGATGCGGCTCAATTGCCACTGCCAATACCGCCATGCTCCAGAGGCGGTAGCGGCCGCTGCCGGCGGGTCAATACCCGCTCGCAACCGCGCGCAAATCTGGTAACGTTGATCTCAGGCGGGCTGCGCGTTCTGCCTTGAAAAGAGGTCAAGCACGTGCGTATCCTGATCGTAGAAGACGAAACCAAGACGGCAAAATATCTGCAAAAGGGGCTGGTGGAAAACGGCTTCATTGTCGATGTGGCGCACACCGGCACGGACGCGCTGCATTTTCTGGAAAATCATGACTTCGACCTGGCGATCCTGGACGTCATGCTGCCGGGTCTGAGTGGCTGGAAAGTCCTGGAGGAAATGCGCGCCGCCGGTTCCGTCACGCGGGTGCTGTTTCTGACGGCGCGGGATTCAGTGGATGAGCGCGTCAAGGGGCTCGAACTCGGGGCGGATGATTACCTGGTCAAACCCTTCGCGTTCTCGGAGTTGCTGGCGCGCGTGCGTTCGGTCCTGCGGCGGCAACCGGCGGCCATTTCGGAATGCATCCAGGTCGGCGACCTGGAACTTAATCTGCTCCAGCACAAGGCAACCCGCGGCGGGCAGCGCCTCAACCTGACGCCAAAGGAGTTTGCGCTGTTGCGGCTGCTGGCCCGGCACCACGGTGACGTCGTGAGCAGGGTCGTTATCGCTGAACAGGTATGGGACATGAATTTTGACAGTGACACCAACGTCGTCGATGTAGCCGTACGCCGCGTGCGCCAGAAGGTCGACGATCCATTTGAAAAGAAGCTGATCCACACGGTGCGCGGGGTTGGGTATGTCCTTGAGGAAAGATGACGGCGCGCTGGTGAAACCGACGGCTGGGGCAGCCGCCTGGTCCATCAGCAACCGGCTGGCGTTTCTGTACGCCGCATCGACGGTTCTGTTGCTGTCGATTATGACCGGGGTAATGTTCTGGGCTGTCGTGAGGTTTGTAGAGTATCAGCAAGCGCAGTTTCTTACGGAAGAAGTCGGTGAATTGAAATCGTTACTGCTGGAATACCGGCAAGCGACGGATTTTCTCGAGCGCGAAATAATTGCCGAGGGAGCGGCTTCGGAAAAGGGCTCGTATTTGCGGTCTCTTTACACGCGGGTAGTGGTTCTGCCGGACAGCCTTTTGATTGAAACTCCCGGCATGACCAAGGTCCTTCCAAGTGCTGAGTTTGAAGCGCACGTAGACCCGGACCAGTCGTCGAAGAAATGGACGGCGGAGGACGGACGGCGGTTTCTGCTGATGTCCGTGACCGTGCACTCAACGGATCAATCAGGAGAATCCTGGCGGATCCAGGGCGCCCTTGACGTGACCGAGGACCATCGCCTGATTGCGGGTTATCAACGCCTGAGCCTGCTCGTGTTGTTGCCCGGCGTCCTGATAGCGGTGGTTTTGGGAATTTCGGTAACCCGGCGCGGTCTGCAACCATTGCAGGAGATCACTGAAGCAACGCGACACATTACCGGCAGCCGGTTGAGCGCGCGCATGGGGCATAAACACTGGCCTCGTGAACTGGATGCGCTGGCGTCAGCGTTCGACCAGATGCTTGATCGCCTGGAGGAGTCGTTCAATCGCCTGTCGCAGTATTCCGCCGATCTTGCCCATGAACTCCGGACTCCGATCAATAACCTCATGGTGGTAACGGAGGTGGCGCTGTCGCGTCCCCGCACAGCCGAGGAATATCGGCACCTGTTGGAGTCGACCATGGAGGATTACCAGCGGTTGTCTCGCATGGCCGAGAGCCTGTTGTTTCTTGCGCGGGCGGACAGTTCCCAGTCGCCGTTGAAATACCAGCGCGTCAACGCAATACACGAACTTGAATCAGTACGTGAGTTCTATGAGGTGCTCGCGGATGAAAATGGCGTCCACCTGAATTGCACAGGTGACGCAAGCCTGGAGGTTGACCCGATGTTATTCCGGCGTGCGGTGGGGAACTTGGTGGCCAATGCCATCAGGCACACGCCTCGCGGCGGATCTATTGTCCTGAGCGCGAGGACACAGCCCGGCGGCGCTGTTCAGATAAGGGTGTCGGACACGGGTAGTGGGATTGAAGCGCAGCATCTGGACAGGATTTTCGACCGGTTCTACCGGGCGGATTCAAGCCGTTCGCAGGGTGCGGAAGGCGCCGGGCTGGGATTGTCGATCATCCAATCCATCATGACGTTGCACGGGGGAACCGTTGCAATCGAGAGCGCACCGGAGGAAGGGACAATAGTGACATTGACATTTCCGGCACGTAGCGGGCATCGGGTCGCAGGGGCCACTGCCGACACCAATACCGCCAACTGAACCCGGCGCCAGCCGTCGGCACATTACAGGATTGTAATCTTCGGGTAATACTTCCGTTCGATCCGCGGTACTAACATGCGGATTGCTATGCCAGTCTTGATTGTTCCTGTGGAGAGTCAGGTACGCGAACTTGACGCGAAGCTGCTGCTTGCCTGCGCGGCCGCCGAGCGCGGCTTTACCGTCATTCTCGGTTCCAGGACCTATGTAAATTTTGCCATGCCGTTTCTTGAGCGTGGTGTCTTCCTTGCGAAGAGCCTGCGCTCGATCAGCAAACTGATGTTGAATTTCATTGTTGACCTGGGGCACCAGGTCGTGGCGTGGGACGAAGAAAGCCTAGTGCGTTTTTCCTCGCCTGAATATTATCCCTGGCGCTATTCCGAGGAGACCTTTCGCGCACTCAGACACCTGTTTGCCTGGGGACCGGACGATGCTGCCTTTTTCAAGGGCTACTCAGGCTACCCGGGCACTCCGATTCATGTCACCGGGAATCCGAGAATCGACCTTTTACGGCGCGAAATGCGCGAATTTTTCTCGGAGGATGCCGCTCGCTTGCGGTCGCAATACGGCGACTTCATTCTGATCAACACCAATTTTTCCTTTGTGAACAATTTCGTGCCGGCGCTGAACCTGATGCAGCCGGCTGGCGCAGGCGAGCGTTCCGAGGTTTCACGCGCGGGCCGCGGGCTGAGTTGGGAGTTCGCGCAGGGCATGGCCGCCCACCAGGGAATCATTTGCGAATACTTCCGCATGCTGATGCCGCGCCTTGCCCAGTGGTTCCCGAATCGTCAAATAATTCTCCGGCCGCATCCTTCCGAGAATCATGAATTCTGGAAATCGTTGTTGTCCACGTATGGCAACGTTCACGTACTGCATGAAGGCAACGTGGTGCCCTGGTTGATGGCCTGCCGGGTGCTGATACATAACGGATGTACGACCGCCGTTGAGGCGGCGATGCTGAATTGTCCGGCGATCACATTTCAACCGGTGATGTCGGCCAGTTACGACTACCGGCTGCCGAACTCGTTGAGCCATGTCGCCACGACGGTCGACGAAGTCCTGGCCATCGCCGACGATGTGCTCAATGGCACAACCGGACCGCTCGATGAATCCATCAGACAAGGGATATTTGCGCAACACCTGGAAGGCACCACCGGCCGCCTGTCCGTTGATCGGTGCGTTGATGTGCTGGAAGCGGCAGGCTATGCCCGTGACCCCCTGCCGCGCCCACGCCGCGCCCGTCACGCCGTGGCTTGGGTGGGTGCGAACCTGCGCACCCTGGTGAAGCGGGTGAACAGGTTGCGGCCCGGGCACCGCAACAGCGCTGCATATCACGATCATCGATTTCCCGGCATCAGCGTGACGCAAATCAATGCGCGGATCAGCCGGTTCCGCAGTCTGTTGGGCAGATTCGCGCAAAT
>MGYT01000007.1:0-16818 GCA_001801865.1 Gammaproteobacteria bacterium RIFCSPLOWO2_02_FULL_61_13
GGCCGGCCGGAAGCAGAACTCATGGCGGATTAATCAATCCATGCCGCCTGTATCCATGAGATGGTGATCTATCACCTTTTCCAAGTCGTCCATGTTCAGGGTCTTGAGGACAAAGGCATCGCAACCGACATCCGTGGCGCGTTTGCGATCCTCGGCGGACTCGGACGCGGTCAGCATCACGATGGGATTCCTGAAACCCTTTTCCCGCAGTTCCTTGATCGCCTCGAATCCCCCCTTCTCCGGCATGTTGATATCCATCAACACCAGGTCCGGGGGATTGCTCATACAGCGCGCCACCGCTTGTGCGCCGTCCTTGGCCGTGTCCACCTGATAGCCGGACTTCCCCAGCACCAGCTTCACCAACTCTATGATGTCTTCGTTGTCATCCGTCAGCAGCACAGTTTTCATATGCACGACCTCCGTCTGGCAAGCCATTGCGAACCGATGCGCCTGGTCACATTTGCCCAATGAGGCAATTGCAGCGGTACAATGATAACTAATCGCATCCACATTAGCATGCCTGAAAGCGCCGAAATGAAGCCCATTCGCCAGGAAGACCTGATCGCCAGCGTCGCCGACGCCCTGCAGTTCATGTCGTATTTTCATCCGCTGGATTTCATCCGGGCCATGAAACAGGCCTATGACGTCGAGGAATCGCCCGCGGCAAGGGATGCCATTGCCCAGATCCTGGTGAATTCCAGGATGTGCGCCGAGGGCCGGCGCCCCATCTGCCAGGACACGGGAATCGTCAACGCCTTCGTGGAAATTGGCATGGACGTGCGTTGGGAGGCATCCCTCGGCGTTGAGGACATGATCAACGAGGGCGTGCGCCGCGCCTACAAGCACCACGACAATGTGCTGCGCGCCTCTATTCTGTCCGATCCGGCCGGCAAGCGCCGCAATACCGGCGACAATACCCCGGCGGTCATTCACATGCGCGTCGTCCCCGGCGACAAAGTCAACGTCAACCTCGCGGCGAAAGGCGGCGGGTCTGAAAACAAGGCCAAGCTGGCCATGCTGAACCCCAGCGATGACATCGTGGAGTGGATTGTGAAGACGGTACCGGGCCTGGGCGCGGGCTGGTGCCCACCGGGAATTCTGGGCATCGGCATTGGCGGCACCGCTGACAAGGCCGTGTTGCTGGCGAAAGAATCCCTGCTGGATCCGGTGGACATGCATGAACTGCGCGCGCGTGGTCCGCAAGACCGGCTTGAGGAGTTGCGCCTGGAAATCTTCCAGCGCGTGAATGAACTGGGCATCGGCGCACAAGGGTTGGGCGGCCTGACCACGGTGCTCGACGTGAAGATCCGCGACTACCCGACCCACGCCGCCTCCCTGCCCGTGGCGCTCATACCCAACTGCGCCGCCACCCGCCATGCGCATTTCACGCTCGATGGTTCCGGCCCGTCCTTGCAAAAGGCACCGGACCTCGATCAATGGCCGAAAATAATGTGGGAAAGCGGCCCCGATCCGCGCCGCGTAAATCTGGATACGGTGACGCGCGAGGAAATCGCGACGTGGAAACCGGGGGAAACGGTTCTACTCAGCGGCAAGCTATTAACCGGACGCGACGCCGCCCACAAACGCATTCAGCAATTGCTGGACGCGGGGCAGCCGTTACCGGAGGGCGTGGACTTCACCAACCGGTTCATCTATTACGTCGGCCCGGTGGACGCGGTTGGCAGCGAAGTGGTCGGCCCTGCCGGCCCCACCACGGCCACACGCATGGACAAATTCACGGAGATGATGCTGGCCCGGACCGGATTGCTGGGCATGGTGGGCAAAGCGGAACGCGGGCCTGCGGCCATCGAGGCCATTCGGAAACATCGGGCTGTTTACCTGATCGCCATCGGTGGCGCCGCCTACCTGGTGTCAAAGGCCATCACCGCGGCACGGGTCGTCGCGTTCCCGGAATTGGGCATGGAAGCCATCCAGGAATTCACGGTGAAAGACATGCCGGTGACCGTGGCAGTGGACTCAAAGGGGAATTCCGTGCACCAGACCGGCCCAGCCGAGTGGCAGCAGATACTGCTGCAGCGGCGCAAGGCATAAGCTGAGGTTCAGATAGCAGTTTCACAGTAGGACACTGGCAAGTGGCGTGTGGTCCGATCTCATGTTGGCGGACCGTGTGCCGCAGGGATAGCGGCACCCGAGCCTACATGGATGTATTCACGGCGTGTCCGCCAACATGAGATCGGGCCGCACGTCTACGCTGCAAATTACAATTACTATTTAAAAATGCTGATACCCGGTGCGGGCGCCAAAATCCACGGCCACGCCGTCCGCGCCAATCCAAGCAATAGCGTCCCCGGCGGTCACGCTGCCGATATGACTGGCATGGCACCCGGATGCCTTCAGCCGCGAGGCCAAGCCCGCCGCTTCACCTGACGCGACTGTGTAGCACAGTTCGTAATCATCTCCGCCACCGAGTGCATATTGCCAACGTGCCGACGCATCGGGCAGTGCCGACAGTGCCACCCCCATCGGTATACTGGAAAGCTCAACGCGGGCGCCCACGCCGCTGGCGCGCAGCACATGACCGAGATCCGTGAGCAAGCCGTCGGAAATATCAATGGCGGCGGTGGCCACGCCCCGCAACAGTAATCCCACCTGCACACATGGCGCGGGACGATTCAATCGCCGCACACAGGCATCCAGTCCCGGTGCATTGCCGGCATGCCGGCCCTGCAAGACGGCAAGGCCGAGCGCCGCCGATCCCAACTCCCCGGTTACCCAGATTTGATCGCCGGGACGGGCGCCACTGCGCAGCAGGGCACTGCCGGCCGGTACCGTTCCCATGATTTGCACCGTGACCGAAAGCGGCCCACGGGTCAGGTCGCCCCCCACCAGGGCAACATTATGTGCCTGCGCCGATTCGGCGAAACCTGCGCAGAATGGCTCCAGAAAGCCGGGTTCTGCCGCGGGTAATGTCAGCGCCAGGGTGGCCCAGCGTGGCTCCGCACCCATGGCTGCCATGTCACTCAGATTTACCGCCATGGATTTGAAACCGATGTCCGCGGGCAGGGTCGCCGCGGGGAAATGCACGTCATTAATCAGCGTGTCCGTGGACACCACCAGCTCATGGCCGGCGGGAACCGCCAGCACCGCAGCATCGTCGCCAATCCCGCGCCGGACATCCGCGCGCGTGGCGGTGAGATTCTGAAAGTACCGCCGGATCAGCGCGTATTCGTCGCCGGGCATGGATTATGCAGGTCAGGCGGCACCGATCTCCGCCGCCCGAGTGGCACGCGCCGCCGCATCCAGTACACCATTGATGAATTTGTGCGACTGCTCTGCGCCGAACATCTTCGCCAGTTCGACCGCTTCATTGACCACCACGCGCCAGGGCAGGTCGGGTCGGTATACCAGTTCAAACATGGCCAGCAGCAACACCGCCCGTTCCACCGGGTCCAACTGGGGGAAGGCGCGCTTCAGGTGCGGCTCAAGCCGTTCGGCGAGTTCATTTCGATGCAACACCACGCCGCGCATGACTTCGCAAAAGTATGCCTGATCCGCCTTCTCCATCTCGGCGCGCTCGGTCTGGAACTCGCCGATGATGCCGTCAATGGGCTGGCGATTCAGTTCCCATTGGTACAGCGCCTGCACGGCATTGCGTCGTGCGGCGGCACGGGCACGGGATTGCAGATAGCCGCGTTTACCGGCCGCGGTCATGGGCGGGCACCGTGCATCCCGCCGTGCATCGGCAACCATGCCGGACTCGCCTCATGCAGTTTCTCCGTGGGATACAAGAGCATGGTTCGGGTTTGCTGCCTTGAGGCCTGTTTGGCCGCGCTACGGCTCACGATTCATCCTGATCCGACGGCAGCAGGTTCATCTGGCTGCGGCGCAATTCCGGAGGCAACTCGTTCTCGAGCCGCTCAATCTCCTCGAGGAAGGCGCGCACATCCTCAAAACTCCGATACACCGATGCAAACCGAACATAGGCGACCTGGTCCATGGTGCGCAGTTCCTCCATGACCCAATCCCCGAGCTTGCGCGACTTCACCTCCCGCTCACCGGAACCGCGCAATTTGCGCTTGACCCGGGCCACGGCCACCTCCACCCGCTCCATTTCCACCGGCCGCTTCTCCAGCGCCCGCGTGATACCGGCGCGCAGCTTCTCTTCCATGAACGCCTCGCGCCTGCCGTCCGACTTGATGACGCGCGGGAAATTGAGTTCGGCGTTTTCGTAGGTGGTAAAACGTTCCTTGCACTCCGAGCATTCGCGCCGGCGCCGGATCTGCTCACCCTCGCCAACCAGGCGCGAATCAATGACGCGCGTGTCTATGCAGGAGCAGAAGGGGCAGCGCATGCGACCGTCGCGGGTTCAGGTACCGTACATCGGAAATGCCCGGCAAAGCTCGGCCACCTGTCCACGCACCTGATCTATGACCGGCTCGCTGCCCATTTTGTCGATGATGTCGCAGATCCATCCCGCGATCTGGCGCGACTCGGTCTCCTTCATGCCCCGCGTCGTGATCGACGGCGTGCCGATGCGAATGCCGCTGGTGACGAACGGCGACTGCGGATCATTGGGCACTGCGTTCTTGTTGACGGTAATGTGGGCGCGGCCCAGCGCGGCGTCCAAATCCTTGCCGGTCAGTTTGCGCGATATCAGATCCACGAGGAACAGGTGATTGTCCGTGCCGCCGGAGACAATATCGACGCCCCGGTCCAGGAACACCTTGGCCATGGCCCGGGCATTCTTCAGCACCTGCTCCTGATAGACGCGGAACCCGGGCTCCATGGCTTCCTTGAACGCCACCGCCTTGCCGGCGATGACGTGCATCAGCGGACCACCCTGGTAGGCGGGGAACACCATGAAATTGATCTTCTTCTCGATGTCGGCATTGGCCTTGCCCATGATCAATCCGGAGCGCGGTCCGCGCAGCGTCTTGTGAGTGGTGGTCGTGGTCACATCGGCGATTTGGACCGGGCTTGGATACAGTCCCACTGCCACCAGTCCCGCCACGTGGGCAATGTCCGCAACCAGCACCGCACCGACCTGGTCGGCTATGTTCCGGAATCGCTGCCAGTCCACGATACGTGAATAGGCGGAGAATCCGGTCATGATGAGCTTGGGCTTGTGCTCCAGTGCCATTTTCTCGGCCGCGTCGTAATCGATCTGGCCGGTGGCAGTGTCCAGACCATACTGCACCGCCTTGTAGAGCCGGCCGGACACGTTCACCGACGCGCCGTGTGTCAGATGACCACCGTGGGCAAGACTCATGCCCATCACCGTGTCACCGGGCTGGCACAGGGCCAGATAGACGGCGCCATTGGCCTGGGAGCCAGAGTGGGGTTGCACATTGGCGAAATCGGCCCCGAACAATTTCCTGGCTCGATCAATGGCCAGCTGTTCGATGACATCCACGTATTCGCAGCCACCGTAGTAGCGCTTGCCCGGATACCCTTCGGCGTACTTGTTCGTCAACACCGAACCCACCGCCTCCAGCACACGCGGGCTGACATTATTTTCCGAGGCAATCAACTCAATGTGATCTTCCTGGCGTTGCCGCTCGCCCTGCATCGCTGCCCAGACTTCATCATCAAATCCTGCGATCCTCATATCCTTCGCGTACATTTACGCTATCTCCTGCACTTGAGCTTTGGAATTTGTGCAAATTGGTCCGGAAACCGGCCTCGGATTTCCAAACCGCGAACCCTGCCGGAACGATCCTGTGCCGGCGCGGGAAGGGTATCAGATCAGGCGCGTTCATGCATGATGGCCGGCATTGTCGAAGCCGGGGAAACGTCCTGCCGCAACGGGTTTCTTGACGTTTCCGCTCACGAGTCGCTAACGTAGCGGCAGGCAAACCTAATGCATGAACCGCATAAATTTTTGACCCGCGCCAACACCCTTTTGGATCGACTGAAGGATCTCCTGTCCGCTGCCGCTTTTGAGTCCGTGCCGGCAGGCCCGGTGCTGCGCTGGCGCGGCAACGGCGCGCAGCGTGGTCTCCACGCCGCCACCCTGCTCACCACGACGCAATTGTCGGAGCTGCAATGCATCGACCGGCAGAAGCAACTGCTGGATCGGAATACGCGCCAGTTTCTTGCCGGTCTGCCGGCCAATCATGCGCTGCTGTGGGGACCGCGCGGGACCGGCAAGTCTTCGCTGATCCGGGGGCTGCTCAACCATTACCAGGGACAGGGGCTCCGCTTGGTGGAAGTGGCCCAGGAAAACCTGGCGGACCTGCAGGACATCTGCTCGGCGCTGGCGTCAGCGACGGGAAGGTTCCTGCTGTTCTGCGATGATCTGTCCTTCGCCGCTGATGATGATCGCTACCGGGCATTGAAATCCATCGTGGACGGCTCCGCCTCCGGCCTGCCGGACAATGTGCTCATCTACGCCACCTCGAACCGCCGGCATCTGATCCCGGAATACATGCAGGAAAACCTGGACAGCCGCCTCCAGGACGGTGAGTTGCACCTGAGCGAGGCGGTGGAAGAAAAGTTGTCGCTGTCGGAACGCTTCGGCATCTGGGTCGCCTTTCACCCCTTCACCCAGGATCAGTACCTGGAGATCGTGTCGTACTGGGTGCACCAACTGGCGCCAAACACCGATTCCCCCGGTGAATCCATGGAGCGCGCCGCTTTACAGTGGGCGTTGGAACGCGGGTCGCGCAGCGGCCGCAGCGCCTGGCAGTTTGCCCGTGACTGGACGGGCCGCAGGCAACTGGACTCGCCGTGACACACCTGGGAATCATCGGCGGCTCCGGACTCACCGCTCTTGCGGGCCTGCGCGTGCTCAGGCGGCAGGTGGAGCAGACACCCTGGGGGGAACCCTCGGGCCCGCTGGTAGTGGGGGAATTTGCCGGGCGCGAGATATTTTTTCTGCCTCGGCACGGCCAGCCCCATGCCATCCCGCCGCACATGATCAACTACCGCGCCAATCTCTGGGCGCTGAAGGAAAACGGTGTCCGCCGCGTGGTCGCGGTCAATGCCGTCGGCGGGATCAGTGCCGGACTCGGCCAGGGGACGCTGATGATCCCGGATCAGATCATCGATTACACGTGGTCGCGGGCGCATACTTTTTTTGAGTCCGGCCTGGATCAGGTGACGCACGCCGATTTCACCACGCCTTACAGCATTGAAATGCGCAACCTTCTCATATCCGCCGCGACCAAGCTGGGCCTGCCCGTACACACCTCCGGTACTTATGGCGCCACCCAGGGCCCACGCCTGGAGACCGCGGCCGAAATCACGCGCATGGAACGGGACGGTTGTCATGTCGTGGGCATGACCGGCATGCCGGAGGCGGCCCTGGCGCGGGAACTGGACGTGGGATACGCGGCCGTCTGCGTGGTGGCCAACCGCGCCGCGGGAAAATCCCCCGAGCCGATTACGATGGATCTGATCCGGAAAAACCTCGATCAGGGCATGAAGCAGACGCTGCAGTTACTGCAGGCGGTGATCCCGCTTTTGTAATGCTACTCCTGCGTTGCAGCCGTTTCGGCGCCGCCAGCACGGCTGACCTGCAGCAGCGCACCGAACAGCGGGTGATCGAAGTAATGCACCTCGTTGAGTTTGATCTTGCGGCTATCCCTCAGGCGCACATGATCTGCCTGCTCGGGGCCGCCAGCCTCAGTCACGCCCGGCGGCGCAGCGCCGGGGAAATACGCCAGATCCATGTCCACGTGCAGAAAGCGTGTCACGCGCAGGCGCACACTGCCCATGACCTGCTCCATTGCCGCGGCCGCCGCCGGCGCAGACATGAACACTCCGCGGATCCGGCCGGACTCGGGCTGCAGCCAGGATGCATGCAACAGGGGCCGATATTTTCCCCCGCGCCGCAATGCACCCAGCACACCATTCAGGCGGTGACTTGACGAAGACAACGGGGTTACCACGGGGCCGGTTCCCTGGCCCCCATCCCCCAGTTGCGCCAGTCCCTGCGGCGTGGGCAACCCTTCATCCGCGGAAAACTGCTCACCATCGGCATTGGGCTGCGGGTACGCAAAAATGATGATTTCCACCTGGTAGCTGGCCGCGGCCGCCGGAAGTGCCCACGCCCACAACAGGGCGAGGCTTAGTACAAATATGGTGAGTGGGCGCATTTCAATTTTCCACCGAATCCCGCGGCGCGAGCGTCTCCAGCAACCCATTCAGTAACGCCATGCGGCTGGCGGCGTCCGGGAGGTTCTGCTGAATGCGCAGTTTATCACGGCCATCCATGCGGTAGATTGCCGGCTGACGCTGCAGCAATCCCACCAGGGCGGCGGCGTCCAACCGCGGCTGCGGCTGAAAGTGCAGCCGCCCTCCCTGCGGACCCAGGTCTATCTTGCGCAGACCGAGCGCACCGGCCAATTGCTTGAGTCGCGCGATGCGCAGCAGATTCTGCAATGCCTCCGGCAATACCCCGAAGCGATCCGTGATCTCCTCGCGCAGCGCCGTCAACTCCTCCGCGTCCGGCGCGCCGGCAATGCGCTTGTACAGAATCAACCGCGACATCACATCCGGCAGATAGTCCTCCGGGATCAGCGCCGGCGTGTGCAGATTGATCTCGGTCCCCGTGTCCAGGGGCCGATCCAGTTCCGGCTGCTGGCCGCGGCGCAGCGCGCGCACGGCGCGGTCCAGCAAATCCATGTACATGGCAAAACCAACCTCCTGGATCTGCCCGCTCTGCCGCTCGCCGAGGATCTCTCCGGCGCCGCGTATCTCGAGGTCATGGGTGGCGAGCGTAAAGCCGATGCCGAGATCCTCCAGCGAGGCCACGGCCTCAAGGCGTTTGGTGGCGTCGGCGGCCAGGGCCGCCCGCGGCGGGATTAAAAGGTAGGCATAGGCGCGATGGTGGGATCGCCCCACGCGTCCGCGCAACTGGTAGAGCTGGGCCAGACCGAATTTGTCGGCGCGGTAGATGATAATGGTATTGGCATTGGGCACGTCAATGCCGGTTTCGATGATCGTGGTGCAAACCAGGACCTGGAAACGGCGATGATAAAAGTCGAGCATGACCTGTTCCAGTTCCCGCTCCGGCATCTGCCCATGGGCAATGCGGACGCGGGCGTCCGGCGCCAGCGATTCGATGCGTTTCGCCATCGCGGCGATGCTTTCCACCTCGTTGTGCAAAAAGTAAATCTGGCCGCCGCGATGCAATTCACGCTGGATGGCTTCGCGCAGGACGCCGTCATGCCATTCCTGCACAAACGTCTTCACCGCGATGCGCCGGGCCGGCGGCGTCGAGATGATTGACAGGTCGCGTAATTCCGACAGCGCCAGGTTGAGCGTGCGCGGGATGGGTGTGGCAGTCAGCGTCAACACGTCCACTTCGGCGCGCAACGCCTTGAATCGCTCTTTCTGGCGCACGCCGAAACGATGTTCTTCGTCGATAATCACCAGGCCGAGGCGCGCAAACCGGATATCGGGCTGCAACAGCCGGTGAGTCCCGATGAGAATATCCACCTTGCCGGCAGCCGCATCGGCAATGATCTCTTCCTGCCGGCGCTTGCCCACGAACCGGGACAACATCTCCACGCGCAAGGGCCAGTCCGCGAATCGATCACGGAAATTCTGGAAATGCTGCTGCGCCAGCAAAGTCGTGGGTACCAGCACGGCGACCTGACGCTGATTTTCAGCCGCCAGGAACGCGGCGCGCATGGCGACTTCGGTTTTGCCGAATCCGGCATCGCCGCAGACCAGGCGATCCATGGGCCGTTGGGCGCGCATGTCATTCAGCACGTCATCTATGGCGTCCTGCTGTCCCGGCGTCTCCTCAAAGCGGAAGCCCTGGGCAAAGGCCTGGTAGGAATCCGCTTCCAGCGTGAACACATGCCCGGGTCGTGACGCCCGCTGTGCGTGCAGTTCGAGCAATTCAGCGGCCACATCGCGCGCACGTTCCGCGGCACGGCGCCGCGCCTTCTCCCATTGCCCGCTGCCCAGGCGATGCAACGGGGCATGCTCCGGGTCCACCCCGGTATACCTGCTGATCAGGTCCAGGGAGGCGACCGGTACATGGAGTTTGTCGCCGCCTTCGTATTCCAGACTGATGAACTCGCCCGGCACATTGCCCACCTCGAGTACCGTCAGACCCAGGTAACGGCCCACGCCATGCCGGTGGTGGACCACCGGCGAACCCGGTCGCAATTCAGCCAGATCGCGCACCACCGCCTCGGTATCCTGGCGCCGGCGGCGCAGGCGCCGCTGCTGCGCGCGCTCGCCAAACAATTGCGATTCGCTGATCACCGCGACCGGCGGATCGGCGAGCACCACGCCGTTCTCCAGCGGCGCCACTACCAGCGCGAAGGGTACGGTCGAATTGAGAAAATCCGTCCAGGTCGCCAGCACTGCCGGGCGCAGGCCGTGGCGTTCGAACAACTCCATCAGCGTCTCGCGCCGACCCAGGGATTCCGCCGCAATCAGCACCCGACCATTAAATTCGGCGATGAATCTGCGCAACACAGCGAGCGGGTCTTTGGCGCGGGCATCCACCGGGATGCGCGTCGGCGTGCGGGTGGAGTAACTGACCGCGCCGGCACGATCAGCGTCATCGCCCAGGCCGCTGATCCGCACCAGGGTATGTCGCCTTAGCAGCGCGTTGAATTCCTCCGGCGGATAAAACACCTCCACCGGGGCCAGTAACGGGCGCTGCCTGTCGTGCCGACCCTGTTCGTAACGGGCGCCGGCGTCGCTCCAGAACAGGTCCACCGCCTCGCGCGCGCCGGACAACTGGACTATCGTGCTTTCCCCGCGCACATAATCAAACAGGCTTTCCGTGTGCTCATAGAACAACGGCAGGTAATACTCGACTCCTGCCGGGGCATTGCCCAGGCTCACCTCGCGATAGACGTCGACGTCGGACGGGTTGCCCTCAAAGCGGCTGCGCCAGCGATTACGGAAACAGGCGACGCCGGCCTCGGTCAGCGCCACTTCCCGCGCCGGCATGACTGCAATGCCCTGCACATGCTCACTGGAGCGCTGGGTCTCCGGGTCAAATACGCGGATGCTGTCCACGACCTCATCCAGCAGGTCAATCCGGTACGGTTGCAGCGACCCCATCGGGAACACATCCAGTAACGAACCACGCACGGCAATCTCCCCGTGCGCCGAGACCTGGGAGACAAAGGCGTAGCCGCTGTCCTGCATCCGCCGGCGAAACGCATCGCGCGCCAGAGTGTCTCCGACCCGGAGCTGGAAACTGTGTGCCCGGAGAAAGGCTCCGGGCATGAGCCGGTGCATGAGCGTCGCGACCGGGATCACCAGCACGCCGCGTTCCAGATCCGGCAGACGATGCAGTGTAACGAGACGTTCGGAGATGATGTCCTGGTACGGTGATACAGCGTCGTAGGGAAGCGTCTCCCAGGATGGGAACGACAATACCGGCAGCGCCGCCGCGCCGCCGAGATAGAAATTCAATTCATCGTTGAACTCCGCTGCTGCGGCGGGATCCGCCGCCAGCACGATGACCGGGTGCGGCAGCCGCAGTGCCGCCGTGGCAACCGCCAGCGCCACGCTGCTGCCATGCAATCCGTGCCAGTAGCCGCGTTCGCCGGGCCGGGCTGGAACTACCGGCGCGAGCGGACTCGCCCCGGCTTGCCCAGGGTCTGCTTCAGGGTGCGTCACGATGCGCCTGGATCAACCGCGGATCGGCTGCGACGACGCCAGATCCGACGCTATCGCAGTCAATGCCTGCAACGGGTCCTGCGCCTGGGTGATGGGCCGGCCGATGACCAGGTAACTGCTGCCGTCGCGCATGGCCTCCGCCGGGGTCGCGGTGCGACGCTGATCGTCCGCGGCCTGACCCGGGGCGCGGATCCCGGGGGTCACCAACAGAAAATCCGCGCCGAATTGCCGGCGCAACATGGCCACCTCGCGCGCGGAACACACCACGCCATCCAGGCCTTCGGCCGCGGCGAGTCCCGCCAGCTTCAGCACCTGATCCGCGAGCGAAACGCCGGTGACGCCGATCTGCACCAGATCCGGTTCGCTCATGCTGGTAAGCACGGTCACTGCAATCAGCCGCGGCCGCTGACCGTGTTCGGGAAGTGCGGCGCGCGCGGCCTGCAGCATGCGCCGGCCACCGGCAGCGTGGACATTGACCATCCAGACGCCAAGCTCGGCAGCGGCGGCGCAGGCTCCGGCCACCGTATTTGGAATATCGTGGAACTTGAGATCAAGAAATACGCCGAAGCCACGACTCTGGACCGCGCGCACCAGTTCCGGGCCGGCAGCCGTGAACAGCTCCTTCCCGATCTTGACCCGGCAGCGGGCCGGATCCAGACGGTCAACCAGCGCCAGCGCCTGGGCCGCGGTCGGGAAATCGCAGGCGACGATGATCCTGGGTTCAGTCAATCTCAACTCCGTGCACGGGCTTGACCGTGTTCCAGTGCTTGCAACTGGGGCATTGCCAGTGCAACAGCCGGGCGGAGAACCCGCAATGGGTGCAGCGATACACGGGGCGGTCCTGCTCCATCTGCGCCGCCGCGTCCCTGACCACGGCCAGATTACCGCGTACCGGGTCGCCAACCCTGCGCATGATGAGATCCAGCAGTCGATTTATGCCTGGGACTGATGGACGGGTGGAAAGCTCCGCCGCCAGGTAAGTCATTGCCGCCTCGTCACCGTTCCTGGCCGCCACCAGATCCGCACGCAGCAACTGCGCCTTGATACCGCCATGACGCTGGACGACACCGGACAGAAAATCCAGGAACGAGGCATCTGTACCCAGGGCGCGGTGACAGCGTTGCAATGGAATGATGGTCTCGGGCAAATAATCGGAATCCTGCTGCTCGACGCGCCGGTACACATCAATTGCCGCGCGCAGGTTACCGCCGCGCTCCTCCATGGCGGCTTCGATCAAGGTGGCGCGGACACATTTCGGATCAATCTCCAGTGCCGCCTGAACCCACTTGCGCGCATCGTCATCACCGCGCGCGCGCAGGGATTCCTCCGCCAGTTCGCAATGAAAATGCGCCAGCACGGGATCCAGTCCCGCGGCAGCCGTGGCCTGCAGGCGCCGGGCCGTGGCAATGGCGTTGTGCCAATCCCGCTCCTGTTGATAGATGTCGAGCAGATGATCCAGCGACTGGCGCATGTGCGAACCTGTATCCACCAGTTCCCGAAACAGTCCTTCCGCACGATCCAGCAGGCCCGAGCGCATGTAGTCCATGCCCAACTCCAGCATGGCCAGCAGCCGCTGCTCCCGTGTCAGCGATGAACGCGCGATTAGATTCTGGTGAATGCGAATGGCGCGATCCACCTCCCCGCGCCGACGAAACAGGTTGCCGAGTGCGAGATGGGTTTCCACTGTGTCGCCGTCCACCTCGGCCATGCGCACAAATACCTCGATGGCCTTGTCCGGCTGTTCATTGAGCAGATAATTCAGGCCGCGGAAATACTCCGGGGGAACACGGGAGGAACGCGATTCGGTTCGATTGCGCTGTGCGTGCCGGGCTGCCAGCCAGCCCGAGTACGCGGCGATGGGTAATAACAACCACAGCAGAGGCAGCCAGCCTGCCTCCTGCATCATCCGCCGCCCCCTGGCGCCGCTGGCGGCGCCGTTGGCGGTTTATCCCGGGGCTCGTGTACCAACAGTCGCCGCCGCAAGCGCGCAATCTGAATCCGGCCGCTCACCATGGCCGGCAGGCAGGCCAGCAAACCCAACACCGCGCCCACAGTCAGCGCCAGCAGGATCCAGACCGAGAATGGCAGTTCGAGGACACCAGAATAGAAATCCAGCGCCACCGGCTGATCATTGCGCAGATGAAAAGCGGTGCCCGCGAGGAGCACCAACAGGATGAACAGCAACTGGATTATTCGCGACATGCATTGAACCGCCCTGGAGGCGGCATTAGTTCGGTAAGCGCCTCAAAAAGTCACGGACCTGTCCGGCCGATGCGACCGCGGGTCAGTCGTCCAACGTCGACGGCGCCGGCGCGGGTGTATGAGCCCGCGCCTCGTCGACTCGCTCACGCAACTGCTTGCCGGGCTTGAAATGCGGGACGTACTTCGCCGGCAACGATACGGGCTCGCCGGACTTGGGATTGCGGCCTACGCGCGGCGGTCGGTAATGCAGCGAGAAGCTGCCAAAGCCGCGGATCTCAATTCGCTCCCCGGTGGACAGGGTTTGCGCCATGTATTCAAGGACGGTCTTTACCGCCAGTTCGACATCCTTGTAGGCGAGTTGAGCCTGCCGCCGCGCCAGGAACTCAATCAACTCCGACTTGGTCATGCTTGCGCTATCTTGAGGTTCCACGCTGCCCACCCTGTGCTTGCGGCGTCACACGGCAGGCCCCCCTGCCGTGTTCCTTTTGCGCCGGTGTTAACTGACCTCTGCACAAGCCCGTCCTGGACTTGTCAGAGAACCTCCGGGCCCTACCCTCCCGGAGGCGCTATCTTCAACCGTTGTCCAGGTGCTCCTTGAGAAGATCGCCCAGCTTGGCGCCGGTGCCGGTGTCCTGGCCGTAATCGCGCACTGCAGCGGACTCCTCCTCGGACTCCTTGGCCCGCACAGACACAGCGATGGTGCGCTTCTTGCGATCCACTGCGGTGATCTTTACCTCAATGTCCTCGCCTTCCTTGACCACGGTTTGTGCATCTTCAACACGCGCATCCAGGGACAACTCGGATACCTTCAACTGGCCTTCAACTCCTTCCGCCAGCAATACCACGGCGCCCTTCGGTTCGACCGAAATGATCCTGCCCTTGACGATTGCACCCTTGGGATGCTCCGCCACATAACTTGAAAATGGATCGCGCTCCAGCTGCTTGATACCGAGCGAGATGCGCTCGCGTTCCGCATCCACTGCCAGCACCACCGTCTCGATCTCCTCGCCCTTGGTGAAGCGGCGCAGCACCTGCTCGCCCTCCTCGGTCCAGGACACATCGGACAGATGCACCAGGCCGTCGATCCCGCCCTCAAGGCCGATGAAGATCCCGAAGTCGGTGATGGACTTGATGACACCTTTGACCCGGTCGCTCTTGTTGTGCATCGCCGCGAACTGTTCCCACGGATTCGGCTGGCACTGTTTCATGCCCAGGGAGATACGGCGGCGCTCGGCATCAATGTCCAGGATCACCACATCCGCTTCATCCCCCACATGCACAAGTTTGGAGGGATGGACGTTCTTGTTGGTCCAGTCCATTTCCGACACGTGCACCAGTCCTTCGACCCCTTCTTCCAGCTCGACAAAGCAACCATAGTCGGCAATGTTGGTGACCCGGCCGCGCAGACGTGCACCTTCCGGATAGCGGCGCGCCAGGTGATTCCACGGGTCATCGCCCATCTGCTTCAGACCCAGGGAGACGCGGTTGCGCTCGCGATCAAACTTGAGCACCTTGACCTCGATCTCGTCGCCAATCTTGACGATCTCGGATGGATCCTTGACACGTTTCCACGCCATGTCCGTGATGTGCAGCAGGCCGTCAATACCGCCCAGGTCCAGAAACGCACCGTAATCCGTCAGGTTCTTGACCACACCCTTGACCACGACGCCTTCGGTCAACTTCTGCAACAGTGCATCACGCTCGGCGGTGTTTTCGCGCTCCACCACGGCGCGCCGCGACACGACGACATTGTTACGGCGCCGGTCAATCTTGATGACCTTGAATTCCAGCGGCTTGCCTTCGAGATAAGTGGTGTCGCGTACCGGGCGCACATCCACCAGCGAACCCGGCAGGAAGGCACGCACGCCTTCCACGTCCACGGTAAATCCACCCTTGACGCGCTCGGTGATTATGCCGGTGACAGTCTCTGCAGCCTCGTGCGCCTTCTCGAGTTTCGTCCACGCCATCAGGCGCTTGGCCTTCTCGCGGGACAGGCGCGTTTCACCGCGACCGTCCTCAACTGCATCGAGGGCCACATCCACGATGTCGCCGATGACAACTTCCACCTGGCCACGATCGTTGTAGAACTGTTCGATGGGGATCATGGCTTCGGACTTGAGTCCGGCGCTGACAATGACTGCGTCGGCCCGAATATCCACCACGGTTCCCATCACTATGGAGCCAGGTCGCATCTTTACTTCGATCTGGCTCTGCTCAAACATCTCCGCGAAACTTTCACTCATACTCATGAAACCCTCTGAAAAACCCATCCCATTGATTGCATTCCCCCTCTCGGAGAATGAAATGCCCGGGTTACCACATCGGTTTGGTTGATAATCCGGCCATTGGTTTTCTGGCTTCGCCCGGGCGGCCGCCCAGCCGTGCGAATGCAACTATTGCCTCCGTTGAGGCATATCAAATGCGCCAAGCACTTGAAAAATAGCGAAAAACTTTCTGACTTATTGTCGCCTGTCCGCTGGCAAATGTATATTCAGTTCCGTCCAGTCATCCGTGCTGCGCCGCGCGCGGGTAACGCTGCCGCGCCAATTCCAGAATCTGAGCGAAAACGGTGTCTGCGTCACGATTACTGGTGTCCAGGATCTCGGCGTCATCTGCGGGCCGCATGGGTGACACCAACCTCCCCTGATCGCGCGCGTCCCGCTCAGTTATGTCCGCAAAAAGGCGTCGCAGGCTAACATCAATTCCTTTTTGTTTCAACTGTTTAAGTCTCCTTTGGGCCCGCACTTCCACGGAGGCGGTCAGGTAAATTTTGAGCCCGGCATCCGGGAAAACCACGCTGCCCATATCCCGCCCGTCGGCCACCAGACCGGGCGCCTTGCGGTAGGCCCGTTGTTGGGTCAACAGGCGGTCCCGCACCTCCTTGTGGGCGGCAACACGGGATGCTGCAGCGCCGCAATCCTCCGTGCGAATGTCCGCGCTGATATCGGTTCCATGGACCCAGGTGCGGATGGGATCCAACCCGCCATCGTCCCGGGTAAACCGGATTTGCAGGGTCGGAACCAGTTCCGCCACCAGACTGCCGTTGTCCAAATC
>MGYT01000007.1:16853-37106 GCA_001801865.1 Gammaproteobacteria bacterium RIFCSPLOWO2_02_FULL_61_13
GATACAAAGCGCCGCTATCCAGCAAATGCCAGCCAAGGTGCGCGGACAACCCGGCGCAAACGGTTCCCTTGCCGGTCCCGCCGGGGCCGTCCACGGCGATCACCGGAACGACGCTGTTCATACTTGCTGTTCCGAAATATTCCCGCCCACGGCGCGCAGGCAACCGGCAAATCCCGGAAAAGAGGTATTGACGTTTGCACAATCCGTAATCTGCACCTGTCCCGATGCGCGACAACCGGCGACGGCAAATGCCATGGCGATGCGATGATCGCCGGCACTGTCCACCGTCCCGCGCCGGAATACGCCGCCGGTAACGGACATGCCATCTGCAGCAGGTTCTGCCGTGATCCCTAGCGCATGCAGACCCGCGGCCATGGCGGCAATCCGATCGCTTTCCTTTACCCGGAGTTCAGCAGCGCCGGTAAGCACCGTGATGCCGTCGGCGCAGGCGGCGGCAACAAGAATCGCCGGGAACTCATCAATGGCGATGGGGACCAGATCCCTGGGAATGTGGATTCCGGTCAGCGGGCTGTATCGAACCCGCAAATCCGCGACTGGTTCGCTCGCCGGCGCGCCGGAGGAATGAATTTCTATCTGGGCACCCATGGCGCGCAGGATGTCGATTACGGCGGCCCGGGTCGGATTGATCCCGACCCCCTTGAGCACCAGGTCCGAGCCCGGAACAATACTGGCGGCAACCAGAAAAAATGCTGCCGAAGAAATGTCCGCCGGCACCTGGATGTCGGTGGCGCAAAGTGGCTGCCGGTTCACGCAAATGCGGCCGTCGCCGCTTCGCACTTCCACGCCAAACATTCGCAACATTCTCTCGGTGTGATCGCGGGTCGGCGCCGGCTCCATGACACAGGTATCCCCTTCCGCGTAAAGCCCGGCCAGCAGCAGCGCCGACTTGACCTGGGCGCTGGCCACGGGCAACGCGAATTCCACTCCATGCAGGCGCGCACCACCGCGAATTTTCAGCGGTAGCGTCCCGGCCGCTGTACAGGACAATTCGGCGCCCATCAAGCGCAGCGGATCCACGACCCGACCCATGGGGCGTTGCATCAACGAGGCGTCGCCAATGATCTCGGAGTCAAACGCCTGGCCCGCGAGCAGCCCGGATAGCAGCCGCGCCGAGGTGCCGGAATTGCCCAGGTCCAGCGGCCCGTGCGCGGCCCGTAATCCATCCCGCCCGACTCCATGAATTTCAAGCGCGGTGTCCTCGCGGCGATCAATGCGCACACCCATTTGCTGGAACGCGCGCATGGTGGCAAGGGTGTCCTCGCCGGCAAGGAATCCACTGATGCGGCTGCGGCCGGTGGCAATGGCGCCCAGCATCACGGCACGGTGGGAAATGGATTTGTCGCCGGGGACAAGCAATTCGCCGCGCAGCGGGCCGGCCGGAGCGACCTGCATGCGCACATTACCCGCGCGATTCGCGCTCATTCGTCCGCGGCCCGGCGTCTGGACATAAGCCGATCACGGGCGGCCCTGGCGCGGCGGAAAATTGCCAGTAACTCTCCGCTGTCGCCTTGTTCCACCGCAATCCTGATCTGGCGCAAGTGTTGCTCGAAACGATCCAACGCGGCCAGCAGATGGTCGCGATTTGCCGCGCACACGTCATGCCACATCTCGGGGCTGCTGGACGCGATGCGGGTAAAGTCGGCAAACCCCCCGGCGGCGAAACGAAAGATTTCCTCCCGTTCGTCCATGCGCGCCAGACAGTCCACCAGTGCGTACGCCAGCATATGGGGCAGATGACTGGTCGCGGCAAGCACCCGATCGTGATGGGCTGCGTCGAGTAATTGCACGGAGGCGCCGGCGGCCTCCCACAAGGCCTGGACTCTGGCTACTGCGGTGGCGTCGGTTTCCGGCAGCGGCGTCAGGATCACCATACGCCCCGCGAAAAGTTCGGGGAATGCATGGCGCGGCCCGGATTTTTCCGTGCCGGCGATGGGATGCCCGGGAACGAATATGCGGATGCCACTTCCAAGAGATTTGCGAGCAGCGTCGATCACGCATTGTTTGGCGCTCCCCACATCTGTGATCAACATGCCGGGGGTCAGCAACGGCGCGACCTGCTGCAACAATGCGGGCATGGCGCCGAGCGGCGTCGCCAGCAGGACGATGTCGGATGCGGCCACGGCCTGAGTCAGACTGGTGTGACCTGAATCAATGATGCCCAGCTCCAACGCCTCGCTGAGAGTGGACGCGTCCTGATCAAATCCGGCCACATGGGAACAGGCACCGGCGCGCTTCAAGGCCAGGGCCAGAGACCCGCCGATGAGCCCGACGCCAATCAGGCAGAGCCGTTTAATCAACACCAGGGCTATTCCAGACTGGATGTATAAAAGTGGATTGATGCATTTTCAGCCGCCAACAGATTGTGGCAGAGCGTAACGAGCGCAGCCAGGCAATGGATTGTTCCCGACAATCCATTGCATTGTCCTCCGGCGGAAAACTGCTCCGTGCGTTTTCCGCACTTCCGCCGTCCCTGGCGGTCGTCCATGGAGGTCGCAGAAAATTGCTCCTGCATTTTCTGCATTTCCGCCATCCATGGCGGTCAGACGGCGCGAGCTCCTGAAAAACCGGACGCCTGCGGGGATGCAGGCGGTACGGGTACGAGGCCAGAAAAAGACCAATCCTGAGGGGGCGGGCAACGCAGTTATGGCAAGCGCAGTAGCTGTGCCGCAATCTGTCACAGCACGCCGCTGGGATAGGACCCCAACACCCGCACCATTGCGGCCTCGCGCTGCAATGCCGCCAGGGCTGCGGCCACCGGCGCGTCCTCAGCATGACCTTCCAGATCCACGAAAAACACATAGTCCCACATGCCGCGACGCGACGGGCGCGATTCAATCCGCGACAGACTGACACCCTGTTCGACAAAACACTTCAACATGGTGAATAAGGCGCCGGGGCGATTCGGCGTGGTGAACAACAGCGAGGTCTTGTCGCGCCCGCTGGGTGCTGCGCTCTCGCGCCCCAGCACCAGGAAACGGGTGGTATTGTCGGGGGCGTCCTCAATATTACGCGCGAGGATCGGGAGGTCATGGAACTCCGCGGCCGCAGTGCCTGCCAGCGCGGCCGCGCCATCCTCCTGCGCCGCCATGCGGGCCGCTTCGGAATTGCTGCTGACCGGGATCCGTTCCGCGGCCGGCAGTTTGCCGTTCAGCCAGGCCCGGCACTGCGCCAGCGACTGCTGATGGGAATACACGCGCCGGATGCCGGACAGATCCGCGGCCCTGCTCATTAAATGTTGATGGATGCGCAGCTCCACCTCCCCGCAGATCTGCAGCGTGGAATTCATGAGTAGATCCAGCGTGTGGTTGACAACGCCCTCAATTGAATTTTCCACCGGGACGACACCGAATTGACAGTGCCCGGCCTCCACTTCCCGGAACACCTGATCGATTCCGGCCAGCGCCGTGATGCGGGCGGAATGACCGAAATGCTTCAGCGCGGCATCATGGGTGAAGGTCCCTTCCGGGCCCAGGTAGGCGATGTTGACGTCCTGCTCCAGGGCCAGACACGCGGAGATGATCTCGCGGAACAACCGGCCCAGTTCCTCGTCGGACAATGGACCGGGGTTCATCTCAATGACGCGGCGGAGGATCCGTGCTTCGCGTTCGGGACGATAAAAATTGTCGCTGCCACCCTCGGCGCGTTTGATGCGGGCCACCTCCGCGACCGTCGCAGCCCGGCTGGAAAGCAACTCCACGAGCTGCGAATCCAACTGGTCGATACGCGCCCGAATGGCCTCCAATCCGTTCTGATTTTTGTTCATGGGAGATGCATGGCCGCAGGGAAAAAACCGCCGCGTAGTATACAGGAGCAATGCGATCCTGTCGGACTCACACACATCGGCGCCGCAGGTGGAGCCTGCAGGACTCAGGCTGCTAGCCGTGGCGGCGGGCGAATTCCTGCATGAAATCAATCAGGGCGGCCACGCCCGCATCAGGCATGCCGTTATAGAGACTGGCGCGCATGCCACCCACGCTGCGATGTCCTGCGAGCGCCTCCAGCCCGGCTTCGCGGGCCGCGCGCCGGAAGGCCGGATCCAGCGCCGGATCGGCGAGTGTGAACGGCACGTTCATGCGCGACCTGAAGCTTGCCGGCACCGGGTTGGAATAGAAACCGCTGTCGTCAATGGCGTGGTACAGGCGTTCTGAACGGCGTATTGCGTTGGCCTCCATGGCCTCCACGCCGCCCTGCTGCCGGATCCAGGCGAACGTCAATGCCGCCAGGTACCAGCTGAATGTGGCAGGGGTATTGTAGAGGGAATTATGCCCGGCGTAGGTGGCGTAGTCGTACAGCCGCGGCACCGTCGGGCCGGCCCGCCCGACGAGATCCTTGCGCATGATGACCAGTACCAACCCGGCCGGGCCGAAATTCTTCTGCGCGCCGGCAAATACGATCCCGAATCTGGATACATCCAGCGGCCGCGACAAAAAATTGGAGGTCATGTCGCTGACCAACGGCGGGCCGGACACCTCCGGGATAAAGTGAAACTCGACCCCGCCGATGGTTTCGTTGGCCGTGTAATAAAAGTATGACGCGCCGGCATCCACCCGCCAGTCGGCGCGCGGTGGTATGGTCGAGAAGCGGGTGGCTTCACTGCTTGCCGCCACGCGCACGGCGCAATGTCGCTGCGCATCTGCCAGCGCCAGGCCCGACCAGTGACCCGTGTGCAGATAACAGGCATGGCCGTTCGGTCCGGCGAGATTCAACGGCACCGTGGCAAACTGACTGGTGGCGCCGCCCTGCAGGAACAGGATCTCGTAATCAGAGTTGATGTTCAGCAGTACGCGCAGATCGGCGATGGACTGGTCGATGATGGACTGGAATTCCGGACTCCGATGACTCATCTCCATGATCGAGATGCCGGTCCCGTGCCAGTCCAGAAATTCCGCCTGGGCCTGCTCCATGACGGCCCGGGGCAACATGGCCGGGCCGGAAGCAAAGTTGTAAACCGGTCGCCCGGATTGATGCAAACCTATTGCGCTTGCCATAACTACGTTGCTCGCTCCCTCAGCATTGGTCTTTTTCCGGCCTCACGTACTGCCGTGTACGTTCGGCTTTGGCTCCGCCGGGAACAATCCATGCCTGACTGCGCTCACGACGGTTTGCATCAATCTGTTTCAATCACGGAGTCAGGCAACAGGGGGCGGGGTGGACTCCGGTCCGCCGGGTTCGCCCTGTTCCCCTTGTTCTCCGAATTCTTCGGCGATGCGTTCCAGGCCACCCAGTTTTTCACCCTCGCTCACCGCCACCAGGCGTACGCCCTGGGTATTGCGCCCCATGGAGGAAACGCCGGCGACCTCGGTGCGGATCAACGTGCCCTGGCTGGTAATGAGCATAATCTCATCATTGTCGTGCACTGACACCGCACCAATGACCTTGCCGTTGCGCTCGCTGGTCTGGATGGAAATGACACCCTGGCCACCCCGGCTTTGCGGTGAATGGTCGTCAATCGGTGTGCGCTTGCCGTAGCCGTGTTCGGTGGCGGTAAGCACACTGGTGCCAGCCTCGACAATGATGAGTGAGATGACCTTTTGTTCTTCGCCGAGACGTATGCCACGCACGCCGCGGGCATTCCGGCCCATGGGCCGCACGTCGGACTCGGGGAATCGAATCACCTTGCCGGTATCGCTGAACAGCATCACGTCGTGGCTGCCGTCCGTGAGTTCCACACCCACCAACTGGTTCCCCTCCAGCAACTCCACGGCAATGATGCCGCTGGGGCGCGGGCGCGAGAAGTCCTGCAACGGCGTCTTTTTCACCGTGCCGTCGCCGGTGGCCATGAACACGAATTTTCCTTCGGCGAACTCCTTGATGGGCAGCAGCGCAGTGATCCGTTCACCTTCCTGCAGCGGCAACAGGTTTACGATCGGGCGGCCGCGGGCGGTGCGGCTCGCCTGCGGGAAATCATAGACCTTGAGCCAGTAGACGCGGCCGCGGCTGGAGAAGCACAACACGGTGTCATGGGTATTCGCCACGAACATCTTGTCGATAAAATCCTCTTCCTTGACGGTGGTCGCCGTCTTGCCCCGGCCGCCGCGACGCTGCAGGCGATAGGTACCGATGGGCTGGGACTTGGCATAGCCCGCATGAGACAGCGTGACCACCACCTCTTCCGGCGTGATCAGGTCTTCCATGCTCAGATTTTCGTGGTCCTCGACTATTTCCGTGCGCCGTGCGTCGCCATACTGTTCCTTGATGGCATTCAATTCTTCACGGATCACCTGCATCAGGCGTTCCGGCCGGGCGAGGATATCCAGCAACCCCCGGATGGCTTGCAACAGCTCCTGGTATTCCTGCAGAATTTTGTCCTTCTCCAGACCGGTCAGTTTCTGCAGGCGCAGATCCAGGATCGCCTGTGCCTGGGGCTCGGAAAGCCGGTACCCGGCCGCGGACAGGCCCAATTCCGGCGCCAGATCATCCGGCCGCGAGGCCTGCGCTCCGCTTGCCTCCAGCATTTGCACGACGATGCCGGGCTCCCATTGCCTTGCCAGCAGACCGTCACGGGCATCGGCGGGGGTGGCGGAGGCCTTGATCAGGGCGATCACGGGGTCGATGTTCGCCAACGCAATGGCCAGCCCTTCCAGGATATGGGCACGCTGCCGGGCCTTGCGCAAATCAAACAGTGTGCGGCGTGTCACCATGACGCGCCGGTGCTCGATGAACGCGGTCAGCAGTTCCCGCAGGTTCAGCAGCCGTGGCTGACCGCCTTCCAGCGCCACCATGTTGATGCCGAACACGCTCTGCATCTGCGTAAACTGGTAAAGGTTGTTCAGCACCACGTCGGTGGCTTCGCCGCGTTTTAATTCGACCACCATGCGCATGCCGTCCTTGTCCGACTCGTCGCGCAATTCACGGATGCCGGTGAGTCTCTTTTCCTTCACCAGCTCGGCGATCTTTTCCAGCAGCCGCGCCTTGTTGACCTGATACGGGAGCTCGGTGACCACGATGGACTGGTTATCGCCGTCTTCGTCGCCCTCCACGTGGGAACGGGCGCGGACAAAGATGCGCCCCCGGCCGGTGCGATAAGCCTCGTGGATCCCCTGGCTGCCGTTGATGATGCCGGCGGTGGGGAAATCCGGGCCCGGCACCAGGCGGATCAGCTCGCCTATCGGCGTCTCCGGGTTCTCGATCAGGGCGATGCAGGCGCCGACCACTTCATTAAGGTTATGCGGCGGAATGTTGGTAGCCATGCCCACCGCGATGCCGCTGGAACCGTTCACCAGCAGGTTCGGGATGCGCGTCGGCAGTACCGCCGGTTCATTTTCGGAACCGTCATAGTTGGGGGTGAACTCGACGGTTTCCTTGTCGATGTCCAGCAACAGCTCGTGCGCGATACGCGACATGCGCACTTCGGTGTAGCGCATGGCCGCCGGCGCGTCGCCGTCAACGGAGCCGAAATTTCCCTGCCCGTCCACGAGCACGTAACGCAGCGAAAACGGCTGCGCCATGCGCACGATGGTGTCATACACCGCCGTATCGCCGTGGGGATGATATTTGCCGATGACATCACCGACCACACGCGCCGATTTCTTGTAGACCTTGTTCCAGTCATTGCCCATCTCGTACATGGCGAACAGCACACGCCGGTGCACCGGTTTCAAGCCGTCGCGGACATCCGGCAGGGCGCGCCCGACGATGACGCTCATGGCGTAGTCCATGTAGGACCGACGCATCTCGTCCTCGATGTTTACGGGCGAAAGGGTGTGGGCAATTGCTGGTTCAGTCATGGCGATAAAAAGATGCAAAAATCGGGGGGAAAAGTCCCTTTTTTTACTTCAGTCCCGGAGATCCATATTAGGGGTGAAATTTTACCACAGCGGGCCAAGGATTCCCACTGCTAAGTGGTTAAATTTTCGCGGGAAATTCCCGTGCCCGGCCGGCGGCGGGAGGGCTGTTCAGACCCCCGGAAAAAGGCGCTGAATTCCGCCCTCGTAGGGCGCGCGCAAGACACCCTTCTCCGTGACCATTACATCGACCAATTCAGCCGGTGTGACATCGAACACCGGATTCAGGATTCCGGCCTGCGCCGGGACCACGACAGTGCGCGCGGATTGCCGCAGTTCGGCGCCGTCACGCTGTTCAATAGGAATGTCCGCGCCACTGTCCGTAGCGGGATCGAACGTGGAAGTGGGCGCCACCACCATGAGTCGCACACCGTGATGCCGCGCCAGCACGGCCAGGGCATAGGTGCCGATCTTGTTGGCGACATCCCCGTTGGCGGCAATACGATCGGCGCCAACAATAATCCAGCGCACGCACCCATCACGCATTAAGGTCGCCGCTGCACTGTCCGCCAGCAATGTCACCGGGATCCCATCCTGCAGCAGTTCCCACGTAGTCAGGCGGGCGCCCTGCAACCACGGGCGCGTTTCCCCCACGAATACATTGCCGATAAGCCCCGCGGCGAACCCGGCGCGGACCACACCCAGCGCGGTGCCGTATCCACCGGTGGCAAGGGAACCGGCGTTGCAATGGGTGAGTACGCCACCCTTATCAAGGAGGGCCGCGCCCAGGCGGCCCATGTGCCGATTGGCGGCAATGTCCGCCTGGTGCAGGTCTCGCGCCTGCGCCAGCAGGGCTGCGCGCGGATCGCCCGTTAATGCCGGGAAACCTGTCTGCATGTACCCGATGGCCCAGCGCAGATTGGCGGCGGTGGGCCGGGCATTCCGCAATGTCTCCAGGTCAGTTTCAATTGCATGGCGCCATTGGCTCGCGGATGCGTCATAGGCCTGACCCGCCGCCAGGACTACGCCATAGGCCGCCGCCAGACCGATGGCCGGCGCGCCGCGCACGACCATATCCTGGATGGCGCGCGCCGCCTCCGCCGCGGATGTGATTCGAACCCAGCGCACCTCCCCGGGCAGCAGACGCTGATCCAGCAATTCCATTGCGCCATCGCGCCAGCGTAACGGGCGAACACTGTCGCCGGGGCTTGTTTCATCAGTCATTGTCATTTCCGGGTTGGACCTGCGCGTATATTCACGCTTCGTTTGCGTACAATGCGAAACATATCCTAAGGAGTTTCCGGCCAGTACACATCCCGGGCCATCGGCAAATGGATATCGACACACTCATTTATGCACGCTGGGTCATCCCGGTCGATCCGCAGGGCGTGGTGCTGGATGACCACGCCATCGCGGTGGATGGCGGGCGCATCGTGGAGATATTACCCGCGGATACGGCCCGCACCCGCTTCCACGCCCTGAACGTGCACGAACTGGACGGTCATGCGCTGTTGCCCGGGCTCATCAATGCCCACACCCACGCCGCCATGACCCTGTTTCGCGGACTCGCCGACGACCTGCCGCTGATGGACTGGTTGAACCAGCATATCTGGCCGGCGGAACAGCGTTGGGTTGCGCCGCAATTCGTCGCCGATGGTTCCCGCCTCGCATTCGCCGAGATGATCCGCGGCGGCACAACCTGTTTCAGCGACATGTATTTCTTTCCGGAACAGACGGCAGAGGCCGTCCTTGAGGCCGGACTTCGCTCCCTGCTCGGGCTGGTGTTCATCGATTTTCCCACGGCCTGGGCGCGGGATGCGGACGAGTATTTCCGCAAGGGACTGGCGCTGCATGACCGCTACAAGAATCATCCATTGATCCGCACCGCCTTTGCGCCGCACTCTCCCTACACCGTTTCCGACGCGCCCCTGAAAAAGATCAACGCGCTGGCGCAGGAACTGGGCATTCCCATCCAGATGCATGTGCATGAATCCGAGGAGGAGATTGCGCAAAGCATGGAGCTGCATGGCAAGCGCCCGCTCGATCGGCTGGCTGACCTGGGCCTGCTCGGAGAGCATTTTATCGCCGTGCACATGACGCAACTGGAATGGCCGGACATCGAACTCGTCGCCCGGCACGGCGTGCACGTGGCCCATTGCGCGGAATCCAACCTGAAACTGGCCAGCGGCTTTTGCCCGGTCATGGACCTGCTGGGGGCCGGCGTCAACGTGGCCATCGGCACGGATGGCGCCGCCAGCAATAATGACCTCGACATGATCGGGGAAATGCGCAGCGCTGCGCTGCTGGCGAAAGGCATGGCCCGCGACCCGCGCGCCTTGCCGGCGGCGCAGGTGCTGACCATGGCAACCCTGAATGCGGCGCGCGCGCTGGGCATGGATCAATTGATCGGGTCACTGCTGCCGGACAAGCAGGCCGACCTCATTGCCATCGACCTCAATCAACCGGAGACCCAGCCGGTCTATGATCCCATTTCCCAGATAGTGTATTCGGCCGGCCGCTCGCAGGTTACCGATGTCTGGGTGGCCGGTCGGCAACTGATGCGGGACCGGGAACTGCTGACCGTCAATGAAGCCGAGGCACTGGCACGCGCCGAAGAGTGGGCGGCGAAGATTCGCGGTTAGATCTCAAGACGTCGGATTGATTGCCAAAGGATTCCCAATCTTTCGGCTTATCCCACGGCTCAATGACGTTGCCCCGTTGGATTTGATTCTGCGAATGCAGAACTGATTTTTATCCGCATACCCAACGTCTTAATCCCTCCCACTGATCCTGGTCGAGTTGGAGTCGTACCAAGAATCGCATTTTGAATTCACAGTCTATTGTCTTACTTTTTGAGAAATCCTGGTTGTAAAGATTGAACTCGTCAGCATAAAAATGAAGTATATGGCCAGTCTCGCTCTCCAACTCGATGACCAACCTGAGGTCTGGTGCATACTTCATGGGCACTGTCGGCGTAAGTGCTTCTACGCCGAGCCAATTCAAAAATCCGGTGCTGTTAATTGGCGAGATCCGAAAGTGAACATCGTAGTTTCCTCTAATGTCATCTGCAGTAAGTCCGGCACGATGTTCTTCACCCCAATTTTTAAGATAAATATCCGCACGTTTGGATAGGTACCAATCATCGTCGCCAAAGCAGGCTTGGCTAACCAGACTGAAAGCGATGTTGATAAGAAGTCGATTAATAAAACCTAAGCATTCGCAACGCATATGCGCCACCACCTATTCGTAATGGGTCCACAACCGCAGGACCTTGATTATTCTTACTTCGCTTAGCACCTGATAGACGAGCCGGTGCTGGATATTGATTCGGCGTGAATAGGCACCGGTCAGATCACCGACCAGTTTCTCGAACGGCGGCGGAGTGCGGAATGGGTCTTCAGCAAGCAATGACAACAAGTCCATCGCCTTCGGCTTGAGGCCGGCGGCGGAAAGTTTTTTGGCGTCTTTTTGCGCCTGTTTAGTGAATACCAGCCGCCAGGTCACCAATCGAGTTCCTTCTCGCATTCTTCAACGGGCGTCTCCATGCCCTCTTTGATGGATTCCCGCATGCTGGGAATGGACAACAAATATAGCGTCTCTTGAATGGACGACCAGTCCTGTTCTGAAAGCAGCACCGCATTGTTACGTTTGCCAGTGATGATGACCGGCTGATGGGAAGCCGCAGCCTCGTCAATCAAACGATATAGGGACGCGCGGGCTTCGCTGGCGGTGATGGAGGTCATGGCTGAAATTCCAGTGAGATTGAAGCGTATCGTACGCTTTCACGTACGCATTTCAAGTCAATTGATTTGAATCCAGCCACATCCCCAGTCCCTGCGTATTGAGGTTCATGTCCATGTCCAGCAGGCCGCGCAGGGTCGGCTCCTGCAGCGGGCACTGGTGAGCACGCAGACCATCGAGCGTGTATTGCAACAACGCCGCCCTGAGTTTCCGGTCCCTGTGTTCATCGTGTGCGAACTTGCGCGCCATGGCCACGTAGTCATCCAGCGCGCGCCGTAACGCTGCGGCCAACGCGGGGATCCCTTCAACCATCGAGAAATGCGTCAGGTACATGCGCTCGGGCTTGAAGGTCAGGTACCGATCCAGACTCTGGTGCCACGCCTCCGGATCAAACTGCACCGGCGTCGTGGTCGGCAGCATGTATGCGCCCTGTGCCGAATCCGTTTCCCGATAGGAGATGCCAAATGTGTCGCCGCTGAAAAAGCCGCGGCTCATTTCGTCGTAGACGGAAAAGTGGTGGCGCGCATGGCCCGGTGTGTCGATGAATTTGAGCAAGCGCCCGGCCATATCCAGCTCAAATCCATCGTCCGCAATCGTCACCCGCGCTGCCTGCACCGGGAGCGGGCGTCCATAGGCCCGATCCAGCATGTCCTCCCCGTACACGTCCACGGAGCCGGCCCACAGCCTGGACGGATCGATCATGTGACGCGCGCCGCGTGGGTGCACGATCAGGCGCGCATTGGGAAATTTTTGCATCAATGCCCCGGCGCCTCCGGCATGATCCAGATGAACGTGGGTCGGGATCACGAACAGCACATCCTCAGGCGCCACGTCCTTGTTGCTCAGGGCATTCAAAATCCGCGGCACCGTGTTGGTGACGCCGGTCTCGACGATCGCCGCCTTGCCGTTGTGTTGCAGCAGGTAGGCGGCCGCGAGACGCGGCCGGAACAACCCCGTGTCAATGCAGGTGATCCCGAACGGCAAGGCGGTCAAATGCGGCGTGATCATGGAGTAATGCTCTGCCGGGTTGCACCGGCCTGGTTTCCCTGCCTGTCAAATGTGCGCTCGTAGAAACCGAATCCGCCCCCGGTGTGCATGAATAGCGCGGTGGACGAGCGCGTCCCGTAGGCGCCGGCCTGGACAAATAACGGCGCCAGCAGGCGCTCCCATTCCAGCCCGATGCCGGTGTCCGGCAATTCTGTGTCCGCGGGTAGGGTCCGCTCCGCCAATAGTGAGAACATTTCTGTCACCGACTCCGGATCATGCCCCGGCCGCCGCGACAATATCCGCTCCAATTCGGCCTTGCCGCGTGCGACCTTGGGCCAGGGACAATCCAGTTCGCCATTACTGATGCCGTAAACTCCTGCCGCCAGCGCAACCGGCTCGGCGCGGCGGCTGTTCATGAACCACAACCCTTCATGATCGCCGACCAGAAGGTTGAACCCGTCGTAATCCCTCGGCGCGATCCGGCGCAGATATTCGGCCGGAGCAAGTTCGCCTCGCAGATAATCGCCGACCAGCAGACCGCGTGACCGGGCGCCGGCACGCGCGGTTCCCGGTTCCCGGAGATTGGTAACCGCGGCAACGCGGCCGCTTCGATCCAGCGCCAGCCAGGAACCACCCTGTTGCAGATCGCGGCCTCCATATATGGCGGGCGCATCCTCCCAGAAACCCGCCGCGCGCGTCGGACGCTCATGGTATTCATCGCGATTTGCCGCCAGCACCAGCGACACGCCCGGGCAGGTGCGCCACGCGATCAGGACGATGCACATTGGTAGATGGTCAGATAATCGTCTGGAGGCTGCTGCCGGACGCGCGCACCGATCTCATGTTGTCGGACACGCCGTGAATACGTCCATGTAGGCTCGGGTGCCGCCTTTCTCGCTGCGCAGTCCTGCTCCGCGAGAAAGCCCGGCCCGCACTTCCATGTGCGGGCGTTCGCAGCCTTGCTGCGAACCCCTGCGGCACACGGTCCGCCAACATGAGATCGGCCCACGCGTCCTGTGCCTGTGGAGCTGATTGAGCCATGCAGTTAAATCTGTTGTTTCCAGCGGTTGACGATGTTGCAAAAGAGATCAGCCGTGCGTTCCGCGTCATACAACGCCGAGTGCGCCTCGTGGCTGTTCCAGTTCATGCCGGCGGCCTGCACTGCGCGCGCCAGCACCGTCTGCCCATAGGCCAGCGCCGCCAGCGTCACCGTGTCCAGCGTACTGAACAGATGGAACGGATTGCGCTTGATGCCGCAGCGCGCGGCCGCGGCATTGACGAAACCCAGGTCAAAGAACGCGTTATGGCCGACGAGGATGGCGCGCTTGCAGCCGTGCAACTTCACCTTCTTGCGCACCATGGAGAATATCTCCTGCAGTGCATCCCGTTCGGAAACTGCGATCTGCTTGCGGAATGGATGCAGGGGGTCGATGCCGTTGAACTCCAGCGCCGCCGGATCGAGGTTGGCGCCCTCGAACGGCTGCACGTGTTTGATCAATGAGCCGGCCGGGTGCCAGACGCCGTCGGGATCCGGCTCCAGCAGGACCGCGGCAATCTCCAGCAATGCATCCGTGGCGGCATTGAATCCGCCAGTCTCCACATCCACCACCACCGGCAAATAGCCGCGAAACCGCCGCGCCACCGGGCTGTCGCCGGATTCATCGCTCACGAATTCATCATCTTCCACTGACATGTCTCACCTGCAGCCAGGGGCACGATGGCGCCCGCGGCAAAGGGCAACTGCGCCGGAACGGTCCACTCTTGCCGATCCAGCGTGATGGTTTCGGTATTGCGCGGCAGCCCGTAGAAGGCCGCGCCATGGCGGGCGGCGAAATCATCCAGCCGGTTCAACGCGCCGGCCTGATCAAAGGCCTGGGCATAGAGTTCGATGGCGGCGGGGGCGGAGAAACAACCGGCGCAGCCGCAGGCGCTTTCCTTTGTCGCGCGTTCGTGGGGTGCGCTGTCGGTGCCGAGAAAGAATTTCGGACTGCCGCTGCATGCCGCCTCCAGCAGTGCGCGCCGATGCGCCTCGGCCTTCAATACCGGCAGACAGTAATAATGTGGGCGCAACCCACCGTGGAACAACGCATTACGGTTATACAGGAGGTGTTGCGGCGTGATGGTCGCGGCCACATTCGCCGGCGCCGTGCGCACGAATTCAACCGCCTCGTGCGTCGTCACGTGTTCGAACACCACGCGCAGCGACGGGAAGCGCTGCAGTAACGGCGCCAGCACCCGATCGATAAACACCGCCTCCCGATCAAAAATATCCACGTTTGCGTCGGTCACTTCGCCATGCACCAGCAATGGCAATCCGGTCACCGCCAACGCCTCCATGACTGCATGCGTGCGGGAGATGTCCGTGACACCGCTGTCTGAATGGGTTGTCGCTCCGGCCGGGTAGAGCTTGACGCCGAAAACCAGTCCGGAGTCGCGCGCCCGGCGGATCTCCAACGGCGCCGTGGTATCGGTGAGATACAAGGTCATCAGTGGCACAAAACGCGCAGCGGGCGGTGCACAGCGCAGAATTCGTTCGCGATAGGCCAGGGCCTGCGGCACCGTCGTCACCGGGGGCATCAGGTTCGGCATGACGATGCCGCGGGCAAAACACCGCGCGCTGGCGCCAATGACGCTGGCGAGTTCCGCGCCGTCCCGCAGGTGCAGGTGCATGTCATCTGGGCGCGTAATGGTGATCGAATTCATGGCGGCCGAACGGTCCGGCGGACGGGGCGCAGAAAGGTAGCACATGCGGTCCGGTTTGTCCGGGCGCGCCTTCCGGTTTGCCATGGGGGGGAATGGGCCTATGATGATTACCCCAGACAGCAGGTGCTTTCATGCAGTTTCGCAAACTCGGTAACACTGGTATTGATGTCAGTGCGCTGTGCCTCGGCACCATGACCTGGGGGCAGCAAAATACCGAGGCCGAGGCGCATCAGCAGCTGGACCTGGCCATGGAGGCCGGCGCCAATTTCATCGACACCGCGGAGATGTACCCGCCACCCGGCAGCGCGGAAACACAGGGCCGCACCGAGGAGATACTCGGCAACTGGCTGGCGCGCACCGGACAGCGCGAACAACTCATCCTTGCCAGCAAGGTGACCGGCTCCGGGGAATGGGTCGGGTACATCCGCCACGGCACCGGCTACCGCACCCGCCGTAATATCGAAGACGCCCTCGACGGCAGCCTGCGCCGACTGCGCACCGACTACATCGATTTGTACCAGACCCACTGGCCGGATCGGGAAACCAATATCTTCGGGCGCCTGAACTACGTGCACACCCCGGAAAAGGATGGCGTGTCCATTGAAGACACGTTGGGCGTGCTGGCGGATCTGGTCAAGGCCGGGAAGATCCGGCACATCGGTGTCTGCAATGAAACACCCTGGGGCCTGAGCCAGTGGCTGCGCGCCGCGGACTCGGGCAAGTTGCCGACTGTGGTCAGCATCCAGAACCCCTACAACCTGCTCAATCGCACTTTCGAACTCGGGTTGAGCGAGTTTGCCCATCGGGAGCGCATTGCGTTGCTGGCCTATTCACCCCTGGCGTTTGGCATGCTTACCGGCAAATATGCCGATGGCGCGGTACCGGCCGGCACCCGCCTGACTCAGTGGGCCTCCCACTTCCGCCGTTATTCCACCGATGCCGGACGGACAGCAACGACGGCCTACGTCGCACTGGCCCGCGCCCATGGACTGGATCCGGCGACCATGGCCCTGGCTTGGGTGCTGTCGCGGCCTTTCACCACCGGCGTCATTATCGGCGCCACTTCGACCTCCCAGTTAAAGATGAACCTGGCCAGCGCCAGTGTGCAATTACCGCAGGAATTACTGCGTGAGATTGATAAAATCCACGCCCTCTATCCCAATCCTTGTCCGTAACGCCATGGAATTGACCCCGCTAACCGCCCTGTCACCGGTTGATGGCCGCTATGCGGGCGCGACAACCGAACTGCGCGGCGTCTTCAGTGAGTTCGGCCTGATGCGGCGCCGCATCCAGTTGGAGGTGCGCTGGTTGCAGACCCTGGCCGCGCATCCCGGCATTCCCGAGGTCCCGGCACTGAGCCCTCAGGCCACCAGATTTATGGATGCCCTCGTGTCGAACTTCTCCGAGGCCGACGCCCGCCGCATCAAGGAAATTGAAGCCACCACCAATCATGACGTAAAGGCAGTGGAATATTTCCTCAAGGAACGCTGCGCCACCAATCCTGATCTGGCCGGTGTCATCGAATTCTTTCACTTCGGCTGCACCTCGGAAGACATCAATAATCTCGCCTACGGCCTGATGCTGCGCGAAGCCAGGACACTGCTGGATGGCGCGCTGCAACCGTTATTGGCGGCGCTGGCCGACTGCGCTGAGCGGCATGCCGCGTTACCGATGCTGGCCCGCACCCACGGTCAGCCCGCCACGCCCACCACCCTAGGCAAGGAAGTGGCAATGTTCGCCCATCGCCTGCTGGAACAGCGCCAGCGGTTTCGCGCCGTGCGCGTGCGCGGCAAGTTCAACGGCGCCGTGGGCAACTTCAACACCCACCTCGTGGCCTATCCGGACGTGGACTGGATGACCGTGTCGCGTCAGTTCGTGGAGTCCCTCGGGCTGGACTGGAATCCCCACACCACACAGATCGAACCCCACGACGACATGGCGGAGTACTTTCAGGCCCTGGAACGCATCAACACCGTGCTGCTGGGACTGTGCCGGGACATGTGGGGTTACATTTCACTGGGCTACTTCCGCCAGCGACCCGTGGCCGGGGAAGTGGGTTCCTCCACGATGCCGCACAAGCTGAACCCCATTGATTTCGAGAACGCGGAAGGCAACCTCGGTCTGGCCAATGCGTTGCTGGGTCACCTGGCCGGCAAGCTGCCGGTGTCTCGCTGGCAGCGGGATCTCTCCGATTCCACCAGTCAGCGAAGCATCGGCACGGCACTGGCCCACTGTCTCATTGCATGGCGCGCCTGTCCGCGCGGGCTGTTGAAGCTGGATGCGGATCCGGCCCGCTTGCAGCAAGACTTGCTGAATAACTGGGACGTGCTGGCCGAGGCCGTGCAGACGGTGATGCGCCGCCATGGCATCGATCAGCCCTATGAAAAACTCAAACAGCTGACCCGTGGCGCGGGCATCGATGCCGCCCGACTGCGGGAGTTCATAGGCACCCTTAAGCTGCCGAACGCGGCGCGCGATTCATTACTCCAACTCACACCAGATCATTTCGTCGGCAATGCCGAGGCCCAGGCGCGGCAAATCGTTGCCACGGTCCGCCGCGGCTGAGGTGACGTCGCATCCCCGCGGCGCCCGGCGCCAATTGCCGGGGGGCATGGACGCCCGGCGCTTCCTGCGCGACTACTGGCAGAAACGCGCGCTGCTGATCCGCGCCGCATTTCCCGCCGCCGAATTGACGTACGACCGCGCTGATCTGTTCTCACTGGCACGAAATCCCGACGTGGAATCGCGGCTGGTGCTGGAACGGGCCGGCGACTATCCCTGGCAGGTGCAACACGGCCCGTTTTCGGCGGCGCGCATGCGGCGTCTGCCGGCCTCGCACTGGAGTCTGCTGGTGCAAGGCGTGAATTTTCATTGGCCGCGGGCGGCGGCGTTGCTGGAAGAATTCTCCTTCATTCCCAACTGGCGCGTGGACGATCTGATGGTCAGTTACGCGTCCGATCACGGCAGCGTCGGCCCGCACCTGGACAGCTATGATGTGTTCCTTTTACAGGCGGCGGGGCGGCGGCGCTGGCGCATCAGCAGCAGCCGCTATCAGGAATCCGACCTGATACCCGGACTGGATCTGCGCATCCTGGGCAATTTCAGGCACAGCCAGGAATGGCTGCTGGAACCCGGGGACATGCTCTACCTGCCGCCGGGAATTGCCCATCACGGCATCGCCGTGGGTGAGTCCATTACCTGCTCCATCGGTTTCCGCGCGCCGTCCAGTTCGGAACTTCTGGGCGCATTGCTCGATTCCCAGCGTATAAATGAATTCCGGATCGAGGATCCGGGACTCGGGTTGCAAGCCCACCCGGGAGAAATAACCGCGCACCAGCGCACGCTGCTGCGGCGATTGCTCCGGGACGCTTTGCCCGATGATGAGGCCCTGGATCGCTGGTTGGGCCGGCAGCTGACCTTGCTGCCGCCGTCAGTACCATCGCCCGCCCACGGCCGTGCATTGGCTGCGCCGGCATTTCTTGCCCGGCTCAAGCGCGGTAAAAGTTTGATTCGCGCCGTACCCGCGCGCACCGCATTCACCCGCGCCAGGAGCGGAGGGATTCATTTGTTTATCAATGGCGCTGAATTTGAGCTGCCCGGGCGCAGCGCGGCGCTGGCGGCCCAGATTACGGGACCCGGCCCGATCCGCTGGAAACCAGGCCGCAGCGCCGCTTCCCGGCGCGAAGGTTCGCTGCTGCTGAGCCTGCATCGAGCGGGTTTACTGCAATTTTCGGACTGAATCGCGCCTCTGCGGGCTGTTGTCTCCAACCGGCCTTGCACTATCATTCCATTTGAAACCCAGGAACCTACAGCCATGCAGGATTACAACGAATTCCAATTGGGCAAGACGAACGTGCTGGTACCGCTGGAATCCATGGAACAGCATCGCCTCGCCACGCAGCAAATGGTCCAGCAATGCCGCCGCAGCGTGCACATCATCAGCCGTGACCTGGATCCGGCCGTGTATGACCTGCCCGAGTTCACCGGCGCGCTGACGCGCAGACTGCTGGAACACCGGCGCATGAAGGTCTACATCCTCGTGCACGACGCGCATGCGATCGCACGTGCCGGGCACCGGTTGTTGGGAACTGCCCTCAAAATGAGCGGCTTCGTGGAGATCCGCAAACCCGGACCCGATCACAAGGATTACGACGGCGGCATGTTCGTCGGCGACGGCGCCGGCTTTATTACGCGCCGTTCAGCGGATCGCTATGTCGGCCAGATGAACTTCAACGACCCGCGTGATGCCAAGGTATTGCTGGATGAGTTCGAGGAGATGTGGGCCAAATCCACCGCGGACGCGAACCTGCGCAAATTCGTCATATGACGCGACCGGTAATCTTTGCCACGCTGCTGCTCTCACTGATGTGCGGGGCGGCGGCGGCACAGATGCGCGTCGAGGTCATTCCGCTGCAACATCGCCTGGCTGATGACGTGATCCCGGTGGTGCGTCCGCTGCTCGCGCCGGGCGGCAGCGTCACCGGCATGAACAATCAACTGGTACTCAAGACAACGGTGGAGAATCTGGCGGAGATCCGGGCGGTGCTGGACAGCATTGATCAGCGTCTGCGCCGATTGCGTATCCTGGTGCGTCAGGACGCGGACCAATTCGGCGACTTCACCCGCCAATCGGTATCGGGCCGCCTGGAGACGGGGGACGTCACCGTCAAGCAGGGCCGGGACGCCGGTCCGGGCGGACTGACCGTGGGCGTCGGCGACAAGGACGACAACATCCGTTACCAGCGCCTTGATGGGCGCTCCGATCAGGCTGATCGCGGCAGCTACCAGGTACAGACTGTCGATGGACAGGCGGCGTTCATTCAGACCGGTCAGGCCGTGCCGATCCCGCAACGCACGGTTGCAGCCTACGACGGCACGCTGGTCGTGCAGGACAGCGTGGAATATCACAATGCCGACTCCGGCTTCTGGGTGTTGCCCCGGGTGCACGGCGATCAGGTGACGCTGATGATCTCCCCGTATACCACGCGTGTCGGCCCCGGCCCGATCCCCGCATTTGATGTGCAGAGCGCCGAAACCACCATCTCCGGGCGCTTGGGCCAATGGATCCCCATCGGCG
>MGYT01000007.1:37214-49993 GCA_001801865.1 Gammaproteobacteria bacterium RIFCSPLOWO2_02_FULL_61_13
GCCGGCCCTACGAGCCCACAATGACCGCGCGACCTGCTAAGATCGCGCCCCTTTTTCAGCGGTCCCGGAAGCCGACCCCATGCTTACGCTGCGCGGTGCCCCTGCCCTCACGGACTTCCGGCGGGACCAGTTGCTGCGCGCGATCCGCGTGCACTGGCCCCAAGCCACCTCCATCCACTGCGAGTACCTGCATTTCGTCCTCACGGCGCGCGAGCTGAATCCCGCAGAGCGTGACCGGCTGGACGCATTGCTGGGCACCTGCCAGTCCGATTTTGATCCGGCCGATGCCGGCGCCATTGTCATGCCCCGTCCTGGCACCCTGTCCCCCTGGTCCAGCAAGGCCACCGACATCCTGCACAACTGCGGCATGCATGCCGCGACCCGCGTCGAGCGCGGGGTTCGATGGTGGTTTGGCGGCATCGCGTCGGGCGTGGTGCCGCCGGAAGCGGTCAAGGCGCTGTTGCACGACCCGATGACCCAGATCATCGTCAGCGATCTGGAACAAACCGGCCTTGCGATCGCGCACCACGCGCCCGCAGCGCTGCGCACGATTCCACTTGCCAGCGCCGGACGCGGCGCGCTGGAAAAGGCGAACCAGACCCTGGGCCTCGCGCTGAACGCCGGGGAGATTGATTACCTCATGGCCGCCTACGCCGAGCTGAAGCGCGATCCCACGGACGCGGAGCTGATGATGTTCGCCCAGGCGAACTCCGAGCACTGTCGCCACAAGATCTTCAACGCCACATGGATCGTGGACGGCGTACCGCAGCCCCATTCGCTGTTCGATCTGATCCGCCACACGCACGCCAAATCTCCCGGCCGCGTGTTGTCGGCCTACAAGGACAATGCCGCCGTGATGGAAGGCTATGGCGCGTCCCGTTTCTTTCCCGATCCGGACGGCGTCTATCGCCATCACCCGGAGGCCGTGCACCTGCTGGCAAAGGTGGAGACCCACAATCACCCCACGGCAATTTCGCCGTTCCCCGGCGCGGCCACCGGCGCCGGCGGCGAGATCCGCGACGAGGCTGCCACGGGCACCGGCGCCAAGGCCAAGGCCGGCCTGACCGGATTCGCGGTGTCCAACCTGCATATCCCGGAACTGGCACAGCCCTGGGAAGAAAATGTCGGCCGGCCGTCGCGCATCGCGTCGGCACTGGACATCATGATCCAGGGACCCATCGGCGCCGCCGCCTATAACAATGAATTCGGGCGCCCGGCGCTTTGCGGCTATTTCCGCACCCTGGAGCAGACCGACACGGACACCGGCGTGGTGCACGGCTTTCACAAACCCATCATGCTGGCCGGCGGCATCGGCATGGTGCGGCCACAGCATGTGCACAAGCGCGATGTGCCGGCCGGATCCCCCATCATGGTATTGGGCGGTCCCGCGATGTTGATCGGGTTGGGCGGCGGTGCAGCGTCTTCCCTGACCACCGGCAGCAGTGACGCGCAACTGGATTTCGCCTCAGTGCAACGGGATAACGCAGAGATGCAGCGCCGTTGCCAGGAAGTCATCGATCGTTGCTGGGCACAGGGTGACGAGAATCCCATCCTTTCCATCCATGACGTCGGCGCCGGCGGACTGTCCAACGCCCTGCCCGAACTGGTGCACGGCAGCGGCCGCGGCGCAACGTTCGACCTGCGCAAGATCCCCAGCGCAGATCCGGGGCTCTCGCCCCTGGAAATCTGGTGCAATGAGGCGCAGGAGCGCTATGTGCTCGCCATCGCGCCGAATCGCCTGACGCAGTTCGCGCGCCTGTGCAATCGTGAACGCGCGCCGTATGCCGTGCTGGGCCATGCGGATGCCAGCGGACAGTTGCGCGTGGAGGATGCGAGGTCGGCGCAGTCCCCGGTGGATATGCCGTTGAATGTGCTGCTGGGCAAGCCGCCGCGCATGGAGCGAAATGTTCGGCGCCTCGCCCAGGGCAACGCATCACTGGATCTTTCCGGCATCGATCTCGCCACCGCGGTGGAACGTGTGCTGCAACTGCCGGCCGTGGCGGACAAGACGTTTCTCATCACCATCGGTGATCGCACCGTCTCCGGCCTGGTCGTGCGCGATCAGATGGTGGGTCCGTGGCAAACGCCCGTCGCGGACTGCGCCGTGACCGCGTCGGGCTTCGAATACTTCGTCGGCGAAGCCATGGCACTGGGCGAGCGCCCCGCTGTGGCCGTCATTGATGCCCCTGCCTCCGGCCGGCTGGCGCTGGCGGAATCCGTTACCAATATTTGTGCCGCGCCGATACTGCGTCTGTCCGATATCGCGTTGTCAGCGAACTGGATGGCCGCCTGCGGCGAACCCGGCGAGGATGCGCGGCTGTTCGATACCGTGCACGCAGTGTCGAAGCTGGCGCAGGAATTGAGGATGCCCATTCCCGTGGGCAAGGATTCCCTGTCCATGAAGACCGCGTGGCAGGAACGCGGGCAATCGCGCCGCGTGGTTTCGCCGGTGTCCGTGAACATCACCGCGTTTGCGCCGGTGGCGGATACGCGCCGGGTACTGACACCACAATTGCAACCCGTCGCAGGCAGCCCCCTGCTGCTGGTGGATCTGGGAGACGGCCGCAACCGCATCGGTGCCTCCGCGCTGGCGCAGGTATTCCGGCTGGCCGGCGGCCCCAGCGCCGATCTGGATGACGCCGGAAAACTGGCTGCGTTCTTCCAGGGCATGCAATTGCTGAATCAGACGGACCTGCTGCTGGCCTACCACGATCGTTCCGATGGTGGACTGCTGGTCACCACCTGCGAGATGGCCTTTGCCGGGCGTTGTGGCATGACACTCGAACTGCCCTGCCCGGCGGCGGACGTGTTGCCTTTCCTGTTCAATGAAGAACCCGGCGCGTTGCTGCAACTCCGCCCCGGACAGGGGCAGGCGGCAATTTCCGCATTCATCGGCCTGGGATTGCCGGAAAGTGCACTGGTAGACCTGGGGACGATCAACACATCGAAAACGCTGGACCTGCGCATTGCCGGCCAGTCGATTTATAGCGCCGACATCATGGAACTGCATCGGCTCTGGTCGCGTACCTCGTATCACATGCAGGCCCTGCGGGATCACCCGGACTGCGCGCGCGAAGACTACGACCGGCTGCTGGACCACGACGATCCCGGCCTGCATCTGCATTGGCCGGATGCGCCGTTGTTCAACGCGCCGGCAGTGAACCTTGCCCGGCCCCGCGTGGCGGTGCTGCGCGAGCAGGGCGTCAACGGGCAGGTGGAAATGGCCGGGTCCTTCACGCGTGCCGGATTCGAGGCCGTGGACGTGCATATGAGCGACCTCCTGTGCGGCGACGCGAGCCTGGCGGACTTCCAGGGGCTGGCGGCCGGCGGCGGCTTCTCCTACGGCGATGTGCTCGGCGCCGGCGGCGGCTGGGCCAAGACGATTCTCTACAACCCGGTGCTGCTGGAAGAATTCACGAAATTCTTTCAGCGCACGAACACCTTTGGCGTTGGGATCTGCAACGGCTGCCAGATGCTGGCGCACCTGCGCGACCTGATCCCCGGCGCAGCCCATTGGCCGCAGTTCCTGCGCAACCGCTCTGAGCAGTTCGAGGCACGGCTGGCCATGGTGGAGATCCTGCCGTCACCCTCGATCCTGTTCCGCGACATGCAGGGCGCGCGCCTGCCCATTGCCTCCGCCCATGGTGAAGGACGTGCACACCACAAGGATGACAACGCGAGTGGCCTGGTGCTGCCGGTCATGCGCTTCGTGGACAATCGAGGCATGCCGACCGAACGCTACCCGGCGAATCCCAATGGCTCACCCGGCGGCTGCACCGGGTTCACGACCCACGACGGACGCTTCACCATCGTGATGCCGCACCCGGAACGGACGTTCCTGAGCAAACAGTTCTCGTGGTTGCCGCCGGAATGGAAGCGCGAGGAAAGCCCGTGGATGATGCTGTTCCACAACGCCAGAAGGTGGGTGGGGTAACGACCACGACACCGGCCCCAAACCAGTTTAAGAACCCTCGAATTCGCCGCGCAGTTGCGCGGCGCACAAGTCAGAGATCCCCCCGATAGAGATCCCCGGCCAACCAGGTCCGGCGCCGTATTTTGCAGGTGTAAGCGAGTTGTAGGTAGTGCCATTGCCCCGCCTCAATGAAGATCACGCTCAAGGCGCGCATATGCCGCCGCGATCGAACGCCGCGTTGTCAGTCAGCGGCATGGCAATGGAGAAGTGATTATGAAACCGTTTATCAAATTCGCTGTTCTCGCAGTCTTCGTGGCCCTGCAGGGCTGCTCCGCTCCAGTAAGGGAGGCCGATGCATGGCCGGCGCAATTGCCGGCGCGGCAATATTTCGTGCAGAACTATGAATCGGACGCGAAGAATGCCGCGGTTCAGACCCAGGATCAGTACCTGGCCTGGGTCCGGCGCTTCTATGAAGGCTCGGAGATCTACGCGTGGGGATTCCTGGACCTTGAGTCCCTCGTACTGGACGGATTGGACGGCGAATCCGCACGCTCCCTGAAAGCCAAGCTCGACACCGTCGGCCTGCACATTGGCGGCGAATGGGCCAAGGATCGCAACACGACACGGATCACGACGCGCATGCTTTCCCTATGGGCGGAAGCAATTCAAATCGCGCAGGCAGCCGGCCCGGTGGAATCCGTCGTCGACCAGGTCCTGGCGGATGTGGGGGCCGTCTTGGCGGGAGAAATGAAGCTGGCCGAGATTACGCCGGATCGTTATGGGACCACGCTCAGCATCGCCTTCATGGATGGCTGTGTTGAGTCGTCCGGCGAATCGAAAGGAAGCTGCTGAGCCGCCGGATTTGCTTCCCGGATGCGCCATGCAATCTCCGCACCTGAACCCGTTTATTTTCTACGCCACGGCCTCAGCATCGTTTCTGGAGAGCCGGGTCGAGACCTACGTCGAGAATCTCGAGGCTGTCTTCGCCGGGGAACAAGGCATCCTGGCATGGCTCAGGGATATCTGGTTGCCGGAAGAGTCGGAACACGGAAGGCTTCTGAAGAACTACGTGGAAGGTACCTGGCCCCGGTTCGACTGGAATCGCGGATTCACGCTATTTTCAACCCGTTACATTCCGCGCTGCGATCACTCCCGGTTGCGCCCGAGTCCCGGCCTGGAGGCTCTGGCGAGGTGTGTGACCGAAACCGGGGCGTCAATGATCTATCGCTGTATCGGTGCGTACGCCATTGATCCAGAACTGAAGGCACTGATGCGGCGAATCAGTACTGATGAGGTCCGTCATTTCAGGCACTTTCGCGACATTCACCAGCACTACGACAGGACTGAGCGCCGCACCTTTCTCTGCAAGGCGCACATAATGCTTGCGCGCGCCCTGCTGGTGCGCAGCGAGGACCTTGCCCTGTCGTTCGAGCCCCTGAATGGCTCATGGAACGGCGCGGCGCCGTTTATCCCCTGGTCGTATGCGGACTTTCTCGCGGGGACGGCTCGCGTCATGCAGGCGCATTTCCCCCATGAACAGGCCGCGCGCATGTTGACGAGCCCCCTCCGAACCCGGTCAATTGCGTCACGGTATGCCACCTCGATTCTGGCTGCACTCGTGAACCGCCAATTCCTTAACTTCGGAGATAGCTGTACGCGGTCTTACCGGAAGCAATGATTCGGCGCCGCTGTTACTGTGCCCGGTGCGCAAATTTGTGGCGCAACAGCGCCTGGTTTAATCAGAAAGTCCCGCGTAGACATTTTGCACGTCGTCGTCGCCATCCAGCGCTTCCAGGAACGCAATGACCTCAGTGCGTTCAGCCTCGCCCAACGTGACCGGATTCTTTGCGCGGTATCCCCATTGCGCCGTCTTCACGATGAACCCATGGGCAGGCAACGCGCGACTGACTGCGTCCATGTCGGCCGGGTCGGTCAGGAACAGCGTGGCGCCTTCCTCCCCGGGCTCCAGGTCCTGCGCCCCCGCCTCGATGGCGGCGGTCTCGGGATCCGCGCCGGGCTTTTCCGGCGCCGCCTCGATCATGCCGAGGTGATCGAAATCCCAGGACACCGATCCTGACGTACCCAACTGTCCCTTGCGAAACAGGATGCGCATGCTGGTGATGGTGCGATGCACGTTGTCGGTCAGGCATTCAACGATGACGGGCACGTGATGCGGCGCAAATCCTTCGTAAGTGACCTTGTCATAGTTCACCACTTCGTCCAGCAGGCCGGCGCCCTTCTTGATGGCGCGCTCCACCGTATCCTTGGGCATGGACGCCTTCTTCGCCTGTTCCACCGCCATGCGCAGGCGTGGATTCATACTCGGGTCGGCGCCGGTGCGCGCTGCGACCATGATCTCTTTGGCCAGCTTGGTGAAGACCTTGCCCTTGGCGTTGTTCGCCGATTCCTTGATCTTGGTTTTCCACTGTGCGCCCATGTTGATTCCTCAGCTTGTAGCGATAGCAATGGACGCCATATTAACGATAAATCCGCGGCACAGTGCGCCCGCTAACGCGCCTTGCGGCGGGTTGGCACCCAGGCTGCGAAGTCGGCAAGCGCCTCTTGCTCGTCAAACTCTCTGGCCTGTTTCGCCACTTTCGCGGGTACCCACTTGGGAAATGGAATCATGCTCACCGCGTGACGACCTGATGGCGTGTGCTCCTCGCACACCTGCGCCACCTGCTCCGGCGTGAATCGTTTGCCGAGCCGAACCAGTGCCGGCCAGAGCCGCCGGTGCACGAGCGTAATCTTGCCGTTGATCAGCCGGCAGACCAGCACGTCCCCGGATTCCTTTACGGCTTCAAGCACGGTATGGATATGGTGGCTGTGCGCGTGTCCCCACCAGCTGCCCACGATGGGCTCACCGACGATGACCTCGGTCAGCGTGGGCGCAGGACCCCTGGCTGACGCGAGCACAACACCCTGCTCCCGGACAAAGTCCAATGCCTCGGCAACCGTTGCGTATCGTTTCATTTCGCTGCGCGGTTCACTCTGCGTAAGGTTCCCTGCTTCCTGGGACCTGCGGAGCCTGTTTATCCAACGAGCGCCGATACCGGATACAGCCACGGAGAAACTGCGGCCAACCGGGAACCATTGGCAACGGATCCGACTTCTCCGGCAACAGGGACCAAAGAGCCGGATGATGCCAGCACAAATCATGGCCGGTACTGTCGCGATGCCTGCGGATTCCCTCCCGCAACCTGACAACCTCGGCAATGAGTTGCTCCCGTGACATGCCTTCCAGATCAGCGTCCATACACGCCTCCATCAATACCCTGATACCTGCTGCGCCGGTTGCCCCGGCACTGTCCCCACAACATTATGCTGCCAACCTGAGCGCACGCCATCGCCAAAGCAGTGTTACTAACACTCCCGACTGGAACCGCGCCCTATACTGTGGGTCAATAGACAGTAGCCAACTTTGGGGAACCGCCATGATCATCAAGCGTCCACCGGACATCAAAGCATCTGAAATCACTGACAAAAGCCTGTATCTGCGGCGCCGGGAGTTTCTCCGCGACACCGCCCTCGCCGGGTTGGCCGTCGCCGGGTTGGGTGCTTCGGCGCGGGCCGTGGCCGGAACCGGGGAAAAACTCGGTAACGTCAAAAAGAGCCTGCTTTCCTCCCCCGGCGAGGAATTGACGCCGTATGAGGATATAACCACCTACAACAATTTCTATGAATTCGGCACCAACAAGGAAGACCCAGCGGCGAATTCGGGCAAGTTCAAGCCCCAGCCATGGAACGTGCGCGTGGGCGGCGAGTGCAACAAGCCGGGCAGCTATGCGCTGGAAGACTTCATCAAGCCCCACGCACTGGAAGAGCGCATCTACCGCATGCGCTGTGTGGAGGCCTGGTCCATGGTCATCCCCTGGGTGGGCATCCCGCTGGGGGATGTGCTGAAACGCTTCGAGCCTAATGGCAACGCGAAGTACGTCGCGTTCACTACCGTCATGCGCCCCAACGAGATGCCCGGCCAACGCCGTGCGGTGCTGGAATGGCCTTATGTGGAAGGCTTGCGCATGGATGAGGCCATGCACCCGCTGACGATATTGTCTATCGGCCTGTATGGCGAGGTGCTGCCGAACCAGAACGGCGCGCCGCTGCGCCTGGTGGTGCCATGGAAGTACGGTTTTAAGGGCATCAAGTCCATCGTCAAGGTCGAGTTCACCAGCAGGCAGCCCCCCACTGCATGGAACATCTCCAACTCACGCGAATATGGTTTCTATTCCAACGTGAACCCACAAGTGGATCACCCGCGCTGGAGCCAGGGCAAGGAACGTCGCATCGGTGAATTCCTGAAACGCAAGACGCTGATGTTCAACGGCTACGCGGACCAGGTGGCGTCGCTTTATGCAGGCATGGACTTGCAGAAAAATTACTGAAAGGGACCGACAACTGCTGCGCTTACCGGTAGTGGCTTAGATGGACAGATCCCTCCTCGCTTACGCTCGTCGGAATGACAGTGGGGAAGCGCTACGCAACGGCAGGATTTCCCAATCGATGCGCTCGACAACCTGTTCCCGACGTTGTCTACCTCCTGCATCCATGCAGTCGTCATTCGGGATGACAAATGATGCGTGATCGGCTTTGGTACGGCGTTTTCCTTTGCGGCCTGGCGCCATTCCTGTGGCTGGTGCTTCTGGCCGTCACCGACGGGTTGGGCGCGAACCCCATCGAGCGGATCACGCACTTCACCGGCGACTGGCAGTTGAATCTACTACTCACCGCGCTGGCACTTTCGCCGCTGCGCCGGCTGACGCGCAAAAATATTTTCATCCGCTTCCGGCGCATGCTCGGGTTGTTTGCATTCTTTTATGTGTGCCTGCATTTCTCCACCTGGCTGGTGCTGGATCAATTCTTCGACTGGAATGACATCGTGCGCGACATCGTCAAACGCCCGTTCATTACCGTGGGTTTCATCGCTTTCCTGCTGCTGATCCCCATGGCGGTGACGTCTACGAGGAAAATGGTCCAGCGCCTCGGCCCCAACTGGCGCAAGCTGCATAGCTGCGTGTATGTCATCGGCACGCTCGGGATCATTCATTACCTGTGGCTGGTCAAGGCGGATAAACTGGTGCCCATTATTTACGGCAGCATCTTTATCCTGCTGCTGGTGTTGCGGTTGCAAGTACCGCAATGGGCAAAAAACCTGCCGGCGCTGCAACCTCAGCGAACCGGGGCGCAACCCTGACTGTCACCCGGTGCCGTCACCCCGGCGAAAGCCGGGGCCCAGTCAAAACCATTGCTTACTGGATGCCGGCATACGCCGGCATGACGGCTTAGAGACATATCCAGAGCTTCCTCAATACCGGCCCTGGCTTTCGCCGGGGTGACGGACTTGGGACCCGGGTGAAGGACTTGGGACCCGGGTGGCGGCACGGGATGGAATCGCCATACCCTTATTAGTCGGGGCAAATGTGGGTTAGCCTTGTGTCATGAAACGCAATCGCGACATCAGCGCTGAGGACAAGGCCTTGTTCCGCGCCCACGTGGGCAAAGTGGGCCGCATCCGCACCACGGTTCAGGCAACAATCAAACCCCGGCCACCTGCCCCCATACCGCACCAGACCCTGGCCGATGAGCAACAGGTTCTTGAGGACCTGGGCAGTCTGGATTTTGACCCGGCCGACGTGGAGACCGGCGAGGAATTGCTGTATCGCGGGGCGGGCCTTCAGGATCGCCAGTTCCGGCGTCTGCGCCGCGGGCAGTTTCGCGTTGAGGGGGAACTGGACCTGCACGGCTTCACCGCCGATGCGGCCCGGCTGGCAGTGGCCGGTTTCCTTACGCGGTCGCGCCAGGAAGGCAAACGCTGTGTTCGGATTATCCACGGCAAGGGGCGCGGCTCACGCAATGGCCGGCCGGTGCTGAAAACGCGGGTGCAGCACTGGTTGCGGCAGCGCCAGGACGTGCTCGGATTCAGCTCGGCCCTGCCTCCGGACGGGGGCACCGGGGCGGTATACGTGTTGCTGAAAAAGGGGTAAAAAAACCCGTCGGTTCCTACCCTGCTTGCAGTATGTACACCGGCGCCACGGACTGGTGAAATATTCACATCATGACGACCATCCTATCAGGCAGCAAAGACCTCCCGCTGGCCGCGGAGATCATGGTGGTGGATGACCAGTCCACCAGCCGCGTCATTCTGGAAACCATTCTGCGCAGCATCGGCGACAACATTCATGTCACCGGCTATGGCGACCCATTGAGCGCGCTGCAGGCGCTTGGATCGGGCCGCTTGCCGGACCTGATTGTCGCCGACTACCGCATGCCCGGCCTGGATGGAATCGCATTCACGCGCGGCATCCGGCAAACTCCGTCGTGCCGCGACATCCCATTGGTGATCGTAACCGTGATGGAGGAGCGTACGGTGATGTACCAGGCATTGGAGGCCGGGGCCACGGACTTCCTCACCAAGCCCGTGGATCATTACGAGTGCAAGGTGCGCTGCCGGAATCTGCTCACGTTGCGACGCCAGCAGTTGATCATTCACAATCGGGCCAGTTCCCTTGAGACCAGCGTGCACCAATTCCTGGCAGAAATGCGCGCGCGTGAACGGGACACACTGGAAAGGCTGGCATTGACGGGTGGGTACAGGGAAAATGTCAGCCTCAGGCAACTGCAATACATCGGCCGGTTGGCCCGGATGGTAGCCCGGCGGCTCGGGTTTCCCGGTCTTTTTTGCGAAACCATTGAGCTGGCCGCCACGCTGCAAAACATCGGTATGATTGGTGTGCCGGATGCCGTCCTGCTGCAGGTCGGCACGCCAACCGCGGAGGGAATACGCAGCATGCAAAACCACACGCGCATCGGCTACGAATTACTCAAGGACAGCCCATCACCAATCCTGCAAATGGGTGCCACCGTTGCACTGCATCACCATGAGGCATTCGACGGCAGCGGATATCCCGCCGGCCTGTCCGGCGCCGCAATCCCCGTCGAGGGCCGCATCGTGGCTGCCGCGAATGCCTTCGTCACCCTGAATGGGACGCGATCCGGCAATCCGTCGCGGCCGCTATCGGATCCGCTGGTGGAGTTTGCTCAAATCCGCGCCAGGCAACTCGACCCGGACTGCGTGGACGCACTGCAGGCATGCCCCGGCGACTTGGTAGCCGCCGAACAGGGTTTGGCGACAAACAGGCCGTAGCGTGGCACGCGTGGCAGGCAACATCACAGGAACAGGCCGGCGCATCCTCGCGGCCGTGCACGCCGATACCGACCTGGAGCAGTCGGTAATCCGCACCGTCGCCTGCATCCTGCTTGGCATTTACTCCCTGGTTGCGGTGCGCATGGGAATGGCCGACGCGATTATTGCATGGATGTATCTGGCTGCTGTGCCGATCTGCCTGATTATCATCGCCTGGAGCTGGCTCGAGCCGGGACCCAATCCCGAGCGGCGAATCCTTTCCATCTTTGCGGACGTCGGCACCACGAGCTATGCACTGGTGGCCGGGGGAGACGCGCTGGCGCCGTTCATAATTGTTTATTACTGGCTAATCCTCGGGCACGGGCTGCGTTTTGGCAGCCGCTACCTGGTCGTCACTTCGGCGCTGTGTTTTCTGGCATTCACCGCGGTGATGCTGGCCAGCACGTATTGGTCTGCACACCCGGCGCTTGGCATCGGCATCCTGGTGGGGATGGTGATCCTGCCCGGTTATGTGGGGGTACTGCTGCGCCGGTTGCAGGGCGCCGTGGTCGCTGCGGAACAGGCCAACCTGGCCAAATCACAATTCCTTGCCAACATGAGCCATGAGATTCGCACGCCCCTGAACGGCGTCATCGGCATGAGCGAGTTGCTTGGCACCACGGGTCTGGACACGGAGCAGAGGGATTTTGTCGCCACCATCCAGGCCTCGGCCCGGAACCTGCTCTCGCTGATCGAGGACATCCTGGACATCTCACGCATTGAGGCCGGCAAACTCATCGTCGCCAGCCAGCCCTTCGACCTGTACGCAACCCTGAAAACCACCGTGCGCATGCTGGCGCCGCTGGCCGAGAAAAAAGGACTGCGCTGCACCTTGCACATCACCCCGGAGACGCCGTACCGCCTGCTGGGCGATGAACAGCACCTGCGCCAGGTGCTGATCAACCTGATCAGCAATGCGATCAAGTTCACTGCCGCGGGATTTGTGCATGTACAGGTGGCAGTGGCCGGGCACATGCAGAATGCTGTGCTGGTTCGTTTCGAGGTCATCGATTCCGGAATCGGCATCGCCCCGGAACTGCAAGGTCATGTCTTTGAAAAGTTTGTGCAGGTCAATCCCGGCGCCCGCACCGAGTTCACCGGTACCGGTCTCGGCGCGGCAATTGCGCGCAACCTGGTGGAACTGATGGGGGGACGCATCGGCCTGGAGAGCGAACCCGGCAAGGGCAGCAAGTTCTGGTTCGAGCTGCAATTTCCACTGGCAGGCGCGGAAATGGACGCACCGCCTCCAACGGCAATGGGTCACCCCGCCCGGACCCTGCTCGTGGCATCCCACGGACAGCTGCATGATGTGCTGGCGCGCTGCCTTACCGAATGGCAGGTGGAATGGGTACACGCGGCGGACGCGGCGGATGCGCGCAGGCTGCTGATCGATGCCTCCCAATCGGGACAACCCCATGCGATGCTGCTTGCCGACCAGGAAGGACTGGCCATGGATCCCCTGCTTTTCGCCCGCGAGATCTCCGCGCTACCGGAGTCGCGGGCCACAAATCTTGCGCTGCTGCAGACCGGTGAACCACTGAACCACTCCCAGCTGATGAGCGCCGGGTGGTTCTGCATCCTTTCGACCCCGTTGCGCAAGGACCTGCTGTTCAACCTGTTGCATGCCACGACCCTGGATGTAACGGCGCAATCCAATGTAACGCGGCTGGTGGACCTCAGGAC
>MGYT01000007.1:50003-53140 GCA_001801865.1 Gammaproteobacteria bacterium RIFCSPLOWO2_02_FULL_61_13
AACCAGAAGGTTATTCGCAAGATCCTGGAGTTTGTCGGACACCGCGTCCGGGTCATTGGCGACGGCGAGCAGGTGCTGGATGCCCTGGACCAGGACCATTACGACCTGATGATCATGGACGTTCACATGCCCGGCATGACCGGGCTGGACGTGGTGCGCAGCATGAAATTCACCCGTGCCGCCGAAAACGAGATCCCGGTCATCATGTTGACGGCCGATGCAACGGCTGAATCCGCGCAGGCCTGCCGTGCTGCCGGCGTGTCTCAATTTCTTACCAAGCCGGTCGAGTCGACCCGGCTGCTGGAGGCGATCCGCAACGTGATCAGGTCGGTGCGTGACGTGTCGGAGGGAACGCATTCAGCGCCGGGGCACAAGGCCGCGACAAGCGCGCGCGGCGCGCTTGTGGACCTGTCGGTGCTGGACAATTTATCCGCCATGAGCAAGGACGCCGTCTTCATGCGCGATTTGATAGAAGGTTTCCTGGCAGATTCCGCGGTCCTGATTGGCGACATCCGCGCCGTAATTTCGGAACGGCGCTTCGACGATCTGCACGATTTGACCCACGCACTCAAGGGCAGCGCCCGCAGTATCGGCGCAGTGGCACTGGCCGACCAGGCTGCCTTCATTGACGCCCATTCCAAGCCGATAGAGTGGAAGGCACTGCCGCGGCAGGTGGATCGGATCGAAGCATGCCTTTTGGAAACCGGCACGCAACTGCACGCCTATCTGCAGCGGATTGAGTCCGCCACGGGCTGAAACCGCAACACCACTCCTTCAGGCGCTGCTTTCTGACGCGCCATCACGGGGCGCAGCGCTGACACGCCTGTCCTGTGCACGCACCAGGCGCTCCATCAGCCGCAAGTCCCGCTCCGAGATGCGCATGGTCGTATCCACCCAGTAGCTGCACACGTCCATCAGGTCCTCGTAGGAAACCGGATTCACCTTGCGCTTGATGTGCTGCAGCGCCAGGTAGCCATTCCGGTGGCGCCGGTTTGCCTCTATGAATGCATACAAGGCGCTGTTGCCCTGACCTGGATCGGCAACAATATCCACCACGCCCATGTCCGCGAGTTCCGGCACCCCGTACTTGCGGCCGGACAGCATCAGGCGTTCAGTCTGGGCGGCAGGCAGGCGCTGGCACAGCAGGTGATAGCCGCCCATGCCCGGGAAGATGTTGAACAGGATCTCGGGAAAACCCATTTCCACCTGGCGTTCCGCGATGACCACCTGGTTGGCCATGGCCACTTCAAAGCCACCCCCAAGGGCGTCACCACGCACCAATGAAATAGTCGTAATCGGCAGGCGGAATCCCACCACGAAGGCATGGATGGTATCTATGCAGGCCTTCGCGTAACGCAGCAGACCCTCCTTGTCCTTGCGCATCACATGATCGCGAAACAGGTGCAGGTCGCCGCCCAGGCTGAAGATCCCCGGCGAGTGGGAATCCAGCACGTGGTAATGGATGGGCACCATCTGCCCGCGGTACGGAATATGCCCGTTATAGGTCTCCAGCAGTTTCTGGATGCTGCGTACTTCGGTGATCAGCGCTGGATTAAAACATGGGCGCGGAGTGGGTTTCTGGTACACCCAGAGTATCCCGTAGTCGGGATCGATCTGGACCCCAATCTGATTAAACGCCTGCATGTAAATATCAGTGACACCGCGCTTGACGGACATGATTCCTCCCATATATGCCTACATCGATGGTTGCCTTGTGCCGCGTGCCGAAGGGCACATTGCGGAGTCTAGCAGCAGAATCGGGGAATACCGGGCTGCGCCGGCGCGGTCCGTTTAAACACCGCCGATCGCACAACCGGCGGTGGGGGTATACGGGGGCAGTTGTCATTCCGACTGAAGGGACGACCACATGGATGTGGGAGGTACGGGTACAGGGATGTACCCGGTAGAGTCGAGCCGGGAGCAGTTGCCGGGGAATCCTGCCTTTTCTGGCTACAAAGATTCCTCGTCGCCAACGCGACTCGGAATGACAAACTTACCCGCGGAAAAGTGGCTTCAGCCGGCGCTGACCAGCAGGGCGACGGCGTGGGCCGCGAGTCCTTCTTCCCTGCCTGTGAAGCCCATGCGTTCGGTGGTAGTGGCCTTGATGCTGACATTATCGATGCCGGTCTGGAGATCACCGGCCAGGGTCTTGCGCATGTCGGGAATGAATTTTGCCAACCGCGGCGCCTGCGCAATGATCGTGATGTCCACATTGCCGACTCGCCAACCGCGCTGCTGCAACAATTCCAGCACCCGGCGCAACAGCAACCGGCTGTCGATGTTGCGGAATGCGGCATCGGTATCCGGGAAGTAGGCGCCGATGTCCCCCATCGCCGCGGCACCGAGCAATGCATCGCACAGCGCGTGAATCACCGCGTCGCCATCGGAATGGGCAGCCAGGCCACGATCGTGGGGCACATGCACGCCGCCAAGGACCAGGGGACGGCCGCCTTCAAAACGATGGGCGTCATATCCATGTCCGATTCTCATTTTTTTCCCTCCAGCCGCGACAGGAACAATTCAGCGATGGCAAGGTCGTCGGCCAGCGTGACCTTGATGTTGTCCGCGTGTCCGTGCACCAGTAATCCAGGCGTGCCCGCCAGCTCCATCGCCTGGGCCTCGTCGGTCACCAGCGTACCGGCGGCAATTGAACTCGAGATGGCTTGTTCCAGGGCCCCGAGGCGGAACATCTGCGGCGTCAGGGCGTGCCACAAATTATGCCGATCCACTGTCACCTCGACCTCCCCGGATGGCCGCGCCCGCTTCATGGTATCGCGCACCGGAACGGCAAGAATACCGCCCACTGCGTGCGCTCCGGCCCGGATCAGCAACAGGTCCAGATCTTCCCGCCGCAGGCAGGGGCGGGCGGCATCGTGGACCAGCACCCAGTCGGTCGGGGCCGCGACAGTCAGCAGATGCCGCAGGCAATTGCGCACGGAGTGCAGGCGTTCGGCGCCCCCGTTCACGATGCGGACGGCGTCGCGCACGCGGGCGGGCAACTGACCCCACCAGGGATCGCCCGGCGCCAGCGCCACAACGACGCCACGAATTTCCGGATGATCGAGGAATGGCCGCAGTGAGTGCTCGATGAGGGTGCGGCCGCGGATTTCAAGATATTGCTTCGGCCGTTCGGCGGC
>MGYT01000007.1:53168-54166 GCA_001801865.1 Gammaproteobacteria bacterium RIFCSPLOWO2_02_FULL_61_13
ATGGCGGCCCAGCATTGTGCCGCGGGGGGCATTGCTCAGTCGGTGGCCGTTTCCGGCGCCGGGTCGCGCACACCGACGTACTGAAAGAAGGTCTCCCCGGTCCGAATCATGCCCATCTCGCTGCGCGCCCGCTCTTCCAGTGCGCTCAGACCCTGCTTCAGATCCATCACCTCCGCCGCCAAGGTGCGATTCCGTTCCAGCAACTCCTGGTTATCGGCCAGTTGGGCGGCGTGGATGCGATCCAGGCGGCGGACATCGGGAACGCTGCCGTTGCCGGCCCAAAGGCGGTATTGCAGACCTGCCAGGATCAGGAACAGCAGCAGATTGATGTACTTCATGCTGTCGGCATTATACGTGCGTTACTGCCTGAATGCCTTGCGCCCCGGGAACGTGGCCTTCGATCCCAGCTCGATTTCGATCTGCATCAGGCGATTGTACTTGGCCACGCGATCAGACCGGGAAAGTGAACCGGTCTTGATCTGCCCGACACTGGTCGCCACCGCCAAATCGGCGATGGTGGTGTCTTCGGTCTCGCCGGATCGGTGCGAGACGATGGCCGTGTAATTTGAACGCCGGGCCAGATCGATGGCTGCCAGGGTTTCACTCACTGTACCAATCTGATTGACCTTGATAAGAATGGAGTTGGCCACGCCCCGGTCGATGCCCTTTTGCAGGGTGGCGGTATCGGTCACGAACAGATCATCACCCACCAGTTGCACCCGCTCCCCCAGGCGGCGCGTGAGTTCCGTCCAGCCGTCCCAGTCGTCCTCGGCCATGCCATCCTCGATGGAAATTATCGGGTATTGATCGACCCAGCGCGCCAGGTAATCCACGAATCCCCCCGCCGTCAGTTCGCGTTTTTCCGATGCCAGCACATAACGGCCGTTCTTGAAGAATTCGGAACTGGCCAGGTCCAGTCCCAGCCACACGTCACGGCCTGCCGTGTACCCCGCATTCTGCACCGCCTCTAGGATCACCTCGATGGCAGACTCGTTGGA
>MGYT01000007.1:54260-56701 GCA_001801865.1 Gammaproteobacteria bacterium RIFCSPLOWO2_02_FULL_61_13
CCGCACCGCACCGCCTCGGCCAGGCTTGGCGCTCCCGTGGGAATCACCATGAATTCCTGCATGTCCACGCTGTTGTCCGCATGGGCGCCGCCATTGATGATGTTCATCATCGGCACCGGCATGACGAACGGACCTTCGCCGCCCAGGTACCGGTACAGCGGGATGCCTTCCATGGCCGCCGCGGCCCGCGCCGCCGCCATGGACACTGCCAGAATGGCGTTGGCGCCCAGGTTGCCCTTGTTCGGGGATCCATCCAGCTCGATCATGGCCTGATCGATGGCCTTTTGATCGCGCACATCCAATCCGCGCACACTCGGGGCTATACGCTGTTCGACATTGGCGACGGCCTTGAGCACACCCTTGCCGCCGTATCGGCGCTTGTCCCCGTCGCGCAGTTCCAATGCTTCACGGGATCCCGTCGATGCACCGGAAGGGACCATGGCACTGCCGACGGCGCCGGCGGCGGTACGCACGGTCGCCTCCAGCGTGGGATTGCCGCGGGAGTCGAGGACTTCCCGGGCGGAGATGGTCGTGATTTTTGTCATTGAGTTTTTTTGAGGCAAGAAGGTTGAATGTAGACGGTGGATTATGAGGCCTTTCCCCTGCATTCTACCTCCTACCTTCTACCTTCTTTTCTTCGCTTCGCGATTTCATCCAGCGCCTTCAACTCTTCCAGCAATTCCGCCATCCGGTCCAGCGGCCAGGCATTGGGGCCATCACTCAGGGCCTGATCCGGATGCGGATGGGTTTCCATGAACAAGCCGTCGATACCCACCGCCACCGCGGCGCGTGCCAGTGCCGGCACAAATTCCCTCTCGCCCCCGGACCGATCGCCGAGCCCGCCCGGCAATTGCACCGAATGGGTTGCATCGAACACCACCGGGCAGCCGGTGTCGCGCATGACCACCAGGGCCCGCATGTCCGAGACCAGGTAGTTATAGCCAAAAGACGCGCCCCGTTCGCACACCATGATGTTTTCATTGCCGGCGGCGCGGGCCTTCTCCACCACCCGCGTCATGTCCCAGGGCGCCATGAATTGGCCCTTCTTGATATTCACCGGCCGCCCCTGGCGCGCCACATTCTGTATGAAGTTGGTCTGGCGGCAGAGAAAGGCCGGGGTCTGCAATACATCCACCACTGACGCGACCTCCGCCAACGGCGAATCCTCATGCACGTCGGTCAGGACCGGCACGCCAATCTGCTTGCGCACTTTTTCCAGCACGGCGAGGCCCTGCTCAATTCCCGGCCCGCGGTAACTGGCATGGGAACTGCGGTTGGCCTTGTCGAAGGAGCTTTTGTAGATAAAGGGAATACCCAGGGCTGCAGTCATCTCGCGCAGCTGGCCGGCGGTATCCAGCGCCAGTTGCTCGCTTTCCACAACGCAGGGGCCGGCGATGACGAACAGCGGCCGCCCTGCGCCGGTATCAAAATTACACAACCGCATTTTTCAGTTCACGATGGCTGGTGGCGCGCCGGTCCACGGCGGCGCGAATAAACCCGGAGAACAGGGGATGCCCGTCCCGCGGCGTGGAGGTGAACTCCGGGTGGAACTGGCAGCCGACGAACCACGGATGGTGTGGCAATTCGATCATCTCCACCAACTTTTCATCCGCGGAGACGCCGCCGATGACCATGCCGTTTTCCTCGAGATTGTAGCGGTAGCGGTTGTTGAACTCGTAGCGATGGCGGTGCCGCTCAATGATGGTGTCCTTGCCGTACAGATCCCGCACCAGCGTTCCTTCCACCAGCACACAGGGCTGTCCGCCGAGACGCATGGTGCCACCCAGGTCCGACTTGTCGTCCCGTTGTTCCACCTGTCCGTCCTTTTCCATCCATTCCGTGATCAGGGCAATCACCGGGTGCGGCGACTCACGGTCGAACTCGGTGCTGTTGGCACCACGCAGTCCAACCACATTGCGGGCGTATTCGATCACGGCCACCTGCATGCCGAGGCAGATGCCGAGGTAGGGAATGTGGTTTTCACGCGCAAAACGGGCGGTGGCAATCTTGCCTTCGATACCGCGCACGCCAAACCCGCCCGGCACCAGAATCGCGTCCATGCCGCGCAGGCCCTGGACCCCCTGCCGTTCCACTTCCTCGGAATCCATGTAATTGATTTTCACCCGCGTGCGGGTGTGGATACCGGCGTGGGTCAGGGCCTCCGACAGGGACTTGTAGGAATCCGCCAGGTCCATGTATTTGCCGACCATGGCGATGTTCACTTCATGCAGGGGATTAGCCATGGACTCCACTACTGCGTCCCATTCACTCAAGTCCGCGACCGGCAATTGCAGGCCGAAAAGGCGCACGACTATTTCATCCAGTTTCTGTTCATGCAGCAGGCGCGGGATCTTGTAGATGTTGTCCACGTCCACCGCGGAAATGATCGCGGACTCGGGCACATTGGTGAACCGCGCCACCTTCTTGCGTTCGTTGGCTGG
>MGYT01000007.1:56711-67271 GCA_001801865.1 Gammaproteobacteria bacterium RIFCSPLOWO2_02_FULL_61_13
GATCTCGCCCACCGTGGCAATGTAGGGGACCAGGGTCAGGTGCATGAAAACACAGCGGTCGGCGCCCATTTCCACGCGCATCTGGCGAATGGCCTCGAGAAAGGGCTGCGATTCGATGTCGCCCACGGTGCCGCCGATCTCCACCATGGCCACCTCGGCATCGTCAGCCCCGGCCACAATGCAGCGCTTGATCTCGTCGGTGATATGCGGGATGACCTGGACCGTGCCGCCCAGGTAGTCCCCGTGCCGTTCGCGCTGGATCACATTCAGGTAAATGCGGCCCGTGGTGTAATTGTTGCGGCGGGTCATGCGCGTGCGCACAAAGCGCTCGTAATGTCCGAGATCCAGGTCGGTTTCGGCCCCGTCCTCGGTGACGTAGACCTCGCCATGCTGAAACGGGCTCATGGTGCCCGGATCGACGTTGATATAAGGGTCCAGTTTCAGCAGCGTGACGCGCAGGCCGCGCGCCTCAAGGATGGCCGCGAGGGAGGCGGATGCAATGCCCTTGCCCAGGGACGACACCACGCCACCGGTGATAAAAATGTAGCGAGTCGCAGCTGATTCAGCGCGCGGCATGGGGATTTTGGGGGACCATCCCCGACCGGTTCGGGAGAGCCGTGGCGGGGTTAAAAGAGGTTGCCCGGGGAGACATATGCCGGGAGAACATGTTAGCAAATCCAAGCCTGCGGGGATATGGGAAGTTCGGGCGAAAACAGAAAGGCAGAAGGTAGAATGTAGGAGGTAGAATATAAGGAAAGGCGTCTCGAAGCGGCTTTTAGTATTCTCCCGACATTCTACCTTCTACATTCCACCTTTCCTTTCCGCGAACAGGAGATTCGCCATGCCCTTGTCTGACATCGAAATCGCCCAGAAGGCCAGCAAGAAGCGCATTCTGGAACTCGCCCTGGAACAATTCGGGATCGAAAGCGAGCACCTGGAACCCTATGGCCACTACAAGGCGAAGATGTCCCTTGAGTACATCGAGACGTTGAAATCCCGGCCCGACGGCAATCTCATCCTGACCACCGCCATCAGCCCGACACCGGCGGGAGAAGGCAAGACCACGACCACCGTGGGCCTCGGTGACGCGCTGAACCGCATCGGCAAAAAGACACTGATTTGCCTGCGCGAACCCTCGTTGGGACCGTGCTTTGGCGTCAAGGGCGGCGCCGCAGGCGGCGGCTACGCGCAGGTCGTGCCGATGGAGGACATCAACCTGCATTTCACCGGCGACTTCCACGCCGTCACCTCGGCACACAACCTGCTGTCCGCGCTGATTGACAATCACATCAATCACGGCAACAAGCTGAACCTGGATCCGCGCCTGATTGCCTGGAAGCGCGTCATGGACATGAACGACCGCGCCTTGCGCAAGATCGTCGTGGGCCTGGGCGGCACCGCCAATGGTTTCGTGCGCGAGGACGGTTTCGACATCACCGTGGCCTCCGAGGTCATGGCCATTTTCTGCCTCGCCACCTCGCTCGATGATCTCAAGCAACGCCTCGGCCGCATCGTTGTCGGTTATACCCAGGGCGACCGCAAACCGGTGCATGCCCGGGACCTGAACGCCCAGGGCTCCATGGCCGCCCTGCTCAAGGACGCCATCAAGCCCAATGTCGTGCAGACACTGGAAAACAACCTGGCCTTCGTCCACGGCGGGCCCTTCGCCAACATTGCCCACGGCTGTAACAGCGTCACGGCCACGAAGACCGCGCTCAAGCTTGCCCAATACGTGATCACCGAGGCCGGCTTCGGTGCCGACCTCGGCGCGGAAAAGTTTCTCGACATCAAGTGCCGCATGGCGGGGCTGAATCCGGCCGCCATAGTGCTGGTGGCGACCGTGCGCGCGATGAAATACCACGGTGGCGTCAACAAGGAAGACCTGAACAAGGAGAACCTCCCGGCGCTGGACCAGGGACTGGCCAATCTGGAGCGCCACTTCACCAACATTCGCGACCACTACGGCCTGCCCTGCGTGGTCAGCATCAATCATTTCACCCAGGACACGGATGCCGAGATCAAAATGCTGCAGGAACGGGTGCAGAAACTGGGCGGCACCGCGGTGGTGGCGCGGCATTGGGCCGATGGCAGCAAGGGCGCGGAGGAACTGGCGCGCACCATCGTCTCCATCGTCGAGAAATCAAAATCGAAACATAAATACGTCTACGAGGACAACGCCAAGCTGACGGACAAGATCACCACCATCGCCACCAAGATCTACGGCGCCGGCCAGGTCACGTTCGCCGAGGCCGCGCGCAAGCAACTGGACGAGTGGAACAAGGACTACGGCCACTTCCCGGTGTGCATGGCGAAGACGCAGATGTCATTTACCGCTGACCCGGGGGTGCGTGGGGCGCCAAATGGGCACACGCTGAATGTGCGCGAAGTGCGCCTTGCCAATGGCGCCGGCTTCGTGGTCGCCATCTGCGGCGACATGATGACCATGCCGGGGCTGCCCAAGGTGCCGGCAGCGGAGAAAATAGACGTGGATGGAGCGGGGAATATTTCGGGACTCTTTTGAAATGAATGTAGATTGCAGACCAACTACCGAGTCGGTGACGCCATGATTAAACTTTTCAACTTCGGCCCCTTCTTCACCCTCCCCGACCCCAGCCCGTTCTGCCTGAAGGTGGATGCGTATATGCGCGCCGTCGGCATTCCGTTTGAAGTGGTGCCGGGCTTCAATAACCTGCGCCGCGCCCCCAAGGGCAAGCTGCCGTTCATCGAGGATGACGGGAAGATCATCGGGGACTCCACATTCATACTCAGCCACCTGAAGGAAAAGTACGGCGATGCGCTGGATGCCGGACTAACCGCCGAGCAGAAGGGCACCGCCCATGCCTTCATCAAGATGCTGGATGAAAATTTCTATTGGTGCGTGGTGCATTCACGCTGGATAGACGATGCCGTCTGGCCGCACATCCGCGACCTGTTTTTCAGTGCCATGCCGGCGCCCGTGCGCTGGGTCCTGCCTCCGCTCATCCGCCGCGGTGTGGCGAAAACCCTGCATGAGCAGGGCATCGGCCGCCACAGTCCGGCGGAGATACTGGAGATCGCGCGGCGTGACCTGCGCGCCCTGTCGGATTTCCTCAGTGACAAACCGTTTTTCTTCGGTTCACAGGTCACCACGCTGGATGCCGTCGCGTTTGCCTTCCTGGCCGGAATCATCGTGCCGCCATGGAAATGCGATCTGAACGACCTGGCCCGCTCCATCCCGAATCTGGTGGCATTCGTGGGGCATTTCCAATCCCGATATTATTCGGCCAAGTGAAGTTGCTTCGGTTCCCGCTGTTTCTGTCGGCGCTGGTCGCGCTGACGGCCCCGGCTGCATACGCCGATAAACCCGGCGCCGAAGTCATGGCGGCCATCGTTGCCCATGTGGACGCCAACCAGGAACAGGCCTTCGCGCTGCTGGAACGCGCGGTCAATATCAACAGCGGAACCTTGAACGCGGCGGGCGTCCGCGAAGTTGGTGATCTGTTTCGCGCCGAGTTTGACGCACTGGGCTTCCGGACCGAGTGGGTGGACGGCGCACCGTTCGGACGCGCGGGTCACCTGCTGGCGCAACGGGGCCATCGCGGCCCGCGCATCCTGCTCATCGGTCACCTGGACACCGTGTTCGAGCCGGACAGCCCGTTCCAGAAATATGCACGGGACGGGCATATCGCCCGCGGCCCGGGCACCTCCGACATGAAGGGTGGCATCGTGATCATGCTGGCCGCATTGCGTGCCCTTGCCGCGCTGGACACACTGAACTCATTGCGACTTAACGTGGTGCTGACCGGTGACGAGGAAGAAACCGGTGAGCCACAGGACCTCGCGCGCGCAGTGTTAATCGAGGCCGCGCGCGAATCGGATATCGCGCTGGGATTCGAGAACGCCGACGACGATCCCGCCACTGCTGTCATCGCGCGGCGCAGTTCCTCGACCTGGACGTTGAAGGTATCCGCACCCAGTGCGCACTCCTCCCGGATCTTCCGTGAGGACACGGGCGCCGGCGCCGTTTTCGAAGCTGCGCGCATACTCGAGTCGTTCCGCACCCGGCTCGCCGGCGAAGAATTCCTGACCTTCAATCCGGGCATCATCGTTGGCGGCGCACAGGTGGACTTTGACCCCGCGCTGATGACGGGCCGCGTGGCCGGCAAGGACAACATCATCGCGCCGCAGGTCATGGTAAGGGGCGACCTGCGGGCACTGTCCGTTCCGCAGCGGGAGCACGCCATGACACGCATGCAGGAGATTGTCTCCGCGCATCTGCCCCTGGCAGCGGCGGAGATCACCTTCAGCGACGGTTACCCGCCGCTGGCGCCCACGGAAGGCAACCGGGAATTATTGGCGCGTTTCGACCAGGCCAGCCGCGACCTGGGCTTTGGAGCGGTCACCGCCGTGGACCCGCGCATGGCCGGCGCGGCAGACATTTCGTTTGTCGGCGGCGTCGTACCCATGGCGTTGGACGGCCTCGGCCTGCTGGGCGGCGGTAATCATACCGAAAAGGAATTCGCCGATCTGCGTACCTTCCGCATCCAGACCCAGCGTCTGGCGTTGCTGCTCCACCGGCTCGGTCGGGATTGACGCGGCGGCGGCGCTGCGAATCCCGCAGTGGACGACAAATCCACACGCTTGTCAGGCAGTGTCACCGGTAGTATCATCCTGCAGTGACGAAAGCCGCGAAGACGCTCGATCGAATGAAGGCCAATCCCCGTGATTGGCGAATCGAAAGCTTGCGGACGGTGGCGGACGCTTACGGCTTGGTCTGCCGTCAGCCAGGTGGCAGCCACGTCATTTTCCGGCATCCTAATGGCGCAATGCTCAGTGTGCCGGCGCATCGCCCGATTAAGCCAATTTATGTCAAGAAGTTCGTTCGCCTTGTGGAAGACGGAGTTGCCGAATGAAAACACCCCGGATCGAGTATCCGTTTGAGATCCGCCCCCTGTCGAAGGATGAAGGGGGCGGATATGCCATCACATTTCCGGATCTTCCCGGATGCCGCTCGGACGGCGCCACGCCGGAAGAGGCTGTACGGAACGGTCGGGACGCATTGCAGTCCTGGCTTGCTGTGGCACATGAATTCGGTGACAAGGTTCCCGGGCCTTTTGCTTCGGTCAGCGGACGCTTCGTCCAGCGGGTTCCCCGATCGCTGCATGCACAGCTCATCGCTCAAGCCAGGGCGGAGGGCGTATCGCTCAATACCCTGATCGTATCGCTGGTGTCCAAGGGACTTGGGCATCGCCTTGAGACCCCGACCAAGTCTCGTCGTCAGACCGGACGCGTGTCGAAGAGCACTCATCGGTCGAAGCCAGCCCCAACACTCCTTTCACCCAACTTGAACAAGTACAACAAATCGTAGTCACACTACGATATCGAAAACTTTTCCAATGATTGTGCATCGAACCGCCTGGATTCGCGGTGAGTTCATCCTTTCCCGGACAGCGCCTTTTCCAGGCGCTGCTTCGGATTCATGAAACGCACCTTCGACGGGTCAAACTGGTCCGGCTCATAAGGCAGGTAGTTCCTGGCGTGCCCGCCCAGCCAGCCAACCATGCCCGCATATTCCGGGTGTTTCGGGTTACGCAACACCTTTAACAGTTCCCGGAGGCCTGAAATTCCCCCGCAATCCTCCGGCGGGCAGGCCCGCGCGCCGGCCAGGCACTTCGGGTACCGGGTCTTCGGCTCACGCAACAACATGCCTTCCAGCAGGACCTCGTGCACCCAGCCATCGCCGAAATCGTATTCATAGATCACCGATATGCCCGGACGGATGAACCGGTCGGCAATGCCCACGCTCCAGCCGGGAATCGTCGCGTCGTCTGAATCGCCCTGACCTGGAATTCCGATCTCGATGGCCCGTCGTCCTTCCACAGCAGCAAACCGGAATGCGTGCAGATGGTAGTCCAGCCATCCCATCGAATCCTGTATCGCCACGTGCAGATCCCAGAACGTGTACGACTCGGGGACCTGGATGCGCCGCCAGATGGCGGGCGAGATCCCAAGCAGGGAGATCTTGAACTGATAAACAGGCCCGCCCTTCACCATTTGCCCCTCAGCCAGCGCTTTGAGGTCAACTTCTCAACGCGTGCGAAATACCGCGATTCATTCTCTGATTTTGTCATGGCGCCAGAGAGTACGTCCTGCAAGTGATCTATGAGCACGCACCCGATGGCATGAATGGCGTCATGCCGATCGAGTCCTTCATGGGTCAACCTTTGCAAGGTTCGGACGACCGGGTCAAGTCCCTCAGCGATCTGATTCTCGACGATGACATGGAAGGTTGCGTGCACTCTCGGATCTGGCAATTCCATCTTCACTTTGCGATGGCATTCCTCGACCAGACGTATCCGCTCATCCTCATCCAGCGCCAACCATGCGGCCGGCTCAGGCGCCCGGAGTGGGTCGTAAGTTTGTCGGATCATCATGCCTGCACGAAAGACCAAAGGAATTACGCGACTGCCCGTTCTGCCGGTAACACTGCTGCCTCATCCAGCACCATTCGCATGTTCCCCTCCTATAGAGCTTTGCGTAGCTGCCGTTCCAAGGTGGGTTACAACGCTTACCCACATGGACGTGGGGTATGCCGCGTGACGAGCCAAAGCCGAGGACAGGACGACATACAGGAAGTATTAGTGTCGCGGGAAGCCATGGATGGCTGTAGCGACCGTCCGGAGCGGCGCGCTAACCCACCCTGCGATTGTTCAGCGTTAATGCAATTCTCGGTATTTTTCCGGTGGATAGCCGTATTTGGGCAGGATGCGCTTCTCCACCAGCCCCATATATTCACCTCCTCCATCTTCCAGCTCAGGACTCGGGCTCCTCGGAAAAGACGATGCGTCCATCAAACAGGTTCATCCTGACCTCGGCGTCCTTCACCTGCTCCGCCGGCAACGCAAACAGATCAGCGGACCAAATCACGATGTCGGCCAACTGCCCGGGCGCGAGCATTCCGACGCGCGCCTCATCAAAGGCTGCATAGGCCGCGCCGGACGTGTAGGCCGCAAACACTTCATGCAGCGACAGTCGCTGGCTTGGGACAAATCCGCCTGCCGGCAATCCCGCCGCGGTCTTGCGCGTGAGCGCCGTATGCAGACCGGGACGCGGATCCAGTTCGACCACCGGCCAGTCGGTGCCGAAGGCAATGCGCCCACCGGTGTCCTTGATGGCTTTCCATGACCAGGCCCGCGCCGCGCGTTCTGGGCCGAGGTTTACCGCCCACACATCGCGAATATTCTGATTGGGGCTGGCGTGAAACGGCTGCATGGAAGCGATGACTCCCAGGCGGGCAAATCCCGGGATGTCCTCTGCACTGATCGCCTCGATGTGTTCCAGCCTGTGACGCCGGCCCCTGGCCGGTGCCGGGTTGGACTGCTGCGCGGATTCAATGGCAGCCAATGCCATGCGGATGCCGCCATCGCCAATGGCATGGATCCAGATCTGCCACCCGCGTCCATCCAGCAACTTCACAATCCGGTTCATTTCCCCGGGTGAGAACTCCGGATTGCCCAGCGTTTCCCGGTTGGCATAGGGCGCCAGCATGGCCGCCGTATGGGATTCCACGACGCCGTCGGCATACAGCTTCACCGCGCCGAGCTTGAGCGTGTCGCTGTCAGGGTATTGATGGCGCAGCGTCTCCAGTTGCTTCAGATCGGCAGCGGAAAAGCCGGGGGCCGCGGAAAGCGCCACGTACATCCGCAACTGCAGCTGTCCTGCCTGGCGCAGGACATCGAAGAGTTCGAGTTCTTCGGCGTCCACGCCGGCCTCTTGCACGCTGGTCACGCCGAGGCGATGGGCCAGTGCAACACCCTGCGCGAGCGCCGCCAGTTTTTCTTCGCGGCTGGGCTGTGGCACGACTTGATCAATGAGCGCCTGCGCGGATTCCTTGAGTACCCCGGTGGGTTTCCCGGTGGCAGGATCCCGCACAATCTGGCCGCCGGGTGGATCCGGTGTGGCCGCGGTGATGCGGGCCATATCCAGAGCCTTCGTGTTGAGCCATTTGGTATGACCGTCGTAACACTCCATGACTGCCGGCCGATCCGGGATCAGCGCATCCAGCTGCTCCCGGGTGGGCAGTCCGCCCGCGAAGGCGCCGTAAAGCCATCCGCGCCCCAGGACCCAGGGTTGATCTGGATGGGTGGCGGCAAAATTCCGGATCTTGTGCTGGATTTGCTCAAGGGTTTCCGCATCCAGTAGCTGTACCCAACCCAATGCCAGACTGCCGGAAAGAAAATGCACATGGGCGTCATTGAACCCGGGCATCACCGTTGCGCCGTGCGCATCGATGACTTGCGTCGCATCGCCCCGCAGTGGCGCGATGTCATTCGCCGTGCCCACGGCCTGAATGCGATTACCGCGAATGGCAACGGCATCGGGGAACCGGCTGGGACGATCGGCGCTGAACGCCCGCGCATTGATGATTACCACATCCGCCGCTTCCACAGCTGCGACCGCGGGGCAGTGCAGAAACATCACCGCGCCCGCCAGCCTGAGTAGAAACCGATTCAGCACACGCAAAGCTCCCACAGGTCAGGGCGTTCCGGTTTCAATGAACCGATGCAAACGTTGCAACTGGGTATTCAGCACCTGATCCACCAGCGGCGCCATTTCCACAAAACCACCCTGGCGATAACCGCCGACGCTGTAGGTCTGGGTCACCTTCGTGGCGGGTCCGTCCGCGGCCATGCCCCAGGTAAGACTGCCGGCCACCCCGTCCTGTTGCAATGGGCCCAGCCCGCCGGCCATGCGCAATGTCACGCCTGGCTGGAGATAGATCACTTCCATGTGCTGAATGCTGCCGCCGTCCTTCATGACTTCGCAGAAGCACCCTCCGGGTGTTGCCGCGATGGACATGTTTGCCGCGTCGCCGGAGTAAGTGTGCTCCGGATCCCACCAGCTGCCCACCTGGAGCAATGCGCTGTAAACCTTTTCCGGCGGCGCATTGATGATCACTTCATTGCGCGCGAAGAAGCCGCTTGTGGCAACGTCGACGACCTCCGCGGACGTGGATATGGATATGCTCACCAAACCAAGTAGCAATACCCGATAATTCTTCTGCGCCATACCGCCTCCCTTTTTTCTTGTAGCTTGTTGCTTGTAGCTTGTAGCTATTCTCTCCCTCCCAACTCCCGATGGCGAAAGCAATCAATCACGTGATCATTCACCATCCCCACCGCCTGCATATGTGCATATATGATCGTGGAGCCGACGAAATTGAATCCCCGCTCCCGCAGGTCTTTGGACAGGGCATCGGAGATACCGGTGCGGGGTGGCACGTCTTTCATGTTGCGGCGCCGGTTCTGTACGGGTTCGCCGTCGACAAAGCCCCACATGTAGCGCGAGAAAGTCCCGAACTCCTTGCGCACCTGGATGAATGCCCGGGCATTACGGATGGCGGAGCGCACCTTGAGCTGGTTGCGGACGATGCCCGCATCGCCGAGCAGGCGGCGCACGTCCTTTTCCGTGTAACGGCCTACGCGATTGAAATCGAAGTTATGAAAAGCGGCCCGATAGGCCGGACGCTTGCGCAGAATAGTGATCCACGCCAGCCCCGCCTGAGCGCCTTCCAGCACCAGGAACTCAAACAGCTTGCGATCGTTGCGCACCGGGACGCCCCATTCCCGATCATGATAGCGATGGTAGATCGGGTCGGTGCCGGCCCAGGCGCAACGAATCAGTTCGTTTTTCATGTCCGCGGATCAAGGTTAGGATGGGCAATCATAGCGTAATCCCGGCGACGGTCCGGTGTCTGGGTGGCCCGGGTGAGTGACTGCTAGAATGGACGTCATGACCGGGGACCTGTTTCAGCCAGTGACCAAGAGAATCCGATTTGGTGCCTACGTGCAGGAGTTGTCCCTGCACCAGCGATTGCTGAGCTACAACGTACTCGCCCCGGCGATCCGCAAGGACACCCTCGGCAATGACGTGCCGTATCGCCCGAAACGCCTGCGCCTGCGCCCGATTGACTTCTACCGGCTGAGTCAACCTTACCTCAGCATCCGGCTGTGGGATCAGTTCCGCGCCGTGGCGCCGCTGGCCGTATACCTGTTTTTGTTCCAACTGCTGATCCTGAAACAGTCCGTGGCGGATGCCGGTACCATCGGGCTGGGCCTCGCGGCGGTCATGTTCGGTTTGATGTTGTTCATGGAGGGGTTAAAGGTCGGGCTGATGCCATTCGCCGAGGTCATTGGCCACTCGCTGCCCCAGAAGTCCACGTTGCCGGTGGTGCTCGCGGTGACGTTCCTGCTCGGCATCGGCGTGACCCTGGCTGAGCCTGCGGTCGGCGCGCTGAAAATCGCCGGCTCAACCGTGGATGTCAACAAGGCTCCCTACCTCTACGCAATGCTCAATCAATGGTCCTGGGCTCTGGTGCTGACCATCGGCGTCGGGGTCGGCGCCGCGGCGGTGCTCGGGACGTTGCGTTTCCTGAACGGTTGGAGCCTGAAACCCCTCATTTTTGCGACGCTGGTGCCGACACTTGGCATCACCGGATTCCTGATGGCCGACCCCGACCTGCGCATGATCCTGGGTGTCGCCTGGGACAGCGGCGGTATTACCACGGGTCCGGTCACGGTG
>MGYT01000007.1:67280-68149 GCA_001801865.1 Gammaproteobacteria bacterium RIFCSPLOWO2_02_FULL_61_13
CTGGCGTTGGGCATCGGCATCTCGGCGGCGGCAGGCAACGGAAGATCATCCCTGTCCGGTTTCGGCATCGTTACCCTGGCGTCCCTGGTCCCGGTTTTGGGCGTCATGGTGCTCGGCATGGTGCTGGCGGAAACCATTCCGGCGGCAGATATCATTGCCCAGTCGTCCACGACGGCCACAGCCACAACGCCGGCCTGGTACCAACTCACCCCCTGGGCCGACATCCTCATGGGCTTGCGTGCGCTGATACCCCTGATTGCATTCCTGTACCTGGTGCTGCGCGTGTTGCTGAATGAGCGCGTGCGCAACCGTACCGCAACCACCTATGGGCTGGCGCTGTGCATCATCGGCATGTGCATGTTCAATGTCGGCCTGAGTTACGGGCTGGTCAAACTCGGCGGGCAGTCCGGCGGCATGGTCCCGGCGGCATTCATGCAGGTCGGCATGGTGCCAGGCTCGCCGCTGTATGCGCTGGCCCTGGGATTGACCATCGCCTTCCTGTTCTCCTGGTTTCTCGGCTATGGCGCCACCCTGGCCGAACCGGCGCTGAATGCGCTCGGATTCACCGTGGAGAATCTCACCAATGGCGCCTTCAAGAAGTCCATGCTCCTGCACGCCGTGTCCCTGGGCGTCGCCACCGGCATCGGGCTCGGCGTGCTGAAGATCGTATTCAACTGGCCGCTGGGATGGTTCCTCGTTCCCGGGTACTTCATCGCGCTGCTGCTGACCGTTTTCAGCACCGAGGAATTCGTCAACATCGGCTGGGACAGTGCAGGCGTCACCACCGGGCCGGTGACCGTGCCGCTGGTCCTGGCCATTGGTCTGGGATTTGGCCAGGCCGTGGGGGCAGTGGAAGGTTTCGGTATGCT
>MGYT01000008.1:0-103 GCA_001801865.1 Gammaproteobacteria bacterium RIFCSPLOWO2_02_FULL_61_13
AGACCTGCGAGGCCATCACCATCGGCGTTGCGGGCTGCACCCCGATCCCGTTCGTTGATGGCGAAGGCGCCGGGCTTCCGGGTTTCCTGGTGCTGGGACCCGC
>MGYT01000008.1:109-8073 GCA_001801865.1 Gammaproteobacteria bacterium RIFCSPLOWO2_02_FULL_61_13
CGAAAACGGCACGCGCCCTGTGGCCGGGGGCGACTTCTTCGGTTTTATCGATGAGGACGGTGCGGGGAACGACACGCGCAACGATTTTGGTTATTCGGATTTGGACAACTTCACCTCGCGCGCATTGACGGCCAAGTTTACCTGGGATCTCGACTTTGCGACGCTGACTGCGGTGACGGATACGAAGGACTTTGAAAAGCTTGTGATCATGGACGTGGATGCGGCGCCGGTGCCGCAATCCCTGTTCCAGTCGAAGGCTCAGACGGATCAGTTTTCCCAGGAAGTGCGTCTGAACGGCGAGCTGGACCAGGCGCGCTGGGTGGCGGGTTTTTACTATCTTTCGATTGACAACAAGACGACCAATGGCCTGGCGTTGCCGGCCAACTCACCATTGTTTGGCGTGGGCGGCGTGCTTCCCGACGGCACGCTGGTGGTGGTGCCGTTTGCCGGGCTGGATGCCAATGGAGATATTCATCTGGAGACCGATTCCTACTCGGCCTTCGGCCAGGTCGAATACGACTTCACCGACCAGTGGATGTTTACCGCCGGGGTACGCGTGATCCAGGAGGAGAAGGACTATTCGTTCAATGCCCCGGTCTTCGTAAACCTGGATGATCGCGTCATCGATGATGGCATTTTTGCCTTCCCGCTGCCCATCGACAGTCAGGGCAATCTGGCGTACGAGGACAGTTCCGGCAAAACGCTGTGGGCCGGGAAACTGCAGATGGACTGGAAACCGAACGACGATTTGCTGCTTTATTTTGGCGTCAACCGCGGCGTGAAGGCCGGCAGTTACAACGCCCAGATCCAGGATGGTTCGCCGCGACTGGATCCGGATGAGATCAAGTACAAGGAAGAGGTGCTGACAAATTACGAGGGTGGCGTGAAGTGGACGTTCTTCGACGGCCGGGCGCGTCTGAACGGCAGTGTCTATTACTATGATTACAAGGATTACCAGGCGTTCCTGTTCGTGCAGTCCTCGGGCACGGTCGCCAACAACGATGCCGAGAGCATCGGCACGGAATGGGAGTTGATTGCGCAGCCGATGGAAGGGATGGATGTGATGTTGAGCATGGCCTACTTCGACGCCGAGGTGAAGGATCTGGAGCTGGCGCCGACATTGCTGGTGGACGTGGAGCCAAGCTTCGCGCCGCCGTTGCAGTTTGCCGGGCTGGCGCGCTACGAGTGGCCAGCGTTCAGCGGCAAGCTGGCGGTGCAGGGGGATTTCAACTACTCGGATCGATTCTATTACAACATTCGCAACTTTGATTCGCAGAAATACGATGACTACGTGGTCGGCAACCTTCGCGTCAGTTACACCACCGCGGATGATCGCTGGACGCTGGCCGGTTTCGTCAACAACGTCGGCGACGCCAAGTACGGCGTCATCGGCTTTGACCTGGCGACATTGTGCGGTTGCAACGAGGACTATTACGGCAAGCCACGCTGGTTCGGCGTGTCGCTCAGTTATAGCTACGAATAGGCAACCTGCATGTCCACGGTAACGGCAGCAGTGCAGCCGGCGGCGGGAAGTGTTTCGGAGCAGGAAATCCAGCAGTTCTGGCGCGACGGCGCCGTGTGCCTGCGTGGCGTGTTCGATGACGGCTGGCTGGACCGCCTGCGGCCGGCGGCCGATCGGGTCGTCGCCGGCCGGGGTACGGCGGGGCGCATGGAATTCACCGCCGAGGGAAAAGGTGGCCGGTTTGTGTCGGACCTGTTTCTCTGGCGCGAAGAGCCCGATATCCGCGCCTTTATCCTGCAATCGCCGGCCGCGGCGGTGGCCGGTCAACTGCTGCGCTCAAACAAGATCAATTTCCTGTTCGACCACCTGCTGGTCAAGGAACCGGGCACCTCCAGTCCAACCAAGTGGCATCAGGACCTGCCGCACTGGCCGATCCTGGGTAATCAGGTGCTGACCATCTGGGTGGCGCTGGATCCGGTGACAATGCAAACCGGGGCGGTCGAGTACGTCAAGGGATCTCATCGCTGGAATGAACGCTATCGTCCGGTTCTGCCGGACACGCCGGAAGGCCGGTTGCTCGCCAATGCCGATCTGCCGGAATGCCCGCCGATTCACAAGCAGCGGGAAAAATACGAGATCCTGGGTTGGGAGTTGCAACCGGGTGACTGTGTCGCATTTCATTCGCTCACCATTCACGGCGCCGGCAGCAATCAATCAGCCTCGGTGCGCCGGCGTGGACTTGCCACGCGCTGGCCCGGAGATGACATTACTTTCCTGTCCGGGGACTTTGTCCTCAAGCTGCCTGAGGATCCAGGACTGAAGGCCGGTGATCCGTTGGACTCCGAACTGTTCCCGGTGGTGTGGCGGCGATCCTGAATACCCTCTCCCTTTGCGAGAGGCTAGCGTCCTGTCCCGCGAGAATCCTCATTAATTCCAAGCGCGGAGTTTTCTGTAGGGCGGGATTTATCCCGCCGGGATGCCTGAAGGCGCAGAACTGCGTTACTCCTCATTCTCCCCTTCTGCCGGCACGCGGCTGTGCAGAGTGCCGTAGGTGGCGGAAATCTGCCCGGCCTGGTCGTACAAACCGGTAAGCAGGTTGATGAGCTGCGACGCCTCGTGCAACTTGGAATCCACGTCACCGATAATCTTGGTTTGCTCCGTTAACACCTGCCGGCGCAGATCGGCGTAGTTGTCGGTCAACACGCGGCCGGCTTCCGTGACCTCATAGGCGAACGTCTTCGGCGTCTTCTGCTTGACCTTGCGGCACAGTTTCATCTTTTCGAGTTTGCGCAGGCAATACTGCACGTTGGCAATGTCATCCCGATTGAGCTGGCGCGCAATGTGCACCGCGGTCTTGGGCCGGTCCTGCATGCGGATTACGTGCATGACCACAGCCTCGATGTAGCTCAACTCCCCCATGCCGACCACGTTGGCAAGCTGAGTCACCCAGCGCTCCCAGGCCTGCTGAAAGCGCAACAGTGACCATTCGAATTCCGTCGTTGCGGCCTCGTGGGACGTGCGGGCAAGGTGCCAGGCGCGCAATGGCGTGCCTTCCTTGGCGGTGGCAATGTCAGTGGTCTTCTTTTTCATGGATGAATCTCGCGGGTTGGCGGAATGGATGAAATTCAGGTGCCCGGGAACAGGGTGGCGTCCTGCAAAGTCTCCGGATCGGGAAACGCCAGTTTGGAATGGGTCAGATCCAGTTCCAGCAGCATTTCACACAATTTGTAGGCCACCAGTCCGGGATTGATTACCGGGACCGGCAGGTGCTCGACCAGGTATTTATGGGACTGATGCATGGTCGTGGACCCAAGAATGATCACGTCGGCGCCATCCTGTTCAATGGCTGCGCGCGCCGCGGCTTCCAGCTTTGCAAACACGACCTCCTCCTTGCCCTGCAGCAATTCGCGCACGTCGGGGCGGGTGTCAATGTGCCGGATGGAGGCGCACTTGTGTTCCAGACCGTATTCCTTGAGGGTTTTCCGATACAACGGCACCCAAGGCTGCCACATGGTGAGAATCGAAAACTTGTGGCCCAGCGTGCAAGCCAGGTGGAAACTGGCCTGGCCTGGCCCGACCACGGGGATGCGCAGCCGCGAGCGCAGGGCCGACAGGCCCGAGTCACTGACAGTGTTAATGCAGACCGCGGCGCAGCCCTCCTGTTCGGCCGCGACCCCGGCCTCTATAACTATGGTATCCATGATGTACATGTCGTAATAGCTGTTGGCCAGCGTGGCAAGCCGCTTGGAGCCGACAAATTGCACGTCAAATCCGGGGTGGATGAACTCTTTCGGCACCTGGGAAGCGATCAGGTCCCGGGTGTGCTCGTTCATCGGGACGGGGAAGATGACCTTGATGCGCTTAGTCATGATTTCCTCTGCGGCTGCGTTTTGGGATTGAATTTTGATTGAAAGTTTATTGAAAGTGTTTATATTAAACCACGACAGGCACAGCATATGCCAGTCCCGCCGCGTTTGCCGGGGCGGGATCGGCCATCCAACCGGACGCAGGTGAGGGAATGGGACTACGCATTGGTGTCGATGTGGGCGGGACATTCACCGATTTTCTCGTCGTGGATGAGAAGGGCAACGCGGATATCTTCAAGACGTCCACGACGCCGCGCGACCCCAGCATCGGATTTTTCCGCGGCATGGAAAAGGCCGCGCTGGCGCGGGGCATATCGCCGGAGGAATTTCTCGGCCAGGTGGACACCGTCGTGCACGGCACCACCATCACCACCAATGCCACGCTGACCGGAGACGGCGCTGTCACCGGCTTTTTGACCACCAAGGGGTTCCGCGACATTTTGAACATGCGGCGCGGCCTCAAGGAACGGCAGTTCGAGAAATTCGCCGCGCCCCCGGAACTGGTGCCGCGTCACCTCGTGCGCGTGGTGGATGAGCGCATTTCCGTTACCGGGGCGGTGCTCACCCCATTGAATGAAGCCGATGTGCGCGCCGCCGCTGCCTATTTTCGCAGCCAGAAGGTCGAAGCGGTCGCGGTTTCCTTCCTGTGGTCGTTCCGCAATCCCGCCCATGAATTGCGTGTGCGCGAGATACTGGAGCGGGAGCTGCCGGGCATCTATATCTCCCTGTCGACGGAGATCCTGCCCCAGATCCGCGTCTACGAGCGGCATAGCACCACGGCCCTGAACGCCTACGTCGGCCCGGTGCTGACGCGTTACCTGGAGCGCCTGCAGAAGGAACTGGCGAAGCGCCGTTTCGGCGGGACGCTGCTCATCATGCAGTCCAATGGCGGGGTCATGTCGCCGGAACTGGCGCAACGCTTTGCTTCCAACACGCTGCTGTCGGGTCCGGCCGGGGCGCCCATGGCCGGCATCTTCTATGGCAGCACCCATGGTTTCCAAAATGTCATCACCGTGGACATGGGCGGCACGTCATTCGACGTGGCGCTGGTGAAAAACGCCGAACCCACGGTGACCACCGAGGGCGTCATCGGCGACCATCGCATCGCGTCGCCCATCCTGGACATCCATACCATTGGCGCGGGCGGCGGTTCGCTGGCCTGGATCGACAGCGGCGGGATGCTGGCCGTGGGGCCGAAGAGCGCCGGCGCGGAACCGGGTCCCGCCTGTTACGGGCGCGGCGGCAAGTTGCCGACCGTCACGGATGCGCAGTTTGTGCTTGGCTACCTGGATTCGAAATTCTTCGAGGTCGGCGAACTCAACTTCGACGGCGATGCGGCCCACCGGGCCGTGGAACAACATATCGCCAAACCGTTGGGAATGGACGTGGTCAAGGCTGCCGATGGCATCTTCGACATCGTCAACAGCAACATGGCTGCCGCCATCGGCGTAGTCTCGGTGCAGCGCGGCTATGATCCACGGGAATTCGTGCTCGTGGTCGCCGGCGGGGCCGGCCCCATCCATGCCGCGCCCATCGCCCGGGAACTGGAGATGCCGCTGATCCTGATCCCGCGCGCGTCGTCGGTGTTCTGCGCGGCCGGCATGCTGATCTCCGATCTGAAGCACGATTACGTGCGCACCTACGCCCGTGACTTCGAGTTGGTGGATGCCGCCGAGGTCAAGACCCTGTTCGCGGAGATGGCGGCCACGGGAAAGGCCACGCTGAAGACGGAAAATGTGCCGGACAGCAAGATCGAGATTCACTATTCCGCCGATATCCGTTACGTGGGGCAGTTCAACGAAGTCGAGGTGCCGGTGGCGTCCGTCAGCGGGCTCAACCAGGCCGGCCTGAAAAAGCTGGCGAACGATTTCCATGCCCGCCACGACAGCCTGTACGGGTACTCCATGGGTGATGCGCCGCTGGAACTGATCAACTTGCGCATCACCGCCCGCGGCAAGACCGAGAAACCGAAGCAGGACAAGTACAAGCGCAAAGGTGCCTCGGCGGCCCACGCCCGCATAGGCAAGCGGCGCGCGTACTTCGACGGGCGCTTCCGCGACGCGCCGGTCTATGACGGTCTGAAACTGGATGCCGGCAACAAGGTCTCCGGCCCGGCCATCGTGGTGCAGCCGACGACGACCATAATCGTGCCACCGGATTTTGAAATGATGTGCGATGACTACCGGAATTACCTGATGTACGGCAAGGGTGAAAACGTCGATCGCCTGTGCAAGGCGCTGCGTTAAGGAGATGCGTGTGAAAAAGACCAACACCAGAAAGTCTGCGGCAAGGCCGGCCCGCGCGGGCAAAAAGGCGCCGATAATCGATCCCATCAGGGTGTCAGTGATCGACAATCGTCTGGATGCGATCAGCCGCGAGGTGGGCCTGTCCATGCTGCGCACCTCGCGCTCGCCGATCTTTTCCGAGGCGCGCGACTTCGTCACCGGCATTTTCGATCGCGAATTGCGCCTGGTGGCGCAGACCGCCTACATACCGGTACTGATGGGCGCGTTGCCATACGCGGTGCGCAGCATCGCCGGGACCTTTGCCGGCGATGTGCAGGACGGCGACGTGTTCATCCTCAATGATCCCTATCGCGGCAACAACCATCCACCCGATATCACCATCGCCAAGCCTGTATTCCACAAGGGCAGGATAGAGTTCTGGTCGGTGTCCAAGGGCCACCACGCGGACGTGGGCGGCCGCGGCGTCGTCGGCTACAACCCGGGCGCGCTCAGCGTCTTTGACGAATGCATCCGCATTCCGCCCGCCAAGCTTTACATGGCCGGCAAGCTGAACCGGGCGCTGATGGACACCATCCTGATAAATGTCCATCTGCCGTATCTGGTGGAGGGCGATCTGCACTGCCAGGTCGGCGCGGTCACCATCGGCGAACGCAACCTGAAAATATTGCTGGAAAAATACGGCCCGGAAATCCTGCACGCGGCCATCAACCAGATCTTCGACGCCTCCGAGCGCCAGATGCGCGCCGTGCTGCGCACGGTGCCGAACGGGGAGTACAGCGCGGAGCGTTATGTCGATCATGACGGCATCCACAAGGACCGCATGATCGGCGTGCGCGTAAAACTGAAGGTGGAGAAGGAAGACATCACCTTCGATTTCAGCGCCAGCGATCCGCAGGCCGCCGGGTACATCAACAGTACCATGCCGAATACCGCCTCCTCGGCCTATCTCGCGTTGTTCATGTCGGTGGGTTCAGGCGTGCGCTTCAATGAGGGCGCACTGCGCGCGTTGCACGTCATCGCGCCGCTCGGGACGGTCGTGAATGCCGCGGAACCGGCGCCGGTCACCGGTTGCACCATCGCCTCGGCCCAGGCCATCATCGAAGCGGTCTGGCTGGCGCTGGCCAAGGCCGTGCCGGACAAGGTGGACGCAGGCTGGGCACGCTGGTGCGCGCCTGCGACGATGGGCTTCAATCCGCGTACCGGGCGGCCCTTCGGCGACATACATTTCATGGCCAAGGGTGGCGGCGGTGCGTCCAAGGGCATCGACGGCTGGAATCACATGGGACCGGTGGTGTGCGCCGGCGGTGTGCGCGCGCCGGATCCGGAACTGCACGAACTGGTGAATCCCTACACGGTATTGCAATACGAATACTGGCCGGACAGCGCCGGCGCCGGTGAATGGCGCGGCGGCATGGGCACCATTTACCGCTGGCGCGTGGAGACCGACAACATCGCCGTGGCCAACTTCGGCGGCGGCAACCGGCCGGAGACCGCGCCGTTCGGTTTGCAGGGCGGCAAGGCGGCGCCGCCGCACCAGCTCTTCCTGCGCACTAAAGAAGGGGTGACCAAGGTGGACACGGAGAGTTTCTACAACTACAGCACCGGCGACATCTTTGAAATCTATGAGAGTGGTGGCGGCGGTTACGGGCCGCCGCAGCAGCGCCCGGTGAAAAAGGTCATGGATGATGTCCAGAACGGCCTGGTATCCGTGGAAAACGCCCGGCATGAATATGGCGTGGTCATCGATCCGGAGACGCAGAAACTGGACGAAAAGGCTACGGCGAAGTTGCGGTCAGGCGCTTGAAGTGGGCCGGCATAAAGCCGGCCCCACAGAATCTGGTTAGGTGTGGGGCCGGGTTTATCCCGGCCAAACGAGGACAAGTGAAGTGA
>MGYT01000008.1:8116-9799 GCA_001801865.1 Gammaproteobacteria bacterium RIFCSPLOWO2_02_FULL_61_13
CTCCGGCATACCCGTCGATGAGTTGTACGATGCCGGGGATCTGGACGGGTTTGATCCCGCCCATGAGTTGGGCGCGCCCGGGGAATATCCGTTCACACGGGGTCCCTACGACGGCATGTATCGCCGCCGCATCTGGACGCGGCGCTTCCAGGTTGGCTTCGGCTCGCCGCAGGAATCCAACCAGCGTATCCGTTACCTGCACGAAAATGGCGCCAATGGTTTCGTCATTACCATTGATCTGCCGACGTCCTATGGATTTGATTCCGACGATCCCATTGCCGAGGGGGAAGTGGGCGTTACTGGCGTCGCTATCAGCACGCTCGAGGACATGGCGGCGTTGTATGAAGGTTTTGGCCCGGACAAGGTGTCCTATGCCTTGTCCATCCGTCCCCCGGTGTCCACGGTGACCCTGGCAATGCTGGCCTGCGTGGCCGAAGACAAGGGCGTGGCGTTCAAGGACGTCATCGGCACGCAACAGAATGATCCCCTGTACCAGATGAGCGGCGGTCCGCTGCAGACCATCACGCATTTCTTCCCGCTGGACGGGACATTGCGGCTCTGCATCGACAACATTGAATTCATCTCGAAGCACATGCCGCGTCTCAACTGGATGGTCACCAACGGTTACAACCTGCGCGAGACCGGTGTCAATGCGATCGAGGATGGCGCGTTCACCCTCGGACATGCCTTCGACATTTTCCGCATGGCACGCGAGCGCGGACTGGATGTGAACGAATTTCCCAAGCGGGCCTCGTTCTTTCTGTCGGCCTCCATCGATTTCTTCGAGGAAATCGCCAAATTCCGCGCCATGCGCCGACTCTATGCGCGCACCATGAAGGAAAAGTTCGGCGCCACCGACCCGGCCTGCTGGCGCATGCGTTTCTCCGTGCAGACGGCGGGCAACACGCTGACCACGCAACAACCGGAAATAAACATCATCCGCGCCGGCATCGAGGCGCTGGCGGGCGTGTTCGGCGGGGCGCAGTCCATTCACCTGTGCTCCTATGATGAGGGACACGGATTGCCCACCGAGGAATCGTCGCGCATCGCGCTGCGCACGCAACAGGTCATTGCCTACGAAACCGGGGTGACCCGCACCATCGACCCTCTGGGCGGCTCCTACTACGTGGAGCAACTCACGAATCAGCTGGAACAGGCGATCGAAGCCAAGATAAATGAAATCGACGCCATGGGCGGCATGGCGAAAGCGGTCCGTGAAGGGTGGCTGGAACAACAGATCAACCAGGACCGCTACCGGAATCAGCGGGTTCTGGATTCCGGCCAGCGTGCGCTGGTGGGGGTCAACCGCTTCACGATCCCACAGGAAGAGGAACGGCCGGTGCACGTACACAAAATCCGCGCCGACGAGTGGGGTGCGAGCCGCGCGGCGTATCTGAAGGACTACCGGGCAAAGCGCGACAACGATAATTGGAATGCGGCGCTGACGAAGCTCGAAGAGGGCTGGAAGTCGGGCGCCAATATGGTGCCGCTGGTGATGAACGCCCTGCGCAACAAGGCGACGATGGGGGAGATTCATGCGGCGATGCGGAGGGTGCAGGGGTGGAAATTAAAGTCATAAGTCACAGGAAAGTTACAAGTCACAAGTTATAAGTTACAAGGCAAACCAAAAATGGCGACCATCGGTTTTGTTATCTTGTGACTTATAACTTGTAACTTGTGACT
>MGYT01000009.1:0-1932 GCA_001801865.1 Gammaproteobacteria bacterium RIFCSPLOWO2_02_FULL_61_13
CGGCAACGGGGCGTTCACCGACACCTTCAAGGTACGTGGCGTCGTGTATTGGGAAGACAGTTCGGGCCTGGTGGAGAATGTGACGCCCGCCGGGAACGACAGCGGTCATGAGTTTTTTGATGGCCGCCTGAAGGCAACCTGGGATGTCACACCGGACACCACGATCAAGGGCACCTTCATTTACTCAAATCAGGATCAGGGTGCGGACGAGAACGTCCCATCGGGTGTGTGGGATATTGATACCGTGGACACGTTTGGATTGGGCGCTCCTGGGGCGCTACCCAGCCCGGCCAATCCCCGCGACCCCAACGGTAACTCCATTGGCTTCTGGGACGACAACCAGAACGAGATGAGTCACGATCTGGATGAGAAAAATGAACTGGAAACCATCGTTGCCATCGTCAATATCCAGCATCAATTGAACGACAACATGCGGCTGAAGTGGATCACCGGCATCATTGACGTGGATCAGGACCGCCTGTTTGACAACGATCTGGTTGGGGATCTGGATCTGATCAGCCGTACCAACGCCTACAAGGGCACATCTTGGAGCACCGAACTGCGCCTGGAGGCCAGTGGCAACAAGATGGATTGGGTGGTCGGCGCCATGTATGCGCAGGATGATCAGGAACAGAGCAATAATGTTGCCATCTCCAACAATCCAACGGCGCTTTGGGATGTGGACGGGAACGCCGCCACAGCCGGCGATGTGTTCGGATTCCTGCCGCCGTTCCCGTTCGGGCTGGGCCTGGCATTGAACGAAAAGAATTTTGAAGTGCAGCAGGTGGCGATATTCGGTGACATAACCTGGCACCTGGCCGATAACCTGGACATCATAGCCGGTGGCCGCTTTACCCATGATGACATCACCAATGAAGTTCAGTCGTTTGGGATTGCGCCGGGTTGCGATTTCACAGACCTCGCCTGCTTCGATCCTGCGACCGGCCCGGGACCACTCTTTTTCCCGAGCTTCATCAATTTTCCCCGACCCGAGTCCAATGCGGATGACGATTTCACGGACTTTGCCCCGCGAATCGCAGGACACCTCAAGGTCACGGACGAAATGGCCATCTACGCGATCCTGTCGAAGGGGTACAAGGCCGGTGGTGTTGCCGTGGGCAATAACACCAACAACAATAATGTCCCGTTCCAGGTGCCTTACAACAAGGAAACCATCTGGAACTATGAATTGGGCTTCAAGTCTGAGCTATTCGACAATCGCCTGCGTTGGAATACATCAATCTTCCATCTGGAGTGGAAGGATCTGCAGTTGGAGGCGTTCCGCTTCCTGACCCCGGGCGACCTGTCCTCGAACTTCGAACAGGTGGTCAGCGTCGAAAATGCCGACGCCACAGGTATCGAAACCGAGTTTCTCTGGGCCGCCACGGATCAGCTGACCTTCAGCGGATCACTGGGTTACATCGACACAGAGATCACCAGTGCGAGCACCGCGCAGTTGACGGGCGGCATCAACGTCAATCTGCAAGGGTTGTCGGTGCCCAAGTCACCTGAGTTGAGTGCGAGCCTGTCCGGTGAATACCGCTGGCCGATGATGACTGGCGAGGCATGGCTGCGATTGGAGTACATCCACCGCGACGGTCAGTACTCTGACACAGAGGCACTTACCTGGGAGCAGCATCATGCGACGCCGGGCGGTACTCCAACCCAGGGTGGTGGCTTGATCCCGAACACCGGCAGCTTCCCCTACAAGACGCCGGACTATGATCTGTTAAACCTGCGCGCCGGGTTTGACTGGAATGACTGGGGATTCAACTTCTACATCCAGAATCTGACGGATGAGGAGTATTACACTGGAACGCAGGAAAACTTCGGTATCAGCGGTATTCGTTTGAAGCCGCACCCGCGCTTTTTCGGCGGCAGCGTCAGCTACAGCTTCGGCGGAATATAAGCCGTAACGATTCAAACCTGAAC
>MGYT01000009.1:1941-11698 GCA_001801865.1 Gammaproteobacteria bacterium RIFCSPLOWO2_02_FULL_61_13
AAATCCCGCTCGACATCCTTCCAGAACTCCATGGTCATCTGGCTGTGAATGAACAGCCCCATGTAGTAGGGATCCACCTTCTTGTATTCCTCATAGGGCCCGGTGTAATTGGCACGGCGTTTTTTGTATGCCTCGTAGTCCGTGAAGCTGTCGTACTCCCACAGGATGAAGCGCCGGTTGCTTTCGGAACCGGCGGCATGCTTCTCGAAATAGCGCACGCTTTTCCATTCCTTGAACAGATCCCTGTGCTCGTTGACAAAGGTCAGCCAGCCACGCATGGCCTTGTCATGTTCCGCTTCCTTGCCTTCGGCCACCTGCCAGCTCTCGTATTCAAAGATCGCCATGGGAGCCGCCTTTGCCGAACTCGCCGAACTCGCCACCATATTTCAGCATCGCCGCACGCAATTGAGGATCGGAGATGGCAGTACGCTGTATGGTCGTGCCGCCCGCGCTGCTGTCAGCGGCGATCATTGCGCCACCGGCCGCCGCGGCCGCACACAGCAGGTCGCGCCGCTTGAGCGAGCCGGGCGGTCTGGAGCGTTTACTTGAAGTTGGTGCTTTCATGCGATCATGTCTCCTTTGTGATTTTGAGTGGATAATGTGCCTTACACGTCAGAACTCTAATTCGCGGAGTCTCCCATGGCAAAGAAATTGAATTCCCGCTTCGGGCACAGATTGGCACTCGTTCTGGCCGCGGGAATATTGTGCGGCGCAGCCGGGCTGACTTATGCGGATGGAGAGGCCCACACACCGCCTGCGGCGCCTATCACTGAGCAGTACACCATGTTGTATTACAAGGACATTGCCGCCGCGCGCCGTTTTTACGGGGACATACTGGGCCTGAATCCCACTTACAACGACGAATGGGTGACGCTGTACCAGGTCCTGCCCGGGGCCTTGCTGGGAGTCGTGCAGGAAGGGGGCACGGCCTTCCATCCGGCGCGTAGCGAGAATTCTGTGATGCTGAGTCTGGTGACGGAGGACGTCGATCGATGGCATGCACGAATGCAGGAACACCCTGACATCCCCATGGTGAAGGCACCCTACGATCATGCCAAGGTTCCCATCCGCGCCATGCTGGTCAGGGACCCCGGCGGGTATACGGTCGAATTCTTTCAGTGGCTCAAGAAATGACGGGAACCCGGCAAGTGACAGAGACAGGAGAAACAGGAGAGGAGGTTGCACCAATCACGGAGTCGCCCAGGCCGAAGCCGTTCTTTGCGGCCTTCGGCGAGTGCATGATCGAGATCACGGAACGTGGCGGGATCATCAAGCAGGGATTTGGCGGTGATTCGCTGAACACCCTGCTTTATCTGGCGCGGCTGTTGCCGCAATACCGCGGCCGCCTGTACTACCTGACCGCACTGGGCAGTGATCACTTCAGCACCAGTATGCTCAAGAGCTGGCAAAACGAAGGACTATGCGTGGACCTGGTGGAGCAGTTGCCGGCGGAACTGCCTGGCCTCTATTACGTACGTACCGATGCCGGCGGCGAGCGTCAGTTTTTCTACTGGCGGGATCAATCCGCGGTGCGCAGGGTATTTACGCCGGCCTTTCATACCCGCGCAGTGCGTACCTTGAAGGCGGTCCAGGCGTTCTATTTCACCGGCATCTCCCTGGCCATCCTCAGCACCACCGGCCGGCGCCGCCTGTTGTCCCTGGTGGAGAAGTTGCGGCGTCGTGGCGCGCGCATCATATTTGACAGCAATTATCGCGCGCGGCTGTGGGCATCCGCGGACGAGGCGCGCAGTACCATTGGCGATGCGCTGCCGCTCGTGGATATGGCGTTGGTATCGTTCAGCGATGAACATCAATTACATGGTGACACGGATCCGGCGGCAGTTTGCCGGCGCCTTGCGCAAAACGGGATCGGCGAGGTGGTGGTAAAAAACGGCGGCGAACCCTGCCACGTGGCCCTGGCCGGAGAGGTGGAGGAATTTCCGTTGACGGTTCGCGCCAAGCCCATTGATACCACTGCGGCCGGGGATGCCTTCAACGCCGCCTACCTGGCGGCGCGAATGCACGGGCAGCCCACGCGCCGCGCCGTGACCCTGGGCAATCTGGTTTCGAGCCAGGTGGTGCAGTACCCGGGTGCGATCATCCCGGTGGAAAAGATGCCCGCCTTTGAGGACCTGACGTGAATGAAAGCGGTGTCGCTCCCGTCCCCAAGGGGCGGGAGCAATGGTCTTCACGCCTGGGCTTTATATTCGCCACGCTCGGCTCCGCCATCGGCCTTGGTAATTTATGGCGCTTTCCCTACATGGCCGGGGAGAACGGCGGCGGCGCCTTCGTCATCGTGTATTTCCTGTTTGCTTTCGTCATATGCGCGCCGCTGATCATGGCGGAGCTGGCCATGGGCCGGCGCACGCAGCGCAGCCCGGTGGGCGCGCTGCAGGCATTGTGTGAGGAAGTCCGCTGTTCGCGTTTCTGGCACCTCATCGGCTGGATCAGCGTCCTCAATCCCTTGCTGGCCTTATGTTTCTATTCCGTGGTCGCGGGTTGGTCGCTGGCCTATATCGCGAAGGCCGCCACTGGTGCATTTACCGGTATTGCACCGGACGCCGCTGCATCGATGTTTGCGGATCTGCTGGCATCCCCCGGGGAACTGTTTTTCTGGTACACGCTGTATCTGGGGGCCAACGTCTATGTGATCAGCCGCGGTATCCGGCGCGGCATCGAATTCGTCAATAATTTCATGCTGCCGTCACTGTTTGTCATCCTGGTTATCCTGGCCATCTACGCGCACATAAATGGCGACCCGGTGCGGGCGTGGAAATTCCTGTTTGCGCCGGATTTCTCCAAGGTCACCGGGCAGATGCTGTTGATGGCGCTGGGCCAGGCATTGTTTTCGGTGTCCGTGGCGACCGGGGCGTTGATGACCTACGGTTCGTACATGTCGCGCGACGTCAATGTGCTGACTTCGTCCTGGATCATTGCCGGCGCCAATCTGCTGTCGGCGCTGCTGGCGGGGTTGGTGATCTTTCCCGTGGTATTCGGCTCCGGCCTCGACCCCGCGGGCGGGCCGGGGTTGATGTTCGTGACGCTGCCGCTGGCGATCGGCGGCATGCCAGGTAGTTACTGGTTCGGCCTGGCATTTTTCATCCTGGTATTTTTTGCGGCGTTTACTTCTTCCGTGGGCATGTTCCAGCCGTTCGTGGGTTGGGCGACGGACCTGGGGCGTTGGTCGCGCGCCCGGGTCGCGGTGTGGACCGGCATCGGCGTCTGGATCTTCGGGATCACCGCGGTGCTGTCGTTCAATATCTGGGAGGATTTCCACCCGCTGGCATTCATCCCGGTTCTGGCGGAACGCAACTTCTTCGGCATCCTGGATTACACGGTGTCCAACGTATTTCTGCCGTTGAATGCGTTCCTGATCGCGCTGTTCGTGGGCTGGGTGTATTCGCGCAGCCGAGTGCGTGAGGAGATTGGGCTCCGGAATCCGCTGGGCTCCAACCTCTGGACCTTCGGCGTGCGCTACCTCGCGCCGGTGGCGCTGGGGAGCGTTCTGCTATTCAGTCTGTTCGGATGTTACTTGTTCGGCTATTGCGACTGACTGGGCCGGACTGCCGGGTGTCCGCTCCGCTATCCCGGCGGGCTGAAGCCCGCCCTACAACAGGGAATTGTCCGAGTTTTTTGTAGGGCCGGCTTTAAGCCGGCCTGATCATCCCGGCGGGCTAAAAGCCCGCCCTACAGAGCCGGCCGCAGGTCTCAACGCTTGGCGAGTAATTTCTGTGACAGCGAAGGGCCACGCCCCGGCACGCTCCATGGACACACCTGGATGCAGATCCCGCAGCCGAAGGTCTTGACGAAGTAGGGGATGCAGCGGTCAAAGTCCACGTACCACTTTTCCACCCCGCGCACGAGTTGCTTGCTGTCACTGATGGCCTCCGCCGGACAGTCCAGGGTGCAACGCGGACAATTCAGGCACAGGTCGTCCACGGCAATGTCCACGGGACCATCCAGCGCCAACGGCAGATCAGTCAGCACCGTGGCGAGCCGGAAGTTGGCGCCCAGTTCGCGATTGATCAATGAGCCATGCTTCCCCAGTTCGCCGATGCCGCTCTCGATGGCCTGGGGAATGTGCAACACGTCTGAACTCTCGCTGTAGGCACGGGCCGGCCAGCCCAGGGCACGGATATGTTCCGCCACCGCCACGGCGATTTTCGCGATTTCAATATAGCAACGCATGGTCTCGATGCCGCCGCGCGGCTGCGTGACCTGCTCCATCTCCTGGTAATTCATGGGGAAGGCAATGGAGATTGCATTTTTGAACGGGGTCTCATAGCCCTCGTACAACGCATTGTCGGTGACGCGGGAAATGCCCACGGCCCCGGCGCCCAGCATCAACGTGAGGCCTTTGATTTCGGCGGCCATGACAGTTTCATCGCGCACGGGTGTGCGTATCGGATTCACCGGCCCGTTGCCTTTGCGCAGGACCCAGCGCGAGATGACACCGGGCCAGAACAAGCGGAACGGCATCGTCATCAGGAAGAACAGTTCCAGAAGTTCCCATTCGAGCCGGCGCAGCCCCGAACCATGAAACACCGGCCGCGCCCTCCGTGGCGTGGTCTCGCCGAGACCGTTCAGGGTGTTGCCGGAAGTCGGCGCAGTGCGATAGGCAAAGGCGTATTGCGCCGGCGGAAAGTCCTTTTTCATTATTTATTTCCCGGGCCGAACAGATCTTCCAGGTACACGACGCGGCCCTCGTGTTCCGCCGCACGCAGTTGCTTACGCACCCGCCCTCCGAGCGTGAACCAGAGCCAGAGGAATCGTGCGCTGCTGCCGGTGATGCGCAGATCGCGCCACCAACGCGCCACTAACGAAGCCTCGCCCAGGTAATAGCGGGTTTCAAACGAAGTGGGTTCGGTCATGGCCGTCAACCGGTGTAATCGGAAAGGCGGATACCGTCGGCACCGGGGATGCGCTTGCGTTCAAACTCCGCCATGCGGTGGAAGGGCTTGGTGGCGTCAATAAGCAGGCGTCCCCAGTGATCCTTGTGCGGGTCGCGATAAAAGCCCGGCAAGTCGTGCAGGATCTCGGCGCGCTGGTCGGCGCGACCGCGGGTGAGGTAGGCCCACCAGACGTCATTCAGGTTGTAGAGGTCAACGTCCTCATCCACCACCATGCAGGTCTTGCTGTAGTCATGGTTGGCATCCACAGCGGCCCGCAAAACCTCGCGGGCGTGGCCGGCGTATTCCTGCCGGATTTGCACCACGGTATTCATGATGAACGGATAGCACGCCACATTGATCACGCCCGGCACCTGCTGGACCAGGTGGCGGTAGATACGCGCGGCGGTGGCGAGGTCCAGGGGATACATGTCTTCCGGCGAACCGCAAAGCAGGCTGTGGAACACGGCATTTTGTGCCAGCGACACGGCACTCACCTCGAAGACATGGTTGTCGCCCATGGGGACGTAGTAACCCATGAATTCCCCGAACGGTCCCTCGGGGCGGCGCTCATTGGCCAGGAACCTGCCCTCGACCACGATCTGGGTATCCGCGGGCACCTGCAGGTTGATGGTCCGGCATGACACGGTCTCGATGGGGCTGCCGCGAATCAGGGCCGCGGCCGCCAGCTCGTCTTCCTCCGTGCGCAACGAGGCGCAGGCCGCCACGAAGATCTCCGGCGCCACGCCGATGAGCAATGCGGCGGGCAACGACTCGCCCCGTTGTTCAGCCGCACTTACATATTTATTGAGGTCGTGCGTGGTTCCGATGCGCACGCGCAGTTCCTGATCGGAAATGTATTGCGAGCGGTGAAAGGAAAGATTGTGCACGCCGGTGTCCGGGTGACGGGCAAGATAGATGGCAGAGGTGAAATATGGGCCGCCGTCCTTCTCAAAATAGGTGATCAATGGCAATTCGCCGAGGCGGGCAGGGGTGCGCGCCGGGTCGCCGGCCGGGCGGGCCATGCGGGAAGCAGGCAGGGCGGCCAGTTGCTCCGCCAGTTCCACCCAACGGCGGCAGAAATTGCCATTGGCGGCACCGGCGATGTCACACAGGCGTTTACGGCTGCCATACAGATTCGTGGCCACCGGCAGGCGGGTGCCTTTTACCTTGTTAAATAATGTGACCCGTTCGTCCTCCTGCTGCGCCGCCCGGGTGACGGCCGCCAATTCAAAGCGCGGGTCCACCTCGCGATTGATGACGCGGACCTGGCCGGCTGCCGCCAGGGAGGAGAGGTAGGCTTGCATCGGCGGGAGTGTACTGTTTCCTGTAGCCGCCGCAACTTCATGCAGGTTCGAACCGGACAGGTTCTGAAATCTGCGGCATTCCACCGATACTCATTTGCGGGGATATCCTGCAACGGCCTCCACGCGCTATAACTGTGACTCCATGACGCACGCCGAACTCGAATTCCTTCCCGCCGCCCTGGAGATCCAGGAAACGCCGCCATTGCCCGCGGCGCGCTGGATCCTCTGGTCCATCATGCTGTTCTTCACTATCGCCATCGTCTGGGCAAGCATCGGCAGGGTGGATATCGTTGGTGTGGCGCAGGGCAAGATCGTCCCCACCGCCCGCGTGAAAGTCATCCAGCCACTGGAAACCGGTGTCGTGCAGGAGATATTCGTCCAGGAAGGCGATCGTGTCAGCGCAGGCCAGCCTCTGATCATGCTTGATTCGACACTGGCGCGCGCGGATCGGGATCAACTCCAGGAGCAGGAGTTGGCCCTGAGCCTTGAGCGCGCCCGCTTGCTGACACTGCTTGCCGCCATGGGGGAGAGAGATCGTCAAGTGCCGGCGTCCCTGTTCACCGATCCCCCTGACTCACTCGTCCGGGCGACCGCGATACAGATCCGGCTGCAGGAGGATCGCGTGCGCACCCAGCTCGCCGAATATCGGGCGCAGGTCGGCGCCCTGGAAGATGATCAACGCCAGCGCGAATCGGAACGGGATGCCGTGTCCAATCGCATTCAGCAGCTGGATGCCACGATTCCATTGGTCACCGAGCGGGCGCAATCGCTGCAGGGTCTGGCGGAAAAGGGTCTCGTGCCGCGTACCCAGTGGCTAGAGCTGGAGCAGCAGCGCATCGTGCAGGTCAAGCAACGGGACGTGGAGCAAAACAACCTCGCCATGCTGGGCGCCAGCATCTCCAGCATCGGTCAGCGCGGCGCCGCGTTGCAGGCGGAGTTTGCCCGTGGGTTGTTGATGGAACTCACCGAGGTGGAGAACAAGATCACCGGCATCCAGCAGGAATACATCAAGGCCGAGCAGCGCGTGGCATTGCAGGCACTGTCAGCCCCGGTATCCGGGACCGTGCACCGGCTGGGGGTGCATACCATCGGCGGCGTGGTCACGCCGGCGCAGGAACTGATGCACATCGTGCCGGACGAAGAGGCCATGGAGATCGAGGCCTGGGTGCAGAACAGGGACATCGGTTTTGTGCGCGCAGGGCAGGAAGCAGAAATCAAGGTCGAAACCTTCCCGTTCACCAGGTACGGTACGCTGGATGGCGAAGTGCGATCGGTGTCCCGGGACGCCACGCCCGATGAGCGCCTCGGCCTGGTCTACGCCGCCCGGGTGCGCATGCACAAGGCTGTCATGCAGGTGGAAGATAAGATCGTGAGTCTGACCCCCGGCATGGCGGTGACCGTGGAGGTCAACCTGGGCACAAGGCGTCTGATTGAATACCTGCTCAGCCCGTTGCTGCGGTACCGGGATGAGAGTGCAAAGGAGCGATGACGTGAGCGCGTGTGAAGTGCGGAACATCGCAGCGTGGATGTTGCTGGTGCCGTGCGGATTGAGTACGTCCACGCATGCCACGGGCAACGCCGGGAGTTTTTCCGCACCGGAACAGGGCTGGGTGGATTACCGGCAACAGGCGGCTGCCCGGCGAGCACTTGCATGCAGAGAGTTGGCCTCATCACATCAATTACGCGGGCGGGAGTTCACGGCGGAATTGATTCCGGCCAATGACGCAGACCCTGAATACTGCCGGGTGACCGGCTCCATCCCGCCGGCCATTCGCTGGATCGTGTACCTGCCTGCCGCCTGGAACGGCCGGCTGTACATGCACGGAAATGGCGGGGATGCCGGCGAGTCCCTCGATCATGCGCCCTACCATCGTGCACGAATGATAGCCGTGCGTAATGGATTCGGCGCCGTCTTCACCAACACCGGGCACGATGCCGCCACGGCGCCCGGGGCGGTATGGGCACACAACGATCCCGCCCGGGAAGAGGACTATGGTTATCGCGCCGTCCATGTGACGGTGTTGGCCGCGAAGGAAATCCTCGCCACGTACTACGGCGCGCCGGTCCAGCGGGCATACTTCGACGGCTGCTCCACCGGCGGCCGGCAGGGGCTGATGGAGGCGCAACATTACCCGGAGGATTTCGACGGCATCATCGCCGGCGCCCCGGTGTTCGATTTGCCGGACATGCTTTGGCAATACCACAAGAATTCCCTCGCCGTGAGTGCAATGCCCATCAGTCCGGAACGCTTGAAGCAACTGGGTGAATTCATCCGCTCACACTACGACCGCGTTGACGGCATTGAGGACGGTGTCATCGGCAATCCGCTGGAGGTGGATTTTGTTCCGTCAAGGGATTTGCCCCGTGCGGAATCAACGCCGGACGGCTTCAGTGACGGCGAGCTGCGTACGCTGGACATGATCTATGCGCCGGTGATGGTGCATGGAAAGGAACTATTTCCGCGCACGGTCGTGGGCAGCGAACTGACCGGACAGGTGTATGACTGGGATGATCGGGGCACGATGCGCATGGAGTCCGCGTGGGTGGGCAGGGTGGTCCCCAACCCGGCCGGGCAGGTGCTGCAGACGCTGATCCTGGAATCCTGGTTCCGCTACCTGGCATTCGACGTGGACGATCCGGCGCGGGATTGGAAACTCATGGATCCGGCCCGCGATGGTGCGGGCATGGAACGCATGCGACAGGTCCTGCGCGCCGCGGATCCCGGTTTGCATGCCTTCGCCGGCCGGGGCGGGAAACTGATCGTGTATCACGGTTGGGCGGACTTCGGCGTCAATCCGTTGCGCACGATTCAGTATTTTGATCAGCTGGTCGCCATATCTTCGCTGCGCGCCGACGACTACCTGCGCCTGTATCTCATCCCCGGCATGTTTCACTGTACCGGCGGCACCAACGTGGACCATTTCGACCTGATGACGCCCCTCATTGACTGGGTGGAGGCAGGCCGGCCACCCGGCTCCGTCCACGCCAGCCGCATTGAGAATGGCAGGGTGACGCGTACGCGCCCGCTCTGCCCGCATCCGCAAATTGCCCAGTACACAGGCCACGGTGATTTTAACCATGCCGGCAGTTTTTCCTGTACCCACCCGGACCCCTGAGCACCGACCTTCCGCGTTACTTTTGACACCTAAACCGGTCTGCCGTAGGATAGTTTATGTTTAAACTATATCTTCGGTCGTAACATTAAGCATTCATTACAGACTCATTACTTAACAATAGGTTATGCAATATACCTATTATTGCTTCGAGACCTTTGCATTCATGAAAATCACCGCCGCCCGCGTCATCATTACCTGTCCCGGGCGCAATTTCGTCACGCTCAAGATTGAGACTGACGCCGGCCTGCACGGGTTAGGCGATGCCACCGTTAATGGTCGCGAACTGGCCGTTGCCGCGTACCTGCAGGAACATATCATTCCGAGCCTCATCGGCCGCGACGCGCATCAGGTCGAGGACATATGGCAGTACCTGTATCGCGGCTGCTACTGGCGCCGCGGCCCGATAACCATGTGCGCCATCGGCGCCGTGGACACCGCCCTGTGG
>MGYT01000009.1:11716-15928 GCA_001801865.1 Gammaproteobacteria bacterium RIFCSPLOWO2_02_FULL_61_13
TGCCAACGGCCGCGACATCCCGGAAACCATGGATGAAGTGGGGCGCTATCTGGAGATGGGCTACAAGGCCATTCGCGCCCAGTCCGGCGTGCCGGGGTTGAAGTCCACCTACGGCGTCTCCGGCGACAAGCTGTTCTACGAGCCTGCGGACGCCAACCTGCCCACGGAAAATATCTGGTCCACGACAAAGTACCTGGACCATGTGCCGAGACTGTTCGAGAAATTGCGGGAGAAGTTCGGCTTTGAACCGCACTTGCTGCACGATGTGCATCATCGCCTGACGCCCATCGAGGCGGCGCGCCTGGGCAAATCCCTCGAACCTTTCCGGATGTTCTGGCTGGAGGACGCGGTGCCGGCAGAAAACCAGGAAGGGTTCCGGCTCATCCGCCAGCACACTGTGACACCTCTCGCGCTGGGCGAGGTGTTCAATAGCATCTTCGATTGCAAGCAATTAATCGAAGAACAACTCATCGATTACATCCGTACCACCGTGGTCCACGCCGGCGGCATCACGCACCTGCGGCGCATTGCGGACCTGGCGGCCCTGTATCACGTGCGCACCGGCTGTCATGGGGCGACGGACCTGTCGCCGGTGTGCATGGGCGCCGCGTTGCACTTTGACCTGTGGGTGCCCAACTTCGGTATCCAGGAATACATGCGTCACTCGGAAGAGACTGATGCCGTGTTTCCCCATGCCTACACCTTCAGCGGCGGATTCCTGCACCCGGGCGAGGCCGCCGGCCATGGCGTGGACATCGACGAAAAACTCGCGGCGAAATACCCCTACCAACGCGCCTATCTGCCGGTGAACAGGCTGGAAGACGGGACGATGTGGAATTGGTGAGGGGCAATGTCTGATTTTGATGTTCTCATCGCCGGCGCTGGTCATAACGGCCTCGCCTGCGCCTCATTGCTGACCAAGCACGGACTCAAGGTGCTGGTGCTGGAGCGCAATCCGTGGCTGGGCGGCGGGGTAGTGACGCGCGAGGTGACGTTGCCCGGGTTCAAGCACGACATGTTCGGTTCCTCACACGTTTGGATCCACATCAACCCAGTGTTTCGACAGGAATTGAAGCCGGAACTGGAAAAGCACGGCCTGAAGTACATCTGGTCCACGGACCACATCACCGGGCACCCGAACAAGTACGAGGGCGACGGAATCATCGTTTACAAGAACGTGGACAAGACCTGCGACACGATTGCCGCGTATTCAAAGAAAGATGCGCAGCGCTACAAGGAGATTTACGCGGAGTTCGCCGAGATTGAGGCGGGCGTGGTCAAGGGCATGTTCTCGCCGCCAGCGCCACCCAGCTACCTGTACCAGGCACTGGAGAACAGCCCGGAAGGGCTGCGCCGCCTGCGTGATTATCAGCTCAGTTCGCGCCAGTTCACGCTGGAGAATTTCGAGAACGACCATGTGCGGGCATTCATCCTCGGCTGGGCCATGGCACCGCAGACACTGCCGGACCAGTTGGGCACCGCCGCCGGCTTTTTCGTGATGATCCCGAGCATCCATTATTACGGGCAGGCGATCCCCGAGGGCGGCAGCATGGGGTTGTGCCTGGCCATGCGCCGCTATCTGGAAGCCAACGGCAGCCGGGTACAGACGGATGCGACAGTGACCAAATTCATCGTGCGCAACGGGGAATGCGTGGGCGTGCAACTGGAAGACGGTACCGAGATCACGGCGCGCCGCGCCGTCGTCACCGGGCTCGACCCACAGCAGACGTTCCTGAAATGCATGGAGCCTGCGGAACTGGACCCGGAATTCCGGCGCGGCGTGCAACGGTTCGTATTCGGCAACGTTTCCATCGTGCGCGCGCACTGGGCCCTGAACGAGGCGCCGGTGTGGAAGAACGGCGCGGAAATGGGGCGCACGGCGTTCCAGCGTATCTTCGGCACCATGGAGGACATCGATCGTCAGTACCTGGAGATTGCCGAGGGAAAGGCGCCCGGAGATCCGTTCCTGTGGACCGCCTGCTGGACACAAATGGATCCGACCCGGGCCCCGCCGGGAATGCACACGCTGATTATTGACACGTTCGTCCCCGCAAAACTGGCCAACGGCGGAGACTGGGAGAAACTGGGCAAGTCCTACGTGGCTGAAAAACTGCTGCCGCAGTTGCAAAACTACACCACCAACATGAGCCGCGATAACATTCTGGGTGAATACATCGAGACAGCACCGAGCCTGGCGCGCGCCAACCTGTGCTTTGTCAACGGTGTGACCACGGGCGGCGAGCGTACGCTGGGACAACTGGGCGCGTTCCGTCCGGTCCCGGGTTATGCCAATTACAGGTCCCCGGTGAAGAAACTCTACATGACCGGGCCATCCTGTCATCCCGGTGGCGGTATCTCCGCCATGGGCACGAACACGGCCACGGTGATGCTCGAAGATTTTGGACTGAAGGCGTCTGAGGATGATTTTTGAGCGATGATTGAGTGTTCTCCCAATGCCGGACCGGCGCGCAACCCGATCTCATGTTGTCGGACACGCCGCAAGTACGTCCATGTAGGCTCGTTTTCAGCCAGCCATGGCTTCACACGGTCCGCCAACATGAGATCCGGCTGCACGCTGTCCGGCAACCAAGAAACAGTGAGGTCATCATGAGCAAACGAGTCGAACTGTATACCGCCCTGGTAATTCAGCCCGAGGTCTTCGTGGTCAAGACGCGTGCCGATATTCAGAAAAACCTGGATCGGGTCTGCAACCTGATCCATTTCGGCGTCGGCTATTTCTGGGAAGTTCCCGTGCGCCTTGCCGTTTTGCCGGAGTATTGCCTGCAAGGCGTTGGCACACCGGGCAAGGGCGAGTCCGGCATTGCGGATCAGATGGCCAAGGCCGTCACAATCCCAGGGCCCGAGATTGACCAGCTAGGTGCAATCGCGAAGCAATACGACATGTATATCTGCGGCGGCGGCGTGGTGGAGGAGGTGCCCGAGTTCCCCGGGCGCTGGTTCAACACCAACTTCATCGTTGGCCCCACCGGTGACGTGGTTCTGAAGTATCACAAGTGGCACATCCCGGCCTACATCGGCCTCGGCACCAGTCCCCACGACCTGTTCGATGCCTACTGCCAGAAATTCGGCGGCGACATCAAGACGCTGTTCCCGGTGGTGGACACGCCTATCGGCAAGCTGGGCACCATGACCTGTCACGACGGGTGCACGCCGGAGGTGGCGCGCGCGCTGGGTTACAACGGTGTCGAGGTGTTGTGTCACCCGGCGGCGCTGCAGGAAGTGGAGGGCGTGTCGGAACCCTGGGATTTCTGGATGTTCACGCGCCGCGCCCGTGCCCACGACAACATGTGCTACCTGCTCGGCTCCAACTGGGGCAAGGTCAATTACGATTTCTATCCCAAGGCATTCTGCCCCGGCCATTCCTTCGCCATCGATTACACCGGCCTCGTGCTGCGGCATGTGCCGTATCCCGAGGAGCAGGTGCTGGCCGTGCCCATCGATATTGAGGCATTGCGCATGCATCGCACCCACGCGGCGCATAATTGCTGGGTGGACCTGCGCACCGAGGGCTTCAAACAGATCTACGAGAAACCGCTGTACCCGCCGAATCGCTTTCCGCCGGGCAAGCCGCCACGCACGCTGGCTGAAAAAGTGTCCATCTGCAAAGAGGTATTCGATGAACTGTATCGCCGCGGCACCTTCACGCCGCCGGCGGGATACGGACCCGAGGATATCTCCAAACTCCTGCAGGAACGCATCGAGTACGCACAGGCCACCGGCCGACTGCGCAAGACTTGAACTCATGACTCCATTTATGCCGGCGGAGGCATGCGTGCGGGCGGATCTCATGTTGGAGGACCGTGTGACGCCATGGATGGCGGAACACGAGCCTACACGGACGTACTTGCGGCGTGTCCGACAACATGAGATCGGTTCGCGCGCATGCCAAGTAATGATCGGCGACTGAAAGGCATATCCCATGCGCGTACGCAGCAAACTGGCCGACGTCGAATTCCGTTTTGGCAGCATCGAGCGGAAGGACAACGAACTGATTATCAACAGCCATCCGGATCAGGCCATGAAGAGCCGGGTGTATGTGAGTCCGGGGGATGTGCTGATCGCGCTCGGCAAGATGATCACGTCGCCGGCTGCGTGGGTGTTCTTGTTGGGGTTGCCGTACTTCCATTGGAGAAGTAAAAAGTCAAAGGGCCAAGACTAATGCCTAACATGTCTGGTGCGGATGCCCTCGTC
>MGYT01000009.1:15976-16278 GCA_001801865.1 Gammaproteobacteria bacterium RIFCSPLOWO2_02_FULL_61_13
GGGCAACTGGATCATTTCTTTGACGCCATGGTCCGTTCCGGCAAGGGGCTGCGGGTCATTCACTCCCGGCATGAACAGGGCGTGGCCTACATGGCCTACGGTTATGCACGCTCCACCGGCAGGGTCGGTGTCTATGCCGTGGTGCCCGGTCCCGGGCTGTTGAACTCCAGTGCCGCGTTGTGCACCGCCTGGGGCAACGGCGCCAAGGTGCTGTGCCTGTCCGGCCAGATCCCGTCAATCGCCATCGGCAGGGGTTATGGGGAACTGCACGAGATCCCGGATCAACTGGGGATGATCCGACA
>MGYT01000009.1:16332-16465 GCA_001801865.1 Gammaproteobacteria bacterium RIFCSPLOWO2_02_FULL_61_13
GCGGGAAGCCATGCGTCAATTGCATGAAGGTCGGCCCCGGCCGGTGGAGCTGGAGATGGCCATGGACACCATGGGCCAACGTGCCAGCGTCGAATTGCTTCCGCCGGAGACTGAAATTCGGACACCGCCCGTG
>MGYT01000010.1 GCA_001801865.1 Gammaproteobacteria bacterium RIFCSPLOWO2_02_FULL_61_13
GGAATTAAAATCACAGTAAGGACATTTGCGTACACACCAGGGCAGGTGTACGTACAGCGCCAGTGGGGGCGGGATGGAAAGATTCACCGACCTGTTCCGGCCCGGCGCCGGGGAATTTCAGACTGCGCGGGAAAGCGCGCCCGCAACCCTTGCAGCAACCCGGCCAGCGCCTGCGCCCGGTGACTGATCTGATTCTTGATCGTGGGGTCGAGCTCCGCCGAGGTGCAGCCGTGGGTGGGGACAAAGAAGATGGGATCATAACCAAAGCCGTGGCTCCCCCGCGGCTCGGGCACCAGATGTCCGTTCCAGGTCCCCTGGGCAATGACGGGCGTAGCGTCGCCGGCGTGGGCCATGAACACCATCAGGCATTGAAAACGCGCCACCGGGTTCACGGCTCCCGTACCCCGCACTCGCTCCAGCAATAACTGCAGGTTCTTCTCATCGCCGGCGCCGGGGCCGGCAAAGCGCGCCGAGCGGACGCCGGGCGCCCCGTCCAGTATCTCGACCTCGATCCCGGAATCATCGGCGATGGCCGGCAAACCGGTGGCGCTGCAGGCGTGCCGCGCCTTCAAAATGGCGTTTTCCACAAAGCTGATGCCGGACTCGTCCGCTTCGGTCACACCCAGGTCGGACTGGTTCACCAGCTCCACCGGCCATTCATGCAACCAAGCGACCAGCTCGCGTAATTTGCCGGTATTGCTGCTGGCGATAACGATACGCTGCGAACCTGCCACGTTAGCCTGCCGCGAGTGCGCCGGCCTGTAATTCAAACAGGCGGCGGATGCCGGTCTCGGCCAATGCCAGCATGGCATCGAGATCAGGGCGGGCGAATGCGTTGCTCTCGGCCGTGCCCTGTATCTCGATGAACCCGCCGGCGTCATTCATGACCACGTTCATATCAGTGGCGGCGCTGGAATCCTCCGCATAATCCAGATCCAGCAAGGCCTGCCCGTCACAGATCCCCACGGACACCGACGCGATCCTGACCGCCAGCGGGTCCTTCTTGATCTGGCCCCTGCGACGCGCCGCATTCAGCGCATCCACCAACGCCACGTAACCACCGGTGATTGCCGCGGTACGCGTGCCGCCATCGGCTTGGATCACATCGCAGTCCACCATGCAGGACAGCTCGCCCAACGCCTCCAGGTTCACGGCGGCGCGCAGGGACCGGCCAATCAGGCGCTGGATCTCCAGTGTCCGTCCGCCCTGGCGATTCTGACTCGCCTCCCGGCGCATGCGTTGATTCGTGGAGCGCGGCAACATGCCGTATTCCGCGGTCACCCAGCCCCTGCCGGTACCCTTGAGAAACGCGGGCACGGAGTTTTCCACCGATGCGGTGCAAATCACCCTGGTATGGCCGAATTCCACCAACACGGAACCTTCCGCATGCATGGTGTAGTTACGCGTCAGTTTGACTTGACGCAGTTCATCGTTGGCGCGGCCACTGGGGCGCATTTTCGAATTCCTCGGGAGAAAAATAAAATGCAGTTCGTGGCGCAGGATTATCGGGACGCTGAAATTGCCCGTCCAGAGGTATTTCCGCCCGCCCCGGCGCGGAACCCGGATGCTACAATTCGCGCCATACGGCAATCGGCCCCGGGAATCTCTGAACCTGTTCAGAGTGGACAGACTTGGGAGTGAGCAGTGTGATTCAGAGCATGACGGCATTCGGGCGGGTGGAACGCCAGATACAGTGGGGTGCGGCGGTTTGCGAGATGCGTACCGTCAACCACCGCTACCTGGAAGTCACGCTGCGCCTGCCCGATGATCTGCGTGCCCTGGAAACCGCAATGCGGGACCGCATCAGCGCGCGCCTGAGCCGGGGCAAGGTCGAATGTCAGATACGCCTGGATCGACAGGAAGCCAGTGATGAACCGCTGGCGATTAATCAGCCGCTGGTGCAGCAATTGCTGGCCGCGGCCGGGGCGCTGCCGATTGCCAATCCCGCCCCGCTGCAGCCGCTGGATGTATTGCGCTGGCCCGGTGTATTGGGCCGCACCGTCCTCGACCTGGCGGTGGTAAACGGTCCTTTGCTGGAACTCATCGACGCAACACTGGATATGCTGCTGGAAACGCGCCGGCGCGAAGGTCAGCGCATCCGGACGCTGATACTGGATCGATGCACCGCCATCAGTGCCATTACCGCGGCGGCGCGGCGCGCGATGCCGGAGATCATTCGCAACATCCGTGAACGCTACCTGCAGCGGGCGCGCGAGATTGAACTGCAACTGGATGCAGATCGGCTGGAACAGGAGATCCTGTTGCTGGTGCAGAAACTGGACGTGGCCGAGGAGCTGGATCGTCTTGAGGCACATGTGGCCGAGGTCCGGCATGTGCTGGATCAGGAACAGCCTGCGGGCAGGCGCCTCGACTTCCTGATGCAGGAATTGAACCGTGAGGCCAACACACTGGGGTCGAAGGCCGGTACCCTGGAATCCAGCAATGCCTCCGTGGATCTGAAGGTATTGATAGAGCAGATCCGCGAGCAGATCCAGAACGTGGAATAAATGCAGCGGCGCGGCATCCTGTTTGTGATATCCGCCCCATCCGGCGGTGGCAAGACCACGCTGGTGCGCGCACTGACCGACGCCGACCCGCTGTTGCGGGTATCCGTGTCGCATACCACGCGCGACCGACGCAGCGACGAACTGGATGGCGTGGCCTACCATTTTGTCGATGTGGCGACCTTCGAGAAGATGATTGCCGCCGCGGCGTTCCTCGAGCACGCGCGCGTATTCGACCATCACTACGGCACTTCGAAGGTCTGGGTCGAGCAGCAGTTGGCGGCCGGGATCGACGTAGTACTGGAGATCGACTGGCAGGGCGCCCGTCAGATCCGCGCCCTGATGCCGGACACGGTCGGCATATACATCCTCCCGCCTGCCATGGAGGTGCTGGAGCAACGCCTGCGCGGCCGCGGGGACCCACGGTCACAAATAGTGCGCCGGATGCAGGATGCCCGGGCGGAAATTTCCCATTGCCGGGAGTATGACTATCTGGTGTTCAACGATGATCTGCAGCGGGCCCAGGCGGACCTGCAGGCCATCGTCGGGGCCGCGCGTTGCGACTACCGCCTGCAACAAACCGCGGCCGATGCCCGGATCGCGGAATTATTGCGGTAACGCCACCCTTCCAGTAGACTCTGCGCCCCCTGAACACCCCGGTGCGGCTGAACCAACCGGGTTGCTGCAAATCACTTACTGAGGTTGTCCACATGGCGCGATTGACTGTTGAAGTATGCCTGGCCCATATCCCCAACCGCTATGACCTGGTGCTGCTGGCCGCGAAGCGGGCCCGGCAACTGGGCTTGGGCGCGGACCCACTGGTGCCGGAGGAAGGCGACAAGCCCACGGTCATCGCCTTGCGCGAGATTGAGGCCGGCGTGGTGACCCTCGCCAACATCGACAGCATTGGCAAACCGGTGATGGAAGAATCCCTCGCCAACCTCGAGTTCCCGCCCCTGCCGGACCTGCCTGAGTAAGTATTTCGTTCCCGCGGCCTGACCCCGGGAACCCTCACCCCAGTTGTTTTGCCCCCGGGCACCGCCCCGGGGCCGCAAGGACGAACGGCCGCCCGAAACCGCGGCAGCCCTGTGTCCTGCTGCTAGAATCCCTGCCATGAGCGTCACCATCGAAGACTTGCAGCGCCAGGTCAGCGACTACCTCCAGGCGGACGAGGTGGAGCGCGTGCTGCGCGCCTATGATTTTGGGGCCAAGGCCCACGCGGGCCAGCACCGCATGAGCGGCGAACCCTACATCCATCACCCGCTCGAAGTGGCCCAGATCCTGGCGGACATGCACATGGACTCGCAAACCCTGATTGCGGCAATCCTGCACGATGTCATGGAGGACACGCGCACGGCCAAGGGCGAGATCCAGCGCCGCTTCGGCAAGGGCGTCGCGGAACTGGTGGATGGTGTCAGCAAGCTGACGCAGATCCCCTTCGATACCCACGCGGAGGCCGAGGCACAGAATTTCCGCAAGATGTTGATGGCCATGAGCAACGACATCCGCGTGATCCTGGTGAAGCTGGCGGATCGGCTGCACAACATGCGCACGCTCGGCGCGCTACCGCCCGACAAGCGGCGCCGCATTGCACGGGAGACCCTGGACATTTATGCGCCCATCGCCCAGCGCCTGGGAATCAACACCATCCGCCTGGAGCTGGAAGAACTGGGGTTTGCCACGCTCCATCCCCTGCGCCACCGCATCCTGAATGAACAGGTGCGCAAGGCGCACGGGCATCGCAAGGAAGTGGTCGACAAGATCCGCTCCGCGCTCAAGCGCCGCCTGCGCCAGGAGAAGATCCACGCCCAGGTCATGGGCCGGGAGAAGCATTTGTACGGCATCTATCAGAAGATGCGCAGTAAGGGGCTGTCGTTCGACGAGGTCTACGACATGTTCGCATTCCGCATCGTTGTCGACAGCGTGGACGACTGTTACCGCGTCGTCGGCACCGTACACAACCTGTACAAACCGGTGCCGGGAAAGTTCAAGGACTACATCGCCATCCCCAAGTCCAACGGCTACCAGTCCCTGCATACCGTGTTGTTCGGGCCGTTCGGGACTCCCATCGAAGTGCAGATCCGCATGCGGGAAATGAACGACGTGGCCGAGGCCGGCATCGCCGCGCACTGGCTTTACAAGTCGGGCAGCGCCAGCGAGCGCAGCGGCGCGCACAAACGGGCGCGGGAATGGTTGCGCCGGATTATGGAAATGCAGACCACTGCCGGCAATCCGCAGGAATTTCTGGAAAACGTAAAGGTCGATCTGTTCCCTGAGTCGGTCTATGTGTTTACACCCAAGGGCCGGATCGTGGAATTGCCGCGCAGCGCCACTGCCGTGGACTTTGCCTATGCCATCCACACCGATGTGGGTAATGCCTGTGTCGGTGTGCGCGTTGACCGGCGCCTGTCACCGCTGGGGACGCGCCTGGGCACGGGCCAGACCGTGGAGGTGGTCACTGCGCCGGGTGCGCACCCCAATCCCGCCTGGCTCAATTTCGCCGTCACCGCCAAGGCGCGCTCCAACATCCGCCACTACCTGAAGCACCTGCAGTTAAATGAGGCTGCGGCACTGGGCAAACGCCTGCTCGTGCGCGAACTGCAATTGCACAACTCCAGTTACGACAGCATCCAGCCCGAACAGTTGAAAAAAGTGCTCACGGAAACCCATCTTGGCTCCGAGGAGCAGATGTTGCAGGAGGTCGGACTGGGCAACCGCATGGCGCCCATAATCGCGCGCCAGTTGCTGGACGACTGGGCCGCCGCGCCGCAACCCCATGTCAAACCTGCGGACGCCAGCGCGGCCCCGTTGCTGATCCGCGGTTCGGAAGGTCTGGTTGTCACTTTTCCCAAGTGCTGCCGCCCCATCCCCGGCGACCCGATTCTCGGCTTCGTGACCGCTGGCCGCGGCATCGTGGTGCATCACCAGTCGTGCACCAACGTGGCCGAGTACCGCAATCACCCGGATAAGTGGATCACTGTGGGATGGGAGACCGGCATTGAGGGTGAGTACCCCACGAACATGCGCGTCGAGGTCACCAACCAGCGCGGCGTGCTGGCGAAGATCGCGGCCGTGATCTCCGACCAGCAGGCCAACATCGTGCACGTGGAGATGAAGGACAAGGATGATCGCTACACGACCCTGAAATTCGTGATTGAAGTACGCGACCGCCAGCACCTGGCCCAGGTGATGCGGCGCGTGCGCAGTCTCAAGCACGTGGCGCGCATCAGCCGCCGGTAGAATCCTATTCACAGCATGGCGTAGGAAGTCGGACCGGGAGCCGGATTGCCGGGTATTCGCTCCGCTTAATCTCGCCATACTTCGTGTATGGCTCGAATCGGGTTCCGCGCGCTTCGCCATCCATGGTTACGCGCGCTCCACACGACGCTGCGCAAACACCCGGCAATCCGGCTCCCTGCGAATCAATTTATTGTTACTCAATTTGCCACGCAGTCGCAGGGGCAGTCCGATCCTATGGTGGCGGACCGTAAGCCGCAGGGGTTCGCAGCAAAGCTGCGAACGCCCGCACAAGGATGTGCGGGCCGGACTTTCGAGCGTAGCCGGACGCGCAGCGACGAAAGGCGGCACCCGAGCTTACATGGACGTATTCACGGCGTGTCCGACACCGTAGGATCGGACTGCCCTTGCGATGGATTGGAAGGAGTCAATTTCCAGGGGCCACCCGTCTCGCCAGTTGCCAGCGGCTCGCGTGTGCACGGATAATGCAATCCATGTCAAAGACCATCATCGCCACGCCCAACGCACCCCGCGCCATCGGCCCCTATTCCCAGGCTGTCGCCCATGGCAGGACGGTTTATCTTTCCGGACAGATCGCCCTCGATCCGGGTTCCATGGAGATGGTGGCGGGGGATTGCCGTGTTCAATCCGAACAGGTGTTCCGCAACCTGGCTGCGGTGACGGCGGCGGCTGGCGGCTCGCTCGCGAACATAGTGAAGATCAATATTTACCTCACCGATCTGGGCGCCTTCCCCGTGGTCAACGAGGTCATGGCGAACTGGTTCCAGGCGCCCTACCCGGCTCGTGCCACTGTGGGTGTCGCCGCCCTCCCCCGCGGCGCGCTGGTGGAGGTGGACGCGGTGCTGGTATTGGACGCCTGAGTCCGGGCCCGCCCCGGCCCACGGGATTGCCGGAGCCCCCGCGCCTGAATACGCCGCTGGGCCGCATGCCCGGCGTCGGCCCGGCCACCGAGTCCCGGCTCGCGCGGCTCGGTTTGCACACCCTCCAGGACCTGCTGTTTCACCTGCCGCTGCGCTATGTGGATCGGACCCGGATCACACCCATGGGTAGCCTGCGGCCGGGCCAGGAGGTGCTGGTACAGGGGCAGATTGATCTCGCGCAAATCCGGTTCGGGCGCCGCCGCAGCCTGCTCTGCCGGATCAGTGACGGCACAGGTTCAGTGATGTTGCGCTTCTTTCATTTCAATCGCGCGCAGCAGGCCAACCTGGAACGCGGAACGACATTGCGATGCTGGGGGCAGGCGCGCGCCGGGGCACGCGGAATGGAAATGGTCCATCCGGAATACCGGCGCGTGCAGGAGGACGCCGCGGATGGTCTGGAGGTCGCGCTGACGCCGGTCTATCCCGCCACCGAGCGGCTCCCGCAATCGGTTCTGCGACGGCTGACAACCCAGGCCTTGGCGGCGTTGAAGTCGGCGCCGGAAGCATTGGAGGATTTCCTGCCGGAGCGCGTGAGTCGCAACCTTGCCCTGCCGCGACTGCACGACGCCATCAGCCTGATGCACATGCCGCCGCCGGGCACGGACACGGATCAGTTGCTGACCGGCCGGCACCCGGCGCAGCGGCGCCTGGCATTCGAAGAACTTTTGGCGCACCAGATCAGCCTGCGCCTGTTGCGCAGGGAGGTTCGCACGTTGCGGGCGCCCAGCCTGCCGGCCGGCAACGGCAACCTGCTGAGCCGTTTCCTGGCCGGGCTGGAATTCAAACTGACGCGGGCACAACAGCGCACATTGCGGGACGTGCAACGGGATCTGGCCGCCGCAAGTCCGATGTTGCGCCTGGTGCAGGGGGACGTGGGCTCGGGCAAGACGGTCATCGCCGCCGCCGCCGCGGTACAAGCCCTTGCCGCCGGGTATCAGGCGGCACTCATGGCCCCGACTGAATTGCTGGCGGAGCAACACCGCGACAACCTGTCGCGCTGGTTCACCGCAATGGAGATTCCGGTGATTACCCTGACCGGGCGCGTGGCGGGCCGGGAACGCAAACAGCTCCTGCAGCGACTGGCCGACGGGGAACTGGTGATGACGGTGGGCACCCACGCCCTGTTGCAGGAGGGTGTCAGCTTTGGACGCCTGGGTCTGGTGGTCATCGATGAGCAACACCGCTTCGGCGTGCATCAGCGGCTGGCGCTGCTGGAAAAGGGTGCGAACCAGGATACATTCCCGCACCAACTGGTCCTCACCGCGACGCCCATCCCGCGCACGCTGGCAATGACCTTGTTCGCGGACCTGGATGTCAGTGTCATCGACGAACTTCCGCCCGGGCGACAACCGGTGCAAACCGTGGTCACGTCCGCTGACCGCCGCGCGGAGATCATGCAGGGCATTCGCAATGCCTGTGCCCAGGGGCGGCAGGCGTACTGGGTTTGCCCGCGTATCGAAGAGTCGGACGATGACCAGTTTCAGGCCGCGGAGGAGACCGCGCGCATGCTGACCGAACAATTATCAACGCTGCGCATCGGCCTCGTGCATGGCAGGATGCCGGGACGGGAACGTGATCGCGCCATGCAGGCCTTTCGCGCCGGCACCTTTGACGTGCTGGTGGCGACGACGGTGATTGAAGTGGGCGTGGATGTGCCCAATGCCACCCTGATGGTCATTGAAAACGCCGAACGGCTCGGCCTGGCCCAGTTGCACCAGTTGCGCGGCCGCATCGGGCGCGGGCAGCACGCCAGTAATTGCCTGTTGCTGTATCAGGCGCCGTTGGCGGCGCTGGCCCGGGCACGGCTGGAGACCATGCGCGCCACCACGGATGGATTTGTCATTGCTGAAAAAGACCTGGAACTGCGCGGCCCGGGGGAGATACTCGGCTCGCGCCAGACCGGTTTGCAGCGCCTGCGGGTTGCCGACCTGGCGCGGGATGCGCGCCTGATCCCGCAGGTGCAACGGGTTGCCGACATGATGATAGAACGCCACCCGGATCGCCTCGCGGCATTGACCGCGCGCTGGGTGTCCCCGGATGCCGCCCTGGGCTCCGTGTAATCGGGACAGCTTGATGGTTCTGGACAGGACACGGCTCTGCAGCACCCTGCTAAAATAGCGCTTATGAAACAAACCTGCCGCACCCGCGGCTGAGAGCCCTCCGCATGGCCCCACGCCCATGAGTCGTTCCGTCGCCCGTTTGCCGGGAGACAATTCCGGTCTCGACTCCGCCGGATTCCCGCTGCCGCGGATCCCGGACCGTGCCCGGCTGACTCTCTATGCGCAACTGGCCCGTCTGGACCGGCCCATTGGCGCGCTGCTGCTGCTGTGGCCGACACTGTGGGCGCTCTGGCTTGCCGCCAATGGCACGCCCAGCCTGCACTTGCTGGTGGTGTTTGTGTTGGGCGTGTTCCTTACCCGTTCGGGGGGCTGCGTCCTCAATGATTATGCCGATCGCGATCTGGATGGCGGGGTCGATCGCACGCGTGACCGGCCGCTGGCCACGGGCCGGGTGGCGCCGGGGGAGGCCCTGGTGCTGGCCGCGTTGCTGTTCGGCCTTGCGTTCCTGCTGGTGCTGACCACGAACCGGCTCACGGTGCTGCTGTCGTTTGCGGGCGCCGTGCTGGCCGGCATCTATCCGTTCATGAAGCGGATCACCTGGGTGCCGCAATTCTTTCTTGGCCTGGCGTTCAGCTGGGGCATCCCCATGGCATTCGCAGCGCAGACCGGCGGCGTGCCGCCGGTGGCCTGGTTGCTGTATATGGCCAACATACTTTGGGCCATGGTTTACGACACCATCTACGCCATGGTGGATCGGAACGATGACTTGCGTCTGGGCGTTCGATCCACAGCCATCCTGTTCGATGATGCCGACACCACCATCATCGGCATCATGCAGATAATGATGCTGGCGCTGCTTACGCTGGTCGGATACCGGTTGCAGCTGGGCTTCTATTATTATCTGGGCATTATCCTTGCCGGCGCCCAGTTTTTCGCCCATCAGATCGTGATCCGTGATCGCTCCCGCGACGCGTGCTTCCGGGCCTTCATGCTCAACAACTGGGTCGGGCTGACGATATTTGCCGGCATTGTGCTGGCCATGGGGATGGTTGCATGAAACGCGAGGCATTGGCCGTGATCCTGCTGTCCGCCGCGGTCGGCGTTGCGGGCGCGGACACGAAGGTTACCGGCGAGTGCGACCGCATTGCGCAGAAACTGGCCAGCATCGACCAGAGCGAGTGCCTGAACCGGGCGCTGGCAATCACACGCGGTGAGTCGGTGCAGGGCGCGCCCATCCTGCTCAAGGAGTACCTGCCGATGGAGAATCGACAGCCGCGGGGACGGGTGTTGCTCGTCGGCGGCATTCATGGCGACGAATATTCCTCGGTCAGCATTGTCTTCAAATGGATGAGCATTCTGGATGAGCACCACACCGGGCTGTTTCACTGGCGCATCGTGCCGCTGCTGAACCCTGATGGATTGCTGCGCCAGGAGGCCCGGCGCATGAACGCCCACGGCGTGGACCTGAACCGGAATTTTCCCATGCCGGGATGGGAGGATTTGGCGCCCCGTTACTGGGTCGAGCAGACCAACAGCAGTCCGCGTTACTTCCCGGGCGAGAAACCCCTGAGCGAGCCCGAGTCGCGCTGGCTCGTGGATGAGATCAATGGCTTCTCACCGGACGTGATTGTCGCGGTGCACGCACCCCACGGCGTCGTGGACTACGATGGCCCGCGCAGCGGCCCGCGCAAGCTCGGTCGCCTGTATCTGAACCTGTTGGGGACGTTTCCGGGATCGCTGGGGAATTACGCCGGCGTGCAACGGCGCATACCCGTGGTCACGGTGGAATTGCCATATGCCGGCACCATGCCCAGGCCGGCGGAGGTTGCGGAGATGTGGCGCGACCTGGTGCGTTGGCTTTCAAAAAACACGCCGGCGCAAGGCCGACTGGTGGATGAACCCGGCTTCGGGGAGAAGCCGGATCAGGTGACCGATCCCTCATAGAGGATGCGCCAGCGGCCGTCGGCCTCCTGCCGCCAGTACTGGCGCTTGACGAAGCGCCGGTGATTTCGATCGCTGCTGTAATCCTGCTGAAAGGTGACGACCAGCAAGGCCTGCTCGCCCGGGTAAAGAAACATGCTCTGTCCCGAGATGCCCACGCGGATAAACTGCTTCCCGCTGTTGACCTTGCGCTTGTAGGCCACCCACCTTTCATAGTCCATACCGAGGCCGGAGTAGGACGGTGAGTAGTGATCCAGGTACTGCTCCGTGTCACGGCTCTCCCAGTCCTTGCGCCATTGCTCCACCACGATGGCCAGCCGCGCCTGGCGCTGCTCCCACTGGCTGCGTGAGATCCATTCAACGTCCTCGGCGAGAATGACCGGTGTTTCACCGGGCGCGATGTACTGCTTTATGCTCTCCAGGTCCGCATTGCTGAGGATGACGCAACCATCACTGTCCCGTGGCGGGCGGCTGAAGGTGTTGCTCGGCGTGCCGTGCAGCCAGATGCCGTAACCGGTTCGCCCCCGGCGTTGATCCCAGGCATTGGGATAGTCAATCGGGAAGGCGCCGGAGCCGTAGAAGTCCGGCAGCTTTTCCGGGGAGATTGTGCCGGTGACGAAGTAGACCCCAACCGGCGTCTTCTGGTCGCCTTGCGCCAGCTTGCCGGTACCGTTTTTGCCGATCGTGGCATAAAAGTCACGCACCAGATGCGGCACACCGCCACGGTTCTCATACAAATAAAGCCGGGATGTGGTCATGTTCACCAGCACCACGTAGCCCTGCTGATCACTCAGTTTGACCAGCGCGGACGGGATCTGATCCATGGGTGGCGGCGCGCGGTAATGGCGCAATCGCGCCCGCGCCTCGTCACGCAGGGCGTTGACCTGCTGATAAGTGGCAAATGGCACGGCGCCGAATTCCGAGATTGGCGCCGTCCTGGATAACAGCAGATCCGCGTACACCATCTGCGCGAGCCGGAAGTCGGGATTGGCGGCCAGCAACCGCCGCAGGTCCGTCATGGCGGCATCGATGTGGCTGCCACTGACGTTTTGCAGCGCCTGCACCAGGATCGCCTCCTGCCCCGGATCCGGTTCATGCAACCGGGCATGGCTGGCAATAATGTTCCCGGCGGCTACGGATGCAGACCACTGTGACAACAAAAGCAGAGAAATGACAAGGCTGCGCATGATGGTGATGTCTCCGGATCAGCGCACTGTTTCTTCAACAATCTTCCAGTCCGCGCCAACCTTCTTCATGATCAGGATCTTGCGCACGTCATCGCTGAAGGCATCGGACTGGTAGTGCTGGTCGAATGAAATTTGCGCGTGTTCCGGCCCATGTTCAACAACCTTCATGCTGGCCAGATCCACCCGGATAAAACTTGACTGCTGCAGCCGCGCGCGACGAGTTTGTTCCCATTGCGCGCGGGAAGTACCGTCCGCAGGTGCAAACTCGGCGCCATAGGCGGCGAGGTAGGCCGCTACATCCCGTTCCGACCAGACCTTGGCCCAGGATTCCACTGCGGCGCGCAGCTCCGGCTCGGACGAAACCTGCGCGGGCACCGGCGCGGGTTTTTCCGTGACCGGTTCAGGCTCGGGCGCCGTGTCCACGGCAACAGGTTGCGGGGCTGAAACCGGCTGCGCTGGTTGTGGTTGCGGCTGCGGCTGCAGTTGTGCCTGCGGTTGTGGTTGTGCTGGAGCCGGCGCGGCAACACCGCCTGCTGGCTGCCCTGGATTGGTCGGCGCGGCCGCTGCCAGCGCCGTCTTGCCTGCGCCATTATTGGACGCGGGGACCGGGAACAGATCGTCAATCATCGCCAGCTTGGCCTTGGCGGAACTGTTGGCCTCGTCCAGTTGCAGCGCGTGATTGTAGGCCTGACTGGCCATCTTGGCGTAGATATCGCCGAGATTTTCATGGGCCGTGGCATAACTGGGATGGGTATTGATGGCCATTTGCAACGCCTTTTGTGCGGCTTCGAAATCGCCACGCGCGGCATGCACCACGGCCAGGTTGTTGAATGGCTCCGGCAGCTCGGGATGTTCCTCGGTGATGTGCTGAAATATTTCGGCCGCCTGGTCGAGCCGATTCATGCGTGCCAATACCAGTCCCTTGAGAAATTGCAGGGTCACATCGGACTTGTTCTGCGCCAAATCAACCTCGACCTGGTCCAGGGCCGGTTGCAACTTGCCGTCGGCAATCAATGCCTGAACGTCGGCAGCTGCGCCGTGGGTGGCCACCATCCAGAACGCAAGCGCAACTGCAAAAATAACTCTCACACGGATTTCTCCACGGCGTGTTTGAACCGCTTTCCCCGCGGCATCGTTACCGGCAGGGACAGGTGGCAACGGCACACCCCCTGCATTTTATGGGGCCGACTGGTCCAAGGCAATTTCGCTGCATGCCACCGGCACGGAACCGAACCGGGACGGGAAGCCCGTATACATCTCTTGTAATACCGGATCCTCCTTTGGCAAACGCACATCGACCCAGTGAATGCGCTGCACATTCGGATAGGGCACAACTACCGGCTGGAACCCCTGTTCACGCAACTGCCGCAGGCGCTCATTTACCTGCGATTGCGAGGAAAACAGCCCCAAAGAGACTGCATTGGCGAGATTGCCGCGATCAATGAGACGATAGTCCTGGATACCCTTTTTCGCCAGCGTATCCAACACGGAATCGACGCCCTGCCGCGACTGCTGTGGAGACAGGTAGACCCAGAACAGGCTTCGATCCGCGTCTTCGCCGACGCGGCTGCGCAGCGGGATCAGGCGCACCCGGAACCAATCCGCGAGCCAGATAGCGTGTTTTTCCTCCGGCAAGGGCCCGAATGAGAAGCAGGAGTATTCTTCGACACCCGCAACCCCGGCACCCGATGCAGTGCCAGGCAAATCCAGATCCGGCAGCTGATTCACCAACTCATCCGGCCCGGCGCCAGTACCGGCCTGGATCTCCGCCGGCACACTTGTTTCCGTCTGCAAACCCGGGTCATTTACCGCCTGTGCCGCCGGCTCGAAGTCGAGTTGCCCTTCCAGTTCCTCCCGCGCTGCAGGCAATTGTGCAAGTTCACGCAACAACTTGAGTTCTCCGACGCGGGCCGGCAGCGTCAGCGCCTCGGACTGGTTCGCGCGTGCCGTGCGGGTATCCGCATCAACCTGCCAGCCATAATGCACGAGGTTCAGTGCCAGCAGACACAGTGCCACCCAGCGCATGTTATTTATCCCGCGCTGCAAGCAGCATGCCGTCAAACACGAGGCTTGGGATATGCGCGCATGAATCCGGAAGGAACGGCAGGACGCGCTCGGCATCCCCGCCCGTGGCAACCGGCACACCGCCGGGGCCACACTGCCGTTCCATCAATTCCAATGCCATACGCAGCATGCCGGCAACACTGAGCAGGCAACCATTGGCGACGCAGGCGCCGGTGGACTGCCCGAGTGTGACACCCGCCTCCGGATTTGCATGCCGGATCCCGGCGGTCTTTGTCTGCAGCATCGATTGGGACAGCGCGATTCCCGGAGCGATGAGCCCACCCAGATGCCGCCCGTCCGCCGCCACGACGTCTGCCGTCACTGCGGTGCCGATGTCAAACACGCACACCGGACTCTGAAACCGGTTCCAGGCCGCCAGCATGGCCAGCCAGCGATCCACGCCCATCTGGGCCGGCTCAGCATAGGCGCTGCGCACACCGCATCGCATCGCTTCTGGCTCCAATTGGATCGGTTCCTGGTCCCAGCGCGAACTCGTCATGTCGTGCACGGCCGTCAATACCTGCAAACTTCCCACGCTGGCCACCAGGACCCGCTCCGGCGCCGCGATGCCGTGCAATTGTTGCTGTAACTGCAATTCCCATCCCGGCCCACATGGATCCACGGACCCGGTTTGCGCATAACTGCCCGCAGACCAGGTTGCCCACTTGGCGCGGCTGTTGCCGAGGTCAAACAGCAGCATCATTCAGCGCAGGCGCAGGCTGAGTTCACCGCTGGCAAATTCCCGCTCCACACCGTTCACGGACATGCGCAGCATTCCGGCATCCGTGATGCCAAGCACATGGCCATGCAGGGTCTCCGCCGCCATGCGCAGCTCGGCGGTGTGGCCAATACTCAAATCATGTTGGCGCCATTCATCCCGGTAGGCGCTGATCGTCCCTGCGGCCAGGGCAGCCAACATATCGATCAATTCCTCCACCATCACCACCACAATCTCATTTCTTGTCGGAAGGTGCGCGCAGCATTGACTTAAATCCGCGGGCTGGTTATCTCCGGCCACCGCCATTCCACGTGGTAGCCTTACGTTCAATCCGACCCCAATGACTATTTCCATGGGTCCGGCCAGTTGCGCCCGGGATTCGATCAACAGCCCGCCCACCTTGCAACCCTGATACATCAGATCGTTCGGCCACTTCAGTCCTATCGCGCGGACACCAATCCGAAGCAACGCGCGTATCAATGCGGCGCCGGCCAGAATTGACAGCGCGCCGGCGCCAGCGGGCGCCGCCTCCAGTCGCCAGCCCAGGGACAGGCAGATCCCGCTTGCCAGCGGTGATATCCAGGTAGTCCCGCGGCGCCCGCGGCCGTTGGCCTGGAATTCGGCCAGCAACACACGGCCATGACAATCCGGAGCCTGCAACAAACGCTGGCTGGTGGAGTCGGTGAAAAAATCAACCCGCACTTCCTGCAGCGCAGCCCTGATGTCGGGTCGCAACCCGGCCTGAATCCGATCCGCATCCAGCAGGTCCACGGGATGCGCCAGTCTGTAACCATGCCCGCGAATGCGATCGAGTTGCACTCCCCGTGCCGTCAACCCGGCAAGCCGCTTCCATATCGCGGTTCGTGTCACACCCAACATGTGCGCGAGATCGGCGCCGGAATGCACTCCGCCATCGGCCAGCCGCGCCAGCAGTTGCCGATCGGGATCCGGGGATTTGATCCGCGATTGAAAGGATTGCGTCTTGCTCACAGGAGATTCACCTGGCCCGGTGCGGACTTTCCGAGATCAACTCAGGCAGGGAGAACTCTTGAAAATTCGGCGGACGCCGCCGCCTGAAGCGGAATATTAACCACCACCGGTGATATCGAAGACATCATCTTCCTTCTTGCCGTTCCCGGGGCGGGAAGATTTGTCCTTGCCACGCTCAGCGCTGCCGGAAGCAGGCAGCAGCGTTTCCTCTGCCGCAACCGCGCCGCCACTGGCAGGCAGCAAGGTTTCATCGTCAGACCCGCCCGCCGGCGCAGCGGTTGCGGAGGATCCTGGCAATAAGGTTTCATCGTCAGACCCGCCCGCCGGCGCAGCGGTTGCGGAGGATCCCGGCAGTAATGTGGCCTCCGCGGATTCCACGCTTTCCCGTAACCCGTCCAGGTCGTCGCCGCCCGCATCCGGGCCCGGGTCCGCTTCCGGCTCAAGAACGAAATCCGATTGCACCGGCGCGGAAGCAGGTGCCGCCGCTGCGCCAGCGGGACGCGACCCGTCCTGGGCCAACACCGTGACACCGGACTCACCGAGTTCCGGCATGACAAACTCGAACTCCAGTTTGTGCAGCCTCAGGCGATCACCATGTTTCAACCGAACTTCAGCGCTTACCGGCCGATCATTGACGAAGGTGCCATTGATACTGCCCTGATCCATGACCCAGTAACCAAAGTCCTTGAATTCAATCAGCGCATGCCGGCGCCCGATGGTAGCGCTGGGGATCACGATATAGTCGAGAAACTCCGTGTCCTTCCCGCCGACCCGCCCCAACATAATCGGCTTGAGGCCCAGCTTGTACATTCCCAGGGTCGTGCTGCCGCTGACATCGCGCAAAAAGGCCTCAGCCACATAACGGCGCTGTTCCTGGCGCGCCTCTCGACCACGCTTAAGCAGGATGATGATGATGGCAATCAAAGTGGTAATCAGCACGACCGCGGAGACAAGGATAAATATCGAACGCAGGCGATCGTCATTTCCCGCCGTGGAAACGGGACCGGAGGCCGGGACCACTGCGGGCGCTCCGGTTGACGATTCGACAACGGCCGGCGCCGTGCCGGTTACGGTGGATCCGGGTTCGATGGGCGCCGCCGCCGTATCGGTTACAGTGGATTCGGGTTCGATGGGCGCCGCCGCGTCGGTTGGCGCGGATTCGGGCCCGGTTTGCGCCGGCGCCAGGTCCGAAATGCCTGGCGGTTCAGCCCCGGCAGGCGCCGCCGGATCTGACGCAATTGGTTGTTGTTCCGCCGCGTTATCCGGCACGGGGGATACCGGCTCATCCTGGGCATGGACCATGCCTGCACAGACGAACACAGTGACAAACAGGAAGCTGAACCAGCGCATGCTCATGACCGCGGCGTCCGGGCGCGAAGGGATTCGCATATTATACGGTTTGCAGCCTGTCCACTGCATCACGGCCCGGGTTTCGGCCCACGAGCCACCGGCCGCGCCGGATCTGCGCACCACTCGCTCCATGAACCCACGTACAGCCGCGGCATTGGCAATCCTGCGGCTGTGGCAGCAAGTACATTGTGGCAGGCGGAAACGCCTGAGCCGCAATAAAATGTGACGTCACCGGGATCCGTCGCCCCATACATGGCCAGATGCTGCTGACGCAACCGGCCGGCAGGGAGAAAGCGTCCGGTCGCATCCAGGTTGTGCTTCCAGAAGTGGTTCCGTGCACCGGGGATATGCCCGGCGACCGGATCGATGGTCTCCACTTCTCCCGCATAACGGGCCGGCTCGCGGGAATCCAGCAACAACGGCAGCTGACTCACTTCGTCCAGCCGGACCAGCATGTGCGGGTTGGGGGTTCCGGCAAACCGGGCAACCGGCCGATGAAACTCACCGGTTTCCTGTTCCACGCCGAGCTCCAGCCACGCCTGCCAGCCGCCGTCCAGGACCGCTGCCTTTCTGTGTCCCATGTATTGCAGCATCCACCACAACCGGCCGGCAATGGAGCCGCCGCCAGCGTCGTACACTATGACCTGCGAACCCGGGCCAATGCCGAATCCGGAAAAAACCTGCGTCAATCGTCCCGGCGTCGGCAGAGGATGGCGGCCGTGATCCGTTACCGGTTCGTCGCTCAAATGGTCATGGAGGTGCGCATACTGGGCGCCCGGGATATGGCCTGCCAGGTAGGCGCGAAATCCCGCGCCGGTGTCCAGCAGGTCGTAACGGCAGTCAATGACAACCCAGTCAGGCGCATCCCGGGCGGACTCAAATTCACGCGCATCAATAAGTGATATGAACATCGGCAGGCATCATATAACGGCATCCGTGCCCCCAATAGCCCACAAACCGCTACGCCCATGCTGCGCCGGTTTCATGCTGATGGGCGTCTTGCTCGTGCTGTCGACTGCGATAAGCGGCTGCGCGACCCTGTCCTATTACCGGCAGTCGATAACCGGACAGCTGCAGATACTGGCGCAAAGGCAGGACATGCAGACGCTGGTGCTGGCGCCGGAGACACCGGAGTCCCGTAAAGCCCAGCTTCAGGCAGTGCCTGAACTGCTGCGATTTGCATCTGACCAATTGGCATTACCGGACAATGGCAGCTACCGGACGTTTGTGGCACTGGAACAATCGTTCGTTGCCTGGAATGTATTTGCGACGCCCGGGCTGTCATTGGACGGTGTGCGATGGTGTTATCCGATCGCCGGATGTTTCGGCTACCGCGGCTATTTTTCCGAAGCGGCGGCAAGGGCCGAGGCCGGGCACCTGCGCGCGTCCGGACATGACGTGTATGTAGGCGGCGTGGCGGCTTATTCCACACTCGGCTGGTTCAAGGACCCGATAGTCAGTTCCATGTTGCGCGCGGATCGACTGGATTTTGCAGCACTGTTGTTCCACGAACTGGCGCACCAGAGACTATGGCTGCCGGACGACACGGACCTTAATGAGGCGTTCGCGGAGACCGTTGCGCGCATCGGCGTCGGGAAGCTGGCGCAAACCTGGGGCGACATTGACTTGCAGCGATTTCACGAGCGCGCGCAGCAGGATGATCAATTCTTCGCGCTGGTGCTGAGGCACAAGCAACTATTGGCATCCTTGTACGCCACGAACCAGCCGGATGGGCGCAAACTGGAACTCAAGCAACAGCAATTCACCATGCTCCGGGCCGACTACCGGATGCTGAAGGCCGGATCGGGCGATCCCGGCCGATTTGATCATTGGCTGGAAACCGACTTGAATAATGCGAAACTTCTGGCGGTTTCCGCATACCGGGACCTGATGCCCGGCTTGCTGCAGGTCTATCAAAGCAGCAGTCGTGACCTGGAGACATTTTATGGGTTGCTGCGGCGGTTGCAGGATTGTTCTCTGGTCGACCGTCACCAATGGGTGCGGTCCGGGGGCACCCTGCCTGAATGCCGGGCACCCGGCAGGAATCCGCCGGATTCCTGAAGCAGATCATGTCACTGGGTGACGTGGCCACGGACCTCCGCTTACAGTTTCTTGCCTTAATAGCGGTCTGGCACAGTATAATCGGCCCGAAACTTGCTTCGAATCTTGTTTAAAGAATCGGCGCGGTGCACTGACCAGCCCATGGAATTCAAATGCTGAACAAGCTTTTCGCGAAACCCATAGAGCTTCAGATTGGCGAGCAGCTGCTGAAGTTTTTTTCCATTAGGGACTTTGAATTCTGCCTGTCCGGTCGCACGTCGGTGCCCTCGCGCAAGATCACCGAGATGGTCAAGTTCACGCCCGAGCAGCTGAAAAAGGAGGCGCGCACCATCAAGGACATTGAGAAACGCTTCGTCTCCATCCTGTCCAAATCCATTGAGGATCCGCTCAGCATCAATCGCAACATTCGCGAACTGGACCCGCTGATTTTTTCCCAGGACCATAATTGGCGCGACATCATTTCGTCCATGAACACCGGCGGCGATGAATTGAATCCGTTCCGGCGCGTGGCGTTGGTGAAATACATGCAGTACCTGTCATCGCGCCAGGAGATCATCAAATACCTGTACTCGGAAAAGAAGAAATTCATGGATGAACCCGGGCAACGCGAAAACGAGGCCGCGGAGAACACAAAATTCAAGGACACCCTGATCCTGGAAAATACGCTGTTCGAGCCGAATCTGGGCGCGGATAACAAAACCAGGGAATACGAGCGCCTGCCGAAGGGTGAGGTCATCAGCCTCACCGTGGAACCCAACGCGCAGGTGGAAATCCTGCTGTCCAAGCACGCGTGCAAGTTGGTTGCGGGCGAGACGCTGAAATTCATGGATCAGGCCGGCAGGCAGTATGAATTGCGCAAGGGCCGCAATATCATCGGCCGGGACACCATCAGCAACATCATGATTGACCCGTCGCTACGCGACGTGTCCCGCCTGCACCTGGTAATCGAGAAAATTGACGAACACCACGTGAGCCTGACGGACATGTCGGCACACGGGACCTACCTGCCAATCCAGAATCTGCCACAAAAGCGCGGCTGAATTCGACTGCCCGCCGCAACGGTGCAAATTCCGGGTCCGGCCGTCCTGGAGATTCGCACTATCAATATGAACAGTTATTATTTATCGGAATAAAAATTCTTTGGTAGACTTGTCGGCCCTTTGACTTTATTGCGCAATATCAAGGAGTTGATTGACTTATGAGCGTAACGATGTTTGACGTCGCCTCTCGCGCCGCGGAATACGACGCCCGCGCGCCCCAGGATATTCTCCGTCTCGCACTGGAAAGTTTCGAAACCGTGGGGATTTCCTTCAGCGGAGCCGAGGATGTAGTTCTGATCGACATGGCGCTGAAGATTCGTCCGGACATCCGCGTTTTCTCGCTGGACACGGGGCGGTTGCATGTGGAGACCTACCGCTTCCTGGAACAGGTGCGCAAGCACTACCACATCGATATTGATGTGTTGTCACCGGACGCAGCCGGGGTGGAGAAAATGGTACGCGCAAAGGGATTGTTCAGTTTCTACCAGGAGGGCCACAAGGAATGCTGCGGCGTGCGCAAGGTGCTGCCGTTGCGGCGCAAGCTGGCGACCCTGGACGCATGGGTTACCGGACAGCGCAAGGACCAGAGCCCGGGGACCCGCGCCAACGTACCGGTGGTCGAGGAAGATCGCGCGTTTTCCGCGGCCGGCCGGACGCTGTTCAAGTTCAACCCGCTGGCCAACTGGAGTTCAAAGCAGGTCTGGCACTACATTCGCAGTAATGACGTCCCCTCCAATGAACTGCATCAGCGCGGGTTCATCAGCATTGGCTGCGAACCCTGCACGCGGCCGGTGCTGCCCAATCAGCATGAGCGCGAGGGCCGGTGGTGGTGGGAAGAAGAAACCATGAAAGAATGCGGTTTGCATGCCGGCAACCCGGCAGTCCCGGGCAAAACCTGAACGCTGCCATGCGCATCACCATGGTCAAAAAGATCCTGGCAGACGGAAGTCCGTGCCGGAAATGCGCGGAGGTCGAGACCCGGCTCAGGGACAGTGGCCACCTCAACCGTATCGATAGCATTGTGATTGCAGACGAGCGGGATCCCGACAGCGAGGGGCAGAAACTGGCCCGGCGCCACGGCGTGGAACTGGCCCCTTTTTTCATCGTCGAGCAGGACGACGGGAGCACGCGCGTTTACACCATTTTTCTGCGCTTTTTGCGCGAGGTGCTGCAAGGGGAGGCCAACGCAAGCGACGAGGTGCAGGAAATCATGGAGCGCGGCCCGAACCTGGATTTTCTGTAACTGGTGCACCCCTGTGCTGTGGAAACAACGGAACTTGTTCCGATGTTTCCACAGCACGGATCAAAGTGACGGCAGGTCGATATCCTTGAACAGCCGGTCCAGATCCTCCTGACTTCCAGTTTGCATCGCCCGATCCACGAGGTCGCGACCAAGGTGCGGCGCAAACAATTGAATGAATTCGTACATGAATCCGCGCAGCACCGTGCCACGCCGGCAACCGATTTTGGTGGTGCTGGCCTCGAACAGATGGTTTGCCGGCAATGAGACCAGTTCCGGATCAAGCCTGCTGTCGTAGGCCATGCTGGCGACAATGCCCACGCCCAACCCAAGTTTGACGTAAGTCTTGATGACATCGGCATCCGTCGCTGTAAACACCACCTCCGGACTGAGATTCAAGGCATTAAAGGCGCGGTCCAGTTGCGAGCGGCCAGTAAATCCGAACACGTAGGTAACGATGGGATAGCGGGCGATCTCCTCCAGCGTCAGGCGTGGCAAGGCTGCCAGGGGATGCCCGGTCGGAACCAGGACCGAGCGGTTCCACCGGTAACACGGCATCATGACCAGGTTTTCAAACAACTCCAGCGCCTCGGTGGCAATGGCAAAATCCACGTTGCCGCGGGCAGCCATTTCCGATATCTGGATCGGCGTGCCCTGGTGCATATGCAGCGAGACCTTGGGATAGCGACTGCGAAACGACTGGATCACCGGCGGCAATGCATAGCGCGCCTGGGTATGGGTGGTCGCCAGCGACAGGTCGCCCCGGCGCGGATCGGCGAATTCGTCCGCGATCCGGCGGATGTTCTCGGCCTGCGCAAGTATGCGCCCGGCGACAGCAAGAATCTCGCGCCCTGCAGGCGTGACTCCCACCAGATGCTTGCCGCTGCGTTGGAAAATGTGCACGCCCAATTCATCTTCGAGCGTGCGAATCTGCTTGCTGATCCCCGGCTGGGAGGTAAACAGGGCCACAGCCGTGGCCGACACATTCAGCTTGTGGTTGGATACTTCCCAGATGTACTTGAGTTGCTGCAGTTTCATGTATTGATATGAATCAGTTATAAGAATAGATGAGATAATTACTTTTCAGTATAGTTGGTCCCCCATAGAGTACAACGTCGAGTCATCTGTTGTGGCAGGCAGCCACCCATCGGGAGTCAGATCACCATGGAGTTTCAACTTCCCTACACCGTGGCAGGATTTTTTGTGGGGTTTATCGTTGGACTCACCGGCGTTGGCGGTGGATCGCTGATGACCCCGCTGCTCGTGCTCCTGTTCGGCTTCAAGCCGGCGGTGGCGGTGGGCACCGACCTGCTTTACGCCGCCATCACCAAGTCCGGCGGCATCGTGGTGCATCAGCGCAAGGGCAATATCGAGTGGCGCATTGTCCGCCTGCTGGCCTCCGGCAGTATTCCCGCCTCGCTGCTGTCGCTGTTGCTCCTGCGCTATCTGGATGCCGCCGGTGTCAACTATGACCGCATGATCACACTGGTACTGGCAGTGGCGCTGATTCTGACGTCACTGGTGCTGGTGTTCCGCAAACAGATGGAGACCTTGAGCCAGAAGGAAAATCTGGACCTTATTCGCACCCTGCATCGGCGCCTGCGTACCCCGATGACCATCACCTCCGGTGCATTCATTGGATTTTTTGTCACCTTGTCATCGGTGGGCGCAGGGGCACTGGGTGCGGCAATACTCTTCTTCCTGTATCCACGCATGCGTCCCATCACCATTGTCGGCACCGATCTTGCGCATGCGATACCCATTACCGCCATCGCCGGGCTGGGACATGCGCAGCTTGGCACGGTGGATTTCGTCCTGTTGGCGAATCTGCTGATCGGATCGCTGCCCGGTATCTATCTGGGCAGTCACACCGGCTCCAGGGTGCCGGACCACGTCATGCGTCCCATCCTTGCCGGAATGCTGCTGTTAATCGGCGTGCGCATGGTGTTTTAATCGCCGCTTGTGTGTTCCCGACACCAGCGGCATACGACCGGCATGGACGACCGCCACGGATGGCGGAAGTGCAGAAAACGCAGGGAGCGGTTTTCTGCCGGCGGAAGTGCAGAAAATGCAGGAGCAATTTTCTGCCAGTACGTCCATGTACATCGCCGCGTGTGTGCTCCTGCACACGCGGCATACAGTACGTCCGTGTACATAAAAAACCCCGCGCGAATATGCTTATTCGGGCGGGGTTCCACCGGCTCCGGCCGGTACATCGGACTCAGACCTGGGCGCGCCGATACCCCTCGATAATCGCCGCCATCTTGTCCTTGAGCAGAAGTTTCTCCTTCTTCAGATTTTCGAGGCTGAATTCATCCATGGCCTCGGCGCGCAAGTTAGCGTCATGAACACGTTGCTTGAGTTCCACATGTTTCTGATAAAGGCGCTGGAAATCCGTACTTTTCGAAAGCAACGTATCCACAATCTGCTGGTCATATTCAAACATGACTCCCCCTTTGGGTTTCTGAGTTGCTGTGGTTTTGCCTTGGACTGCGGGAAGGTGGAAAGACGGAATGAATACGGCTGCATGCCTTGTGGCCGGTCCCTGCCAGGCAGGGCCGTTGCCCCCTACGCGGTGGCTGAGTTTTTCTGGAAGCTTCATCATGCCTTTCCAGTGTTAACCTTAGTGCAGAAATTGCGCTTCCTCAAGACCCCGGCCCAACTTCGACGGGAAATATTTTCATGCTTTTTTCCATCAATTAATCAAGACGTTATGACGCATCATGGGTTTGCATTCCCACGTTTGCCCTGCACCGGGGGGCACCAGCCTGCCCGGTGGCTGGTGCTGGGTGCATGTCTTTGGCTCGGCCTCGCAGGGCCAGGTTCCGCGACAGATGTTTCCCCGCTGCCAATTGCTGAAATTGCCCCGGGCATATTTGTGCATCAGGGGCGCCACGTTTCCCTGGAGGACCCTGCTCGCGCCGACAGTGCCAATATTGGCTTCATCGTCGGTGAACGCTGCGTGGCAATCGTGGATACCGGCGGATCCGTTGCGATGGGTGCTGCCTTGCTGGTCACGGTGCGCGCGGCCACCGAAAAACCGATCTGTTACGTCATCAATTCGCACGGACATTTCGATCATGTCCTGGGTAATGCTGCCTTTACAGACCTGCCCGGGGTCCAATTCGCCGGACATTCCAATCTGGCGGAGAACCTTGGCGCGTCCACGGATTTTTTCCTGCGTCAGTTCGCCGCGGAACTGGGACCCGCCCCGGCGGCCGGCCAGATCGTATTGCCGACATTGCAGGTGGCAGATCGGCAGGAGTTGGATCTGGGCGGCCGGGCACTGGAATTGCAGGCGCATGCGACCGCCCATTCGCACGCTGATCTGACTGTGTATGACCGCGAAACCGGCACGCTTTGGCTGGGGGATCTCCTGTTCATGGAGCGCATTCCAGCCCTGGACGGTTCATTACTTGGCTGGATTGAGGTAATGGAACGGCTGCAAGTCATCGCCGTCAACCGGGTCGTGCCCGGCCACGGGCCGGCCAGCGCGCCATGGCCCGCGGCATCGCTGCCGCAAATGTCCTACCTCCAATCATTGCGCGATGAGGTGCGCGCCGGTATCGGCGCGGGAGAGTTTATGGAAGACCTGATGAAGACGGCGGGTGCGCAGCAGAGGTCGCAATGGTTGTTGCACGAGTTTAACCACGAGCGCAACGTGTCCCGGGCGTTCACAGAGCTGGAATGGGAATAATGCTCTCAGAAGCGCAGCGGGCTGTACGGCGCGGGATCAATGTCCGGCGTGATACCGGACACCAATTGTGACAGCAGCTTTCCCGACCCCGCCGCCAGCGTCCACCCCAGGTGGCCGTGCCCGGTATTGAGGTAGACATTGCCCAGATGCGCGCGTCCGATAATCGGCACGCCATCACAAGTATAGGGGCGGAGCCCCGCCCACGCACCGACATCCATTGTCGGTTCCGGAACGAATGCCGGAAAGACTTCCCCCACGACCCGCTTCAAATTTTCAATTCGCCCGGCCGTCAGGGTCAGATCAAACCCGGCGAATTCCGCCGTCCCCGCCACGCGCAGCAGGCCATCCAGGGGCGTCATTGCCACGTGCCGCGCATCGTCCACCACCGGCATGCCCGGCATGACCCCGCTTCCCGACATGGGCACCGTGATGGAATACCCCTTGACCGGCTGTATGGGGAGATGCAATCCGATCCCTGCACCCAGTGCCGGCGCATGACTTCCCGCGCACAGGACAAACCCATCCGCTTCCATGTCGCCCTGGCCCGTCTGCAGCGCCGATACTTTGCTCCCGGTAAGCACGAATCCATTCACCTCGACATTGCCGCAGAACTCGACGCCCTGTCGTGACATTGTTGCCGCCAGGGCTGAACAATATCTGTGCGCGTTACCGGACTCGTCATCGGGAAAATGAATGGCACCAACCAGGCGCGCCACCACATCCTGCAACGCCGGTTCCACGCGCAAGGCGCCGGCCGGATCCAGAATGTTGGGCGTGACGCCGCTCCCCGCGAGCAGATTTGCCAGGCTCACGCCTTCAGCAAACGCCTCCCGGTCGCGGTAGATCTTCAGACTGCCGCGGCAGATCTGGCCATAATCCAGGGCTTCCTTCTGCCGCAACTCGTGTAATGCGGCGAGACTGAATCGCGCCAGGCGCGCATTGGACATGGCATTCCTGTGGAAACGCTCCCTGCCGGAGTGGTGCAGAAAGCGCAGACCCCAGAAAAACATCGAGCCCAGCGCGGCAGGACGCAATAGCACCGGGGCATCCTCGCGACCGAGCCAGCCAATCACCTTGGGCAGGATACCGGGCATGTTCCACGGCTCCGCCTGGCTCGGGGTCAACATGCCGGCATTGGCAAAACTGGTCCCGAGCCCGGCCCCGGCATGGCGGTCAACTATGGTCACGCGATGACCCTGGGCCGAAAGGTAATAGGCCGAACTCAGCCCGAGCAGCCCGGCTCCGATGACGATGAACTTCATGGAAGGATCCTTTCGTTCAGTGCAGTGCGGGATAGATCGCAGGCGTCGCCGACGGGGTCGGACAGGAAGACGGCATGGGGGCGTATGGTAACATGCGCGAAATTTCGATCCGCTTTGACCCGGATCGGTATCGCAAACGCGATTTCCACATTCTGCATTTCTTCCACCTCCCGGAGAAGCCGCGGTGCAGCCCATATTGGCCGACCTCGTTGCCCATCTCGAACTGGAACGTTTGGAGGAAAACCTGTTCCGCGGCCCCAGCCGCGATATCGGCACGGCGCAAGTGTTTGGCGGTCAGGTCCTGGGTCAGGCCTTGAAGGCCGCTCAATTCACCGTCGACCAGCGCAATGTGCATTCCCTGCACGCCTATTTTCTCCGCCGCGGTGATTTCGATGCCCCGATTGTTTACGAGGTGGATCGCAGCCGGGACGGCAACAGTTTTTCCGCCCGGCGCGTAGTTGCAATCCAGCACGGTCATCCAATTTTCACGTTGTCGGCCTCGTTCCAGTCGCTGGAAGAGGGCCTGGAGTTCCAGCCACCCCTGCCGGATGTGCCGCCGCCGGAACAACTCTCCAGCGTGCGCGAGTACGAAACACGGAATCTGGGACGCCTTCCCGAGAAAGTGCACCGGCTGCTCAAATTATCCGAGCCCTTCGACCTGCGTCCGGTGGAGTTGGGGACGCAGCATCAAGCCGAGGATGTGGCCGCTTGCCGCCAGTTCTGGCTGCGCACCGTGGATCGACTGCCGGATGATCCCGGTCTGCACCAGTCCATACTGGCATATGTGTCCGATTACGGCCTGTTGACGACCACGCTGCAGCCCCATCGCGTCCATTTCACCGACATGAATCTGCAGATGGCCAGCATTGACCACGCCATGTGGTTTCACCGGCCGTTCCGCGTGGATGAGTGGTTATTGTGTGAATACGAGGCCATTTCCACCTCCAATGCGCGCGGCCTGGCGCGAGGGGCCATCTTCCAGCGCGACGGCAGGCTGGTGGCCACAACCATTCAGGAGGGTCTGGTGCGCATTCGCGCAGGGCAACAGCAGTAAAGTTATTTCAACGGCCACTGGGTGCAACCTCGCCCCCGGCATTCTACATATTGGAATAGTTCGGTCCGCCACCGCCTTCCGGCGCCACCCAGACAATATTCTGGGTCGGGTCCTTGATATCGCAGGTCTTGCAGTGCACGCAATTCTGGGCATTGATCTGCAGGCGTGGCCGGTTGTCGCTGGTAACGATTTCATACACGCCGGCCGGACAGTAACGCTGCTCGGGCGCATCATAATCGGCCAGGTTGATCCCAATCGGCACCTGCTTGTCGCGCAGGGTCAGGTGGCAGGGCTGATCTTCCCCATGGTTGGTGCTCGACAAATACACCGAGGATAACCGGTCAAAACTCAATACCCCGTCCGGCTTCGGATACTCAATCCTGTTGCAGTCAGCGGCCTTGTCCAGCGTTGCGTGGTCGGGCGTGCAATCGCGCAGCGTCAGCGGAAGCCGGCCGCGAAACACATTCTGATCGATGAAATTGAAGGCCGCGCCGCCAAACAGCCCAAACCGGTGCAGCGCCGGGCCAAAATTTCGTGAGCGCCACAATTCGTCGTGGATCCATGATTTCCGGAAAAGATCCCGATAGGTGGTCAATTCCACGCCGCCACTCCCGCCATCGCCGAGATGCGCACTGATTGCCACGGCTGCGAGCAGACCGGACTTCATGGCCATGTGCGTGCCTTTGATCTTGGAAAAATTGAGCGTGCCCGCGTCGCAACCCACCATGAGTCCGCCCGGGAAAGTCATGCGCGGCAACGAGTTCAGGCCACCCTTGGTGATAGCCCGTGCGCCGTAGGTAATCCGTTTTCCCCCGGCCAGTGTTGTTCGAAAAAGCGGATGGTGTTTGAGGCGTTGAAACTCCTCGAACGGGTTCAGAAACGGGTTGCTGTAATTGAGGTCAACGATTAGTCCGGCCGCAACCTGCCGATTCTCAAGGTGGTACAGGAAGAACCCGCCACTGGATCCGCGTCGCAGGGGCCAGCCGGCACCGTGGACCACGAGTCCGGGCCGGTGCTGCGCCGCTGTTACCTCCCATAACTCCTTGATGCCGAGGGCGTAATGTTGCGGGTCTGCGTCACGATCAAGCGCAAATTTCCGGATTAGGTGCCGGCCGAGATGACCGCGGCAACCCTCCGCGAATACCGTGAACTTGCCGCGCAATTCCATGCCCGGCGCGAAACTGTCCTTTTTACCGCCGTCGGCGCCGATACCCATGTCTCCGGAAATGACTCCGGCTACGGCGCCTGCAGCATCGAACAAAACTTCGGCGGCGGCGAAACCCGGAAAGATTTCCACTCCCAGCGCCTCGGCCTGTTGCGCCAGCCAGCGACAGACATTGCCCAGGCTGACGATATAGTTGCCGTCATTGTGCATGGGCGCCGGCACCAGCAGGTTCGGGACCCGAAAGCCTTGCTCTGAACCGGTCAGAAAATGAAATTCGTCCGCGCAAACCCGGGTGTGCAACGGGGCGTTCCGGCTGCGCCAGTCTGGCAGTAACTCATCCAGCGCGCGGGTCTCGATGACCGCGCCCGACAGGATATGGGCGCCAATCTCCGAACCTTTCTCCAGGACACAAACCGTGAGATTTTGATTCCGGCTTGCCGCCAGCTGCTTCAGGTGTATCGCTGCGGAAAGTCCGGCCGGACCGCCGCCGACGACGACAACATCGTATTCGACCTGGTCACGTGCGGCGGGATTGGTGCTCATCGGTAACCGTCTCCGGTGCGATGGGGACGCTGCCGGCGGGGAACCCGCCGGCAGCGCAAAGCCGGTGCTTTTATTTCTTTTGCTGAATGTACAGCGTCCAAAGCCGCGCCAGATCTGTCAACGCCTTGTTCTGCGTCACAGCGGCGAAGGCAGTCTTTGCCTCCTCAATCCTGCCCAGTCTGAAGTAGGCAATGCCGAGTTGCAGATTGGCCGTGTCCAGCGCGGTCACGTTGCCCTTGCCCAGGCCGCGCTGTAATGCAGCCACGGCGGCGTCCAACTGGCCATAGTTAAGGTATGCCTCGCCGGTCTTGACATCGGGGTCGCCGGAGGCCGCGGCGGCGGTTTCCTTTTCCACCTGGGCCAATGCCTTGGAGTCATCGCCAGCCTGCGTGCTGGCCATGGTCAGCAGGCGCTTCTGCCGGTCGGCGGCTTCACCCATTCCCAGGGTCTGGTTGGCGAATCCCTTGTCGAGGACGGACTTCGCTTCGCCCGGCAGTCCCAGCTGGATTGCGAGTTCAGCCAGTTCGATATACTCGCCCTCATCCTGCAATACGTCGGTTTCGTTCATCAATCGCAGGATTTCGAAATTTTCCCGGTCACCCAGTTCCGGCAGGTCCTGCACCATCTGGATGCGATCACGCCAATATTTCGGTGACGGGAAACGCTTGAGCAGCATTTCCAGGACGTCGGCTACGCCGGCGTCGTTTTTCTGCTCGTACTCCGCGCTCATAAGCAATTGCAGCCAGTCCTGCTTGACCTCCCTGCCGGACTTGTCCGCCGAGGCAATGATGGCGCGCAGGCTGGTGGCGGTGCCCTTATAATCCTTTTGCAGGTACTGCGCCTGGATAATCAACAACTGCACCTCCAGGTCACCCGGGGCGCTTTGCGCATACTTTTTGCCGTATTCAATGACCTTGTTGTAGTCCTTCACCTGGTAGGCAATTTGCGCCAGTGACTTGTAGGTCTTGGTAGTCTCTTCCGCGCTGAGGAACCCAGAAGCAATGGTCGCTTCCATGGCCCTGCCGGCCGCGGCATAGTCGGCACGCTGCAATTGAATGAACACCTTGAACTGATCAATCTTGAACTGCTCGAAGGGCGTCTTGGAGGCAACCGCCTCCGCTTCCTTTACCTTCGCCAGCGCGCCGTTCAGGTCCTTCTTTTGCGCCAACTCCTGGGCCGCCTGCAATGGTTTGCCGACCTTCGCGCCGATCTTCTCTTCTGCGATGGCCGCCGGAGTCATGGCGATGGCGCCAATCCCCAAAGCCGTTACCACGGCGATGTAGCGGGCGAAACGACCAACATTCATGTACGAATTCATCTTCGCTTTCCTCTCAATGAAAACGCCACGACGGAAGACCCGCCGTGGCGCAACTTTATAAGTCCCGATTCTTTATTCGAGGTACTGTTCGTTGCCGACAAAACCAATGCGTTGGATACCCAGGCGCTGCGCGGAAGCGAGTACGGTGGCCACATGGTCATACTTCGACAACCGATGTGGCCGCAGGTGCACTTCCGGTTGAGGATCTTTTCTGGCCTCACGTAGGAAATAGGAACGCAGCGCCGCCTGGTTGGGGACAATTGACCCGTTCCACAAAATCGTACCGTCAAAATCCACTTCGAGGTCGATGACCTCCGGCGGCACCGGCGGTGGTTCATTCTGGCCTTGCGGCATGTCAAGTTTGACGGCATGTGTTTGAATCGGAATGGTGATAATCAGCATGACCAGCAACACCAGCATCACGTCAATCAAAGGCGTGGTGTTGATATCCATCATGACCTCAGCATCGCCACCACTTGGACCCATTGACATGGACATGGTTCCTGCCTCCTTTAGTTAGTTCGCGGGTTAATGCTGGCCGGGTTCCGGCTGCGTAATAAAGCCGACTTTCACGACACCGCCGCGCTGCACTGCGACAATCACCTTGCCGATGTTCTCGAATCGCGTATACCTGTCTCCGCGCACATGGATTTCCGGTTGCGGCACCAGGACTGCGACTTCCTTCACCTTTTCGATCAGGGCGCGCGTATTCGCAATACGGCGCTCGTTCCAGAACATCTTCCCATCCCGATTCACGGCGATAACGATGTTCTCGGGCTTCGTCGTGGTGGGTTGGTTGGCCACCTTGGGCAGATCAACCGGCACAGTTTGGATCACCACCGGAATGGTAATCAGGAAGATGATCAGCAGCACCAGCATCACGTCCACCAGGGGCGTGGTGTTGATGGCGGAGATGGCTTCCGAAAACTCCTCCTCCGCGCCGCCGGTGCCCACGTTCATGGACATGTTCAGCGACCCCCGGCGGGCGACCCGGCAATGCGCTTGCCGCTCAGCAACACGGCATGCACGTCGGAGGAGAAGTTGCGCAGGCTTTCGATGGCCACCTTGTTACGGCGCACCAGCCAGTTATAGCTCAGCACCGCGGGTACGGCAACGGCGAGGCCGAGAGCAGTCATGATCAGCGCCTCGCCCACGGGGCCGGCAACCTTGTCAATGCTGGCCTGGCCGGCAATGCCGATGGCGATGAGCGCGTGGTAGATGCCCCACACCGTGCCGAACAATCCGACGAACGGCGCCGTGGAACCCACGGTGGCCAGAAATGCCAGGCCGGTCTGCAGTTCACTGTTAACCGATTCCACAGCGCGTTGCAGGGACATCGTCACCCACTCGTGCAAATCGATCTGATCCGTCAGCTTGCCGTCGTGATGCTGGGCGGCTGACAAACCGTCTTCCACAATCATCCGGTACACATTCTTGTCCGGGAGCTTGCCTGCGGCGTCCTTGATGCTGGCGGACCTCCAGAACTGCTGGCCCACGAGTTTGACCTGATTGAACAGCTTCTGCTGGTAGATCAACTTGGCGAACAGGATGTACCAGGAGAACACCGACATGATCAGCAGGATGAACAGCGTACCTCTGGAGACGAAATCGCCCTGCTGCCAGAGCGCCTTCAGTCCGTACGGGTTTTCCACGGCGACGGTTTCCGCCGGCGGCTCT
>MGYT01000011.1:0-226 GCA_001801865.1 Gammaproteobacteria bacterium RIFCSPLOWO2_02_FULL_61_13
AGCTACAGCGAATCCCTGGATCCCAATGAAGGCCTGCTGCCCAGCGGTGAGCCACTGCAGCCGACGCGCGGCAAATCCGTGGAGGCCGGACTGCGCATTCGCTACCCATACATGGATTTCACGCTGGACGGCGCCGTCTTCGATATCGAGCAGACCAATGTGACCGCGGAGGCACCGGACAATCCCGGCTTCGCGATCCAGACCGCGCGGCAGGAAAGCGAAGGCC
>MGYT01000011.1:256-4549 GCA_001801865.1 Gammaproteobacteria bacterium RIFCSPLOWO2_02_FULL_61_13
CGGCAGTACGGCTGGGAGTTGGATACGCCTACACCGACGTTCAGATCCGTGATGATCCGGAGATCCCCGACGGCACCACGCCGCTGAATGCACCGTTGCACAAGCTGATCGTCTACGGACTGCTGTCCGCCAGCGTGCGGCGTGACAAGGACCTGCACGCGGGATTCAGCGTGGCCTACAGTTCGAAGCGCAAGGGGAGTCTCGACATCGAGGAACTCGGCGTGACGCTGGACGGCTATTCCACCGTCAACCTGTTCGCTTCGTTTGATCTTACGTCGCAGGTGGAATTCGGACTCAGCATCAGCAATTTACTGGACGAAGATTTTCTCGCCGGCTCTCAATCCGATCTCTTGCACATCACGCCCGGCGCGCCGCGCGCGGTGTATGGCACACTGAAATTGCGGTTTTGAGGGAGCGCACTCCTGGGGTCAGGTCTTGCAATCATGCACCGTGTTCATGGTGCATGATTGCAAGACCTGACCCCAGATTCTGAACGAGGAGTGTTACGGTCGCTGACCGAGAGCGCGTTCCTGCTTCTTGGCTCTTTTCTCAGCGCGCTTTTCCTGCAATGTCTTCGCCGGCTTTTTCTTGTCCTGTTTCTTCTGATTCATGTCTTTGCTCATGTGCGCGACTCCTTAGCTTTATGGAAGGGATACAGGGTTTCATGATGGACTTGTAGGAATGTGATGGGAAGAACATCCCGGCGAGTGGCAGGGCCGGACTTAGCACCCCGGCGGGCCAAAGTCCGCCCTATTGAGATCGCGACTCTCAATTCCTTTGTAGGGCCGGCTTTAGCCGGCCGCGAAATGACCCACCTGCGGGATTTTTCCGGCGGGCTGAAGCTACCCACAGGATGTGGGGTATGCCGCGAGACGCCTACATGGATGTAGGCGGTAGGGCGAAGCAGGAGCCAGAGCCGGGGACAGGATGTCCGGAGCGGCCCGCCCTACATTTTGGGCTTGCAATGCTTCAAGTGTTATAGTTCACTATAACACTATATCTGTACCTTGAAACGGGCCTGGTACGGCCCCGGACCCTACATGGATCGAGATTGGAATGACCGCCAGCCGATTTACCGCCAGCTCCGGGACCGGGTCGTTGCGATGATCCTCGATGGCGAGCTCGCGGAAGGCGATCCATTGCCCTCGGTGCGCGTGGTCGCAGCCGAGTACCGCATCAATCCGCTCACGGTCCTGAAGAGCTACCAGCATCTGGTGGAAGAGCAACTCGTGGAAAAAAAGCGAGGGCGCGGGATGTTCATCAACACCGGCGCACGCGACCTGCTGCTGACGGCCGAACGCCGGAGATTCCTTGCGGAAGAATGGCCCGGGGTCAGCGCGACGATCCAGCGGCTCGGCTTCAATGCGCGGGAATTGCTGGAGGCGGCCGCCGCGGGCGGGTCCGCGCCGGATAACCCCGAGGAACACTGAAGCCATGTCATGTATAGATGCACGCGGCCTGCGCAAAGCCTTCGGCACGACGCTGGCGCTGGACGGCATCGATCTGCGCGTCGAGGAAGGCCGCATCCTCGGACTCATCGGTCCCAACGGCGCCGGCAAGACCACCGCCCTCAACGCGATCCTCGGCCTGACGCCGTACCAGGGAGTACTACGAGTGCTTGGACGCGATCCGTGGACCGAGCGCCACCAGTTGATGCGCGAGGTCTGCTTCATCGCCGATGTCGCCGTGCTGCCGCGATGGATGCGCGTCACGCAGGTTCTCGACTACGTCGCTGGCGTCCATCCGCGCTTCGACCGCGCGAAGGCGGAAGGTTTCCTTGCACGCACCACCATCAAGCGCATCAGCAAGGTCAGGGAACTGTCGAAGGGCATGGTGACCCAGTTGCATCTCGCCCTGGTCATGGCCATCGATGCGAGATTGCTGGTGCTGGACGAACCGACCCTCGGCCTCGACATCCTGTATCGCAAGCAGTTCTACGACTCGTTGCTGAACGACTACTTCGATCACCAGCGCACCATTGTCGTGACAACGCACCAGGTGGAGGAGATCCAGCACGTCCTCACCGATGTGATGTTCATCAACCGCGGCCGCATCGTGCTCAATTCCAGCATGGAGGATTTCGAGTCGCGCTACCTGGAAGTGTCGGTACGCCCACAACAGGTTGTCGCGGCGCGCGCGCTGAAGCCGATTCACGAACGCCAACTGCTCGGCCGTACCATCCTGATTTTCGATGGGGCCGGCCACGATCAGCTCGCCGCGCTCGGCGAGGTACGCACGCCCGGTATCGCCGACTTGTTCGTCGCCATGCTCGGCAACCAGGCCGGCGCAGCACAGGGAATGGCCGCATGAATACCCCGGTTGATGCCATGCCCGAATCTGCGCCCGGCCCGTTGACGCCTGCGCCGCCGGTGAATCCGGCCGTTCGACCCCTTTACTGGTCGGTGCGGCGCGAGTTGTGGGAGAACCGTTCGATCCCTATCGCGCCGCTGGCGGTCGCCGCAATAACGCTGTTCGGCTACGCGATCAGCCTGATTAGTCTGCCGGAGCGGCGGCGCGCCGTGCTGTTGCTCGACGCGGCGCAGCAGAAGGCCGCCATCCAGCAACCGTACGACCTGGCGGCGATGATGATCCTGTCGATCGCGGTCATTGTCGGCGTGTTCTACTGCCTCGATGCGCTGTATGGCGAGCGCCGCGACCGCAGCATCCTGTTCTGGAAGTCGCTGCCGGTTTCGGATCTCACCACGGTGCTCTCCAAGGCGGCCATACCGCTGGTGGTGCTGCCGCTGCTCAGCTTCGCCATCATCGTCACCACGCAGATCATCATGTTCCTGCTGGGCGGCGCGGTCCTGCTGATGAATGACCTGAGTGCCGCAACGACGTGGATGCATCTGAAGTTCTTCCAGCAGACAGTGATACTTCTCTACGGCCTGATCACGCTCGCGCTCTGGCATGCGCCAGTCTACGGCTGGCTGCTGCTGGTCTCGGGCTGGGCGCGACGCGCGCCGTTTCTCTGGGCCGTGCTGCCACTGGTCGGTGTCTCCTTCCTCGAACAGATGGCACTCAATAGTTCGCATTTCGCCGCGCTGCTGCATTCCCGCCTGTCTGGCGGGATCGGGAAGGCCTTCGACTTTGACGCGCAGGGCCACCTCGACTCGCTGGCACAACTCACTCCGGGGAATTTCTTCAGCGCTCCGGGACTCTGGTTCGGGCTGGCCTATGCGGCAGCATTCCTCGCCGCGGCGGTGTGGCTGCGCCGCGATGGGGAGCCGATCTGATTCACGTGCACGCTTAATTGAATCAATCACATTAGGAGAAACGTCGGTGAGCACAGTTGCATCGACCAACCGGTTGAACAGGCCAGAAATGACACCCCGCATGATCGAGCCGGCACAACATACCGCTGCCAAGGTCGCGGGCATCCTTTACCTGATCACGACGGTCATGGCGGCCTTCGCCGAGTTTTTCGTGCGCGCGCCGCTGATCGTGAGTGGCGACGCCGCGCAGACGGCGAGCAACATCATGGCTAACGCGCAGCTATTCCGCGTCAGTATTGTTTGCGACCTGCTCATGGCCGCCGGGGTCGTCATCCTGAACCTGGCTCTCTATCGCCTGCTCGCGCCCGTGCATCGGAGCCTCGCCCTGCTCGCCGCCTCCTGGCGGATGTTTGAAGTCGCGGTGCACGCCGCCATCACGGTGAGCAGCTTCGTCGTCCTCAGGCTCCTGAGCGACGCCGACTACCTCGACGCGTTCGAGCCGGGTCAGCTCCAGGCGCTGGCGCGCCTCTTCCTCGGCGCACACGGGTCCGGGTACATCGTCGCGCTGCTGTTCTTCGGTCTCGGATCGACGACCTACTTCTACCTGCTGGTCAGGTCGCGCTACGTCCCAAGGGTAATTGCCCTTCTCGGGGTCGCGGGATCCGCGCTGACCGTGCTCTTCGTGCTCGTTCGCATGTTGTTTCCGGAGTGGGAGACGGTGGCCATTGCGGCCATCCGGGCGCTGCCCGCTGTCCCGCAGGCGTTGCTCGCGATGGTCTTTGTACCGATTCTCGCCTTCGAGGTCATCCTCGGCACCTGGCTGCTCGTGAAAGGCGTCCGCATCCCGGAGGCCGGATAGGAGATCATGATGGAAACTGCAAAGAGCATCGGCCGGACCATCGCCCTGCTGTTGCTGGCGCAAATGGCCGCTTACTGGGTGGTGCAAGGCGTGTTGCTGGGGCCCGTGTTTTCGGCCCCGGGCTTTCTCGAAAATGCCGCGGCACATCCGACCCGGATGGGTCTGGCGGCGCTGATCGGACTCGCACCCGGGGCGTTGTCGGTCGCCATCGCCATCACG
>MGYT01000011.1:4564-10148 GCA_001801865.1 Gammaproteobacteria bacterium RIFCSPLOWO2_02_FULL_61_13
TGGCCGCGGTCGAGAGCACAACGGTGCTCTCCCTGCTGTCCCTGAGTCAGGCGTACGCCGCCGCGAGCCCAGCCGACGCTGATCTGTTCCAGTCACTCAGGGGCGTAGTTGCCGCATCGCGCAATTGGACCCATTACACGGGGCTGATTGTCGCGGCCGGCGTGGCATTCACGCTTTACGGCGTGCTGTACCGCTTCGCGCTGATCCCGCGTGTGCTGGCGGCATTCGGTGTGCTTGCGGCCCTGTCGCAGATGATCTCCGTCGCGCTGCCCCTGTTCGGTCATAAAGTCATTTTCCTGATGATCTATCCATTGGCCCTGTGCCATCTGGCCCTGATGTACTGGCTGCTGGCCAAGGGCTTCGCGGAACAGCGGGAGACGCCGGCATGAGCACCGTCGTCATGCCCACCGGGCTGCGGCTCGACGCCGCGGCCGACAACGCATTGCAGATCGCCATGGGTGTGGGAATATTAGCGGCCCCCATGGGCATGTGGCTGCCAAGGTTATAAAACGCACGCTGCAACATGAAGTTGTTCCACATCATTGCAGGGTTGCTGTCTCTCGGCGCCGGCGGGCTCGCCTTTTATGCACTCAAGGGTGGAACGCTGCATCGCAAGAGCGGCATGATTTTCGTCTACGCCATGCTGGTCATGGCGGGCAGCGGCGCCGTACTGGCGATCCTGAAGGCAGAGAAGCTCAATGCTGTGATGGGTGTACTGACCATCTATTTGGTGACAACCGCGCTGCTGACGGTGCGACGCCGGGCCCGGGTGATTAACTGGATCGATTTGGGCGCAATGCTGGTGGCGGTGCTGGTGGGTGGCTACGAGATCAACCTGGGTTTCGGAGCGTTGCACAGCCCAACGGGCAAGATCGACGGACTGCCCCCGGCGCCGGCATTCGTGTTCGGCACCGTGGCGTTGCTGGCGGCACTCGGCGACCTGCGCATGATGCTGGCCGGCGGCCTGCAGGGTGTGCAACGTATCGCGCGGCACCTGTGGCGCATGGGCGCGGCGATGTTCATCGCGACCGGTTCGTTCTTCCTGGGCCAGGCCAAGGTGTTCCCCGAGCAGGTACGCATTATTCCCCTGCTGGTGATCCCGGTGCTGGCGGTGTTGTTGACCCTGCTCTACTGGCTGGTGAGGGTGTTAATCCTGAAGCGGGTGCCGCATCGTGTGAGTTAAAAGGAATTATGGTGCCGATGGTCGGACTCGAACCGACACGGGTTTCCCCACCACCCCCTCAAGATGGCGTGTCTACCAATTCCACCACATCGGCATGGTATTCGGCCGGCTAAAGCCGGCCCTACTATTCAGGCGCCGTCGGCACCTCGGAATCGGGTGTCGGCGCGGCCGGCACTTCGCTCTCCGTTACCGTGGGCGCGGGTGCGGTTGTCGCATCCGCCGCTGCATTCTGAACCGGGGCAGTTTCAGCCGGCGCCGCGGTCTCGGTGATAGCCGTCTCCATCACACTGCTCGCATTCTCCATGCGCTCTTTGGCGATCCAGGCCAGGGCCAGGCTGTTGATCAGAAAAACCGTGGCCAGCACGGACGTGGTCCGGCTCAGGAAATTGCCCGAACCACGGGCGCCGAACACCGTCGCCGATGCGCCACTGCCGAAGGCCGCACCGGCATCGGCGCCCTTGCCCTGCTGGATCAGGATAAATCCGATCAGCGTCATTGCGGTCAATACCTGCACTACCATTAATACTGTCTGTACTGTTTCCATTTCCGGTCCTTTCCAATAATCAATTCGAATCTGGCGGGCTGAAGCCCGCCCTACAAAAACTCCCTATGCCGCGCGGCAGATCTGCACAAACTCCGCGCCGTTCAGCGATGCCCCGCCGATCAGTCCTCCATCCACATCTGCCATGGCAAAAATTTCCTTCGCATTCCCGCCCTTTACGCTGCCGCCATAAATGATGCGCAGGCCATCGGCCACATCGTCATCGTGGCGGGCAATGCGCAGGCGGATGAATGCGTGCACTTCCTGCGCCTGTTCCGCGGTCGCGGTGCGCCCGGTGCCGATGGCCCACACGGGTTCATAGGCCACCACCGCCTGGCTGAACTGCTCCACGCCAGCGGTCTTGATCACCGTATCCAATTGGCGCGCCACTACTTCCTCGGTCTGCCCGGATTCCCGTTCTGCCAGCGACTCGCCCACGCAAAGTATGGCGGTCAATCCGGAGCGGATGGCGTGGACAAACTTTGCCGCCACCAGGGCGTCGGATTCCCCATACAGGGTCCGGCGCTCGCTGTGGCCCACCACGGCGAAGCGGCAATTATAGTCGCGCAGCATGGCCGCGGACACTTCGCCGGTGAAGGCCCCGGATTCATGCTCGGAGACATTCTGCGCGCCCAACTCAATGGCGGAACCGGCCAGCTTCGAGCCGACTTCTCCCAGGTAGGGAAATGGCACGCACAGCGCCACTTCCGCCCTGCATCCCTCCACGCCGGCCCGGATTTCCGCCACCAGCGGGCGCAGGCTGGCCAGCCTTCCATTCATCTTCCAGTTGGCCGCTACCAGCGGCCGCCGGGTGGTCATGGAGATCCGTGCCTATGGGTCCGAAGGGGGCGCAACGATATCGCCTACCGGAGTTGGAGTCAAAAAGAAGATGGTAAAAAAAGCAGCAGAATCCAGACCGTCACCTGAAGCTCCCGGCATGAATCTGCGCGACAATAGCTTGATTTACCCGATCCATATTCTGATGTACGCCCTCGTACCAGATATTGGTCGCAAGACAAATCGCATAGTTTTCTTCCAGTACCACATGACATAACGCAAAATTTCTCAGTGTGCTGCCTGAATGCCAGAGTATTTTGCCTTTGGCCCAGTCGACAGTGCTGATAGCCCAGGCCGGACCTGCGCCGGCAGGCGGTATCGGCGTATACAGGTAATTGAAAGTTTCCGGTTTGAGATAGCCGGTTCTCCTTTTTGCCGCCGGTAAATAGATTGCTGCAAACCTGCCAAGGTCGGCGATGGACATACACAGGTTTCTGCCCACAGGCGATCGTGCTTGCAGGAATTGATCCTGTTGCGGGGCTATGGATTTGGTTTCACCATTTTCGATTACATGTTCCCATGGCGCATCCGGTCTTCCCGGTGTCGCAGGTGGTCCAAAGCGGGCGGTGAACATTTTCAGTGGAACAAATACTTGTTCATGCGTCAGGTCTTCATAAGGTAGCTGCATAAATGCTTCGGCATAATGTGCAGCAAGTATATGTCCTCCGCCGTAAATTGATTTGGTGCCGGGTTTTGCTTCCGGCTTGTCTTTCAACGCTGCGATGACATAGCCTTCACGTTTCGCCGCTGCTGTCGTGCCGTGTTTGTCTGTTTCGCTTTCCGGGGTGGCCGGTTGATAAGGCATGCCGCTGGTGTGGGTGACAAGTTGTTCTATGGTGACGTTGCGATAATCCGGTTGCATTATCCTGACCAGATCGGGAAACATTTCTTCAAGCGTGTCATTCCAGTTGAAAAATCCCTGCTCGATTAACCGGGCCAGCATTGTGACGGTGACCGGTTTGGCAATTGAACCGATGTGAAATCGATCATTCTGTTCCGCCGGCGCCGGGTCACGAACCTTGCGCACTCCGACAACAGAAGCGGCAATGACCTTGCCATCAATGACAACGCTCGCTGCCAACGCAGGCAGGTTGAACTCCGTGCGATATGGTTCCAGGAACTCACGAAACCATTCGGGATCAGCCGGGTTTTCTGCCGCAAGGGTAAAGCTGGAATGAAACAGCAGAGTTGATATACAGGCGACGTATATTAAACGTTGGCCACGAATTTTCGCTTGATTCATTCGATTATTATTCCAGATAGCAGGCGGTTTGATCCTGTACTGCCCCGTCCTTTGACCAGCCACCGGCCATGTATGTCACCTGATAATGTTTATGGAGATATCAGGTTTGAAGATTCAAGGAACTTCCACACTCGTACGGAGTCAGCGCGTATGCGCTGACCCCTGTCACCGACCGTACCTGTGCCTTCCACTTTTCACTTTCCGCTTTCCACTTTCAACTTTCTTCCCACTGCGACTCAACGTCCGCCTCGGCGCCGGCTTCGCCGGCAGCAATGGTTTCAATCCCGCCAGCACGCGCAGTTGATCGATTTCCACCGGGGTCAGTTCCCAGGTCGCTCCGAGACGCCGTTCCCGGGGCAAGCCGCAGGGTCCGAAGCGCACGCGGATCAGTCGGCTGACTTCGATGCCCACGGCCTCCCACAATCGGCGCACCTCGCGGTTGCGGCCTTCCGCCAGTATCACGTGGTACCAGTGATTGCTGCCCTCGCCGCCGGCGTCGGTGATCTTCAGGAATTTGGCCGGTCCATCCTCCAACTCAACTCCCTTTAACAATTGCGCCAACCGTTCCTCATTGGCCTTGCCGCGTACACGCACCGCGTACTCACGCTCGATCTCGCGCGACGGATGCATCAACGCGTGGGCCAGTTCGCCGTCATTGGTGAACAACAGCATGCCCGCGGTGTTGAAGTCCAGGCGCCCGACGCTGATCCAGCGCGCGTCTTTCAGGCGCGGCAGATTCTGGAATACGGTGGGACGGCCTTCCGGATCGGAGCGGGTGCAGATCTCGCCGGCGGGCTTGTGATAAGCCAGGACTCGTGACGGCTGTTCCAGTGGGGCATTGGCGGTCAGCAACCGGCCATCCAGCTCGACCCGATCCCTGGGGCCAACCTTGTCGCCGAGGCCGGCGATCTTGCCGTTCACGGCGATGCGGCCCGCCGTGATCCAGCCCTCGATCTCGCGCCGCGATCCCAACCCGGCGCGGGCGAGCACCTTCTGGATGCGTTCTGCGGCGGCTTCAGTCACCGCTGGGGGGTACAAACGGGACTACATTGTCCTCAACCGGCCGATTATTTCCGCTGTACTCCACATCGATATCGATGCCCTCGCCCCCTTCGGCAACCACACCGGTCTTCAGCGGCGGCAGTTCCATGCCCTCGAACAAGTCCGGGTTCATCTTGTCGAAATCCTTAACTTCCGCCAGCGTCGGCAGGTCGGACAGGCTCTTCAAATTGAAGTAGTCGAGGAACTGGCGCGTCGTGGCCAGCAACTCGGGCCGCCCCGGAACCTCGCGGTTGCCGACGACACGCACCCACTCGCGCTCCTGCAAGGTCTTGATGATGCCGGTGCTGACACTGACGCCGCGGACATTCTCAATCTCGGCGCGGGTGATGGGCTGGCGATAGGCAATGATGGCCAGTGTTTCCAGCAACGCGCGCGAATAGCGCTGCGGCTTTTCGTCGAACAGGCGGTTGACCCATTCCGCATAGCGGGCGCGGACCTGGAACCGGTAACCGCTGGCCACTTCCACCAGTTCGATGCCGCGATCCGTGTAGTCCGCCTGTAATTGTTCCAACGCCGCGCGCACCGCATCGCGGTCCGGCTTTTCCAGGTCACCCTCGAACAGCGCCAGTATCTCATTCACGGCCAGCGGCTCGCTGGACGCCATGATGGCCGCCTCGAGCGTGGGCTTCAATGACTCCGGGCTCATGCGGCCGCCTGCACGTAAATCGGTCCGTTGATCTCGTTCTGCACCATTTCTATCAATGACTCCTTCAGCAAT
>MGYT01000011.1:10256-12280 GCA_001801865.1 Gammaproteobacteria bacterium RIFCSPLOWO2_02_FULL_61_13
CTCATGCGCTCACGCACCGACAGCGGCTCGCGCGTGATGTGATGACTGGAAAACATGTCCGCCCGCGCCATCACCTCGGCAAACACGCGCAGCACTGAATCCAATGTCACCTGCGGCGGCTTTTGTTGCGTGCGCCGATCGGGAAACTCGATGATGGTGGCGAACAACTCCCGCTCCATGCGCGGCAGTGCGTCGAAATCCTCCGCCGCCTGCTTGAAACGTTCGTACTCCTGCAGGCGACGCACCAGTTCGGCGCGCGGGTCATCCTCTTCCGCTTCGGCGTCCTGCGGCCGCGGCAACAACAGGCGCGATTTGATCTCCGCCAGCATCGCCGCCATGACCAGGTATTCCCCCGCCAGTTCCAGTTGCAGCACCTCCATCAACTCGATGTAGCGCATGTACTGTTCGGTGATGCGCGCGATGGGAATATCGAGGATGTCGAGGTTCTGCCGGCGGATCAGATACAGCAGCAGATCCAGCGGCCCCTCAAAGGTCTCGAGGAACACCTCGAGGGCGTCAGGCGGGATGTACAGATCCTTCGGCATCTCCGTCATCGCCGTGCCCTGCACAATGGCGAAGGGCATCTCCTCCTGGTCAGGATGGGTTGGCGATTGTTCTGGTGTAGCGGTCATCTGTACGAAAGCCCCATCGCTTCCCGCACCTCTTCCATCGTCTCCTGCGCCACGTCGCGGGCGGCTTCGCAGCCCTGGCTGACGATGCCGCGTACCAGTTCCTTGTCCTGCTGGTATTCCTGCGCGCGTTCGCGGATCGGTCCCTGCTCCTTGAGGATGGCGTCGATCAGGGGCTGCTTGCATTCCAGGCAGCCGATGCCGGCGCTGCGGCAACCTTCCTGCACCCATTTCTTCAGGCTGTCATCGGAATAGACCTCGTGAAAATTCCACACCGGGCACTTGTCCGGGTTGCCGGGATCAGTGCGCCGGACGCGCGCCGGGTCCGTGGGCATCCGCTTGATCTTCTCCTCCACGTTGGTGGGATTTTCCCGCAGCGTGATGGTGTTGTCGTAGGACTTGGACATCTTGTGTCCATCCAGTCCCGGCATCTTGGGCGCAGGCGTCAGCAACGCCCGGGGCTCCGGGAAGATGATCTTGCCGCCGCCCTCCAGGTACCCCATGAGCCGCTCGCGGTCGCCGATGGTGACGCGCTTTTGCGATTCGATCAGCGCCTTGGCCTTCTCCAGCGCTTCGACATTGCCCTGTTCCTGGTAGCTGCGGCGCAGCTCGTGGTACTGCTCGTTGTTCTTCTTGCCCATCTTCTTCGCGGCGGCCTCGGCCTTCTCCTCGAATCCCGCCTCGCGGCCATAAAGGAAATTGAAGCGCCGCGCCACTTCCCGCGCCATCTCCACGTGGGCGACCTGGTCCTCTCCCACCGGCACATAGCTGGCCTTATAGATAATAATGTCGGCAGCCTGCAGCAACGGGTAACCGAGAAAGCCGTAGGTGGTGAGATCCTTGGACTTGAGTTTTTCCTGCTGGTCCTTGTAGGTGGGGACGCGTTCCAGCCATGATATCGGCGTGAACATGGACAAAAGCAGGTGCAGCTCCGCATGTTCGGGCACACGCGACTGCACGAAAATCTTGGCCTGGCCCGGATTGATGCCCACGGCCAGCCAGTCAATGACCATTTCCCAGACGTTGGGCCCGATTTCACGCGGATCGGCGTAGTCGGTGGTCATGGCGTGCCAGTCCACCACGGAAAAAAAGCACTCATACTCGCTCTGCAACTTGAGCCAGTTTCTGAGAACACCGTGGTAATGACCGAGATGAAGCGCGCCTGTCGGTCGCATGCCGGACATGACGCGCGGATTGCCGGGTATTGCCAAGGTTCCCTCCTCAAAGCGAGCATTTCAGCAGCCCGCGAAACATGGATCGGCCGGGATTATACACTGCAGCGCCGGGCCCCCCGGGGCAGCCGCCATCGCGCCCAGGTCATTGATTTCGAAGGGTCCCCATGGACGTGTCAACACCGGCCCCTATAATGATCGGCGATAGTGTATTGGGGTCAGG
>MGYT01000011.1:12314-16189 GCA_001801865.1 Gammaproteobacteria bacterium RIFCSPLOWO2_02_FULL_61_13
AACAGGCGCGGTTACATGAAGTTTCTCGTGGATTTTCTTCCGGTGCTGGCGTTCTTTATCGCCTTTTACCTGCCCGGCGACCGGGCGCAGGCAATTTATGTCGCCACGGCCGCGGCGATTGTCGCCTCCGCCGTCCAGATTGGCGTCCTCTGGCTGCTGAAACACAAGATCGAGAAGATGCACATCATCACCTTTCTGCTGATCCTGTTGCTGGGAGGCGCCACGCTGCTGTTGCAGGACAAGACCTTCATCAAATGGAAGCCGACGGCGGTGAACTGGCTGTTCGCGCTGGTATTCCTGGGCAGCCAGTTCCTCGGCGGGAAGCCCATCGTGCAGCGCATGATGGAACAGGCGGTGCAATTGCCGCGCCGAGTGTGGCTGCGGCTCAACCTGAGCTGGGTGGGATTTTTTCTTGTCATGGGCATCGCCAATCTCTACGTGGCGTTCAATTTCAGCGACGAGGTCTGGGTCAACTTCAAAATGTTCGGGATCCTGGGGCTGACGTTTGTGTTCGTCGTCGGACAGTCATTGTTCCTGTCGCGCTACATGGAAGAACCCAAGAATGCGAATGAGAGTGAGAAGGGCTGATGTTGTACGCCATCCTGTGTGAAGACTCGCCCGGCAGCCTCGAGAGCCGGAAGCGGCTCCGGCCCGGGCACGTGGAACGGTTGCGCGCGCTGCAAGCCGAAGGGCGGTTGGTTCTGGCGGGACCGCTGCCCGCCATTGATGCCAGGGATCCCGGCCCCGCCGGATTCACCGGCAGCCTGATCGTGGCCGAATTCGAATCCCCGGCGGCGGCAACGCAATGGGCGGAGACCGATCCGTTTCGTCAGGGCGGTGTTTACGCCCGCGTCACGGTGCGCCCCTTCAACAAGTCCTTTCCGGAATAGTCCCATGGACCGGGTCGAGGCAATCCGCACGCGCCTGCAACAAGCCCTCGCCCCGGGGCAACTGGAGATCCGGGACGACTCCCATCACCACGCCGGTCACGCCGGCCATGGCGGCGCCGGGCATTTCAGCGTCGTGGTGGTGTCGGATCTTTTTCGCGGCAAAAACCTGGTGCAGCGCCACCAACTGGTTTACCAGGCCGTTGCCGATCTGATGCCGGGAGAGATCCACGCGCTCAGCATTCAGGCCCACACACTGGACGAATACCCTGCCGCACGCGGCGCGGCAAGTTGATGCAAAACCCGGTTTTGCCCCCGCCTGTCCGGCCGTTTCTGAAGTGGCCCGGAGGCAAGTACCGCCTGGTGGATCGGATCCGGTCCGCACTTGGCGCAGGGCGGCGGTTGATTGAACCGTTCGCGGGTTCCGGCGCGGTGTTCCTGAATACGAATTACGGGCACTTCATTGTCGCGGACAGCAATCTGGATCTCATCGACCTGTACACGCGGCTGGTAAACGCCGGCAATGAATTGATCGAGGCCAGCCGGGAGTTGTTCCAGCCGGAAACCAATCAGAGTGCGCGCTATTACGCCTTGCGCGAGGAGTTCAATGGCACCCGGCACTCGCGCCGCCGTGCCGCGCTGTTTATTTATCTGAACCGGCATTGCTACAACGGCCTGTGCCGCTACAACGCCAGCGGCGGATTCAACACACCGTTTGGCCGCTACCGCCGGCCCCATTTTCCGGAGCTGGAAATGCGCGGCTTCATTGCCAGGGCGCAACATGCGCGCTTCATGCAGGCCGGGTTCGAGGAGTCAATGGCGCTGGCGCGACACGGAGATGTCGTGTACTGCGATCCGCCTTACACGCCGCTGAGCCGCACCGCTCACTTTACGGATTACCACACCGGCGGCTTCGACTGGAAGGATCAGGAGCGGCTGGCACAGCTTGCGCAAGGCCTGGCGAGCCGTGGCATCCAGGTCGTGATCTCGAACCACGACACCGTGGCAACACGGGCGCTGTACTCCACCGCAGGCGCGCGCATCGAAGGTTTTACGGTCAGACGCTTGATCAGTTGCGATATCCGGCGACGGGATCGGGTGGGGGAACTGCTGGCTGTCTTCGATTAGTTCAAAACGGCAATTCCCTTGCACGCCGTCACTCCGATCACGTTCTTGCGGACACGCCGTGAATACATCCATGTAGGCTCGAAGCGCCGCATCCCTGCGGCTTACGGTCCGCCAGAACGTGATCGGAGCGCCGACGTGCATTCTGTGGCACATTTGCCTGCAAGCATTTACGATTCCGCCAGCTATGGCTCTTGACCTTGCAATGGAACTCATCCGCCGCCGCTCGGTGACGCCCGACGACGCCGGCTGTCAGCAGTTGATCGCGGAAAAGCTGAAGCCGCTGGGGTTTCATGCCGAACATCTGCGCTTCGGCGATGTGGACAACCTCTGGATCACCCATGGCAGCGGCGCGCCGGTCTTTGCGTTCCTCGGTCATACCGATGTAGTCCCCACCGGCCCGGTAACGGACTGGCACGGCGATCCGTTCGATCCGGTGGTGCGGGACGGCATGCTCTATGGCCGCGGCGCCGCCGACATGAAGGGCAGTGTGGCCGCCATGGCCATCGCGCTGGAAAAATTCGTCGCGGCAATTCCGGATCATCGAGGGACTGCGGCGTTGCTGTTGACCAGCGATGAGGAAGGCACGGCGCAGGACGGCACGCGCCGGGTGGTCGAATTCCTCGGCAGGAATAATGTGAAGATTGACTGGTGCCTGGTGGGTGAGCCCTCCAGCCTGGAAGCCCTGGGCGACGTGGTCAAAAACGGACGCCGGGGATCGTTGACCGGCACCCTGGTGGTGGAAGGCGTGCAGGGCCACGTGGCCTACCCGCACCTCGCCGACAATCCGATTCATGCCAGCGCCCCGGCGCTGGCCGAACTGTGCGCGACGGAATGGGACCGCGGCAATGAGCACTATCCGCCCACCAGTTTCCAGATCTCCAATATTCACGCGGGCACCGGCGCCGACAATGTCATTCCGGGCCAAGTGGAAATCCTGTTCAATTTCAGATTCTCCACCGCCCTGACGCCAGCGCAGATACAGGCCCGGATGGCGGAGGTGCTGACCCGCCACAAGTTGAAATTCAAACTCCACTGGCAGACTCCCAACCTGCCCTTTCTCACTGCCGCCGGTCAGTTGTTTGACGCGGTGCGGACCGTTATCAAAGACGTGGCTGGGCGGGACACGGTCCCGTCGACCGCCGGCGGCACCTCCGACGGCCGCTTCATCGCGCCCACCGGGGCGGAGGTGGTGGAACTGGGACCGGTGAATCGCACCATTCACAAGGTGAATGAATGTGTCAGCGTTGCCGATTTGGAGACACTGACCCGCATGTATGAAAGAATTCTGGGCCGTTTGTTGGCCTGAGCATTTCCGTGGAGAGCAATAACATGATCGAACGATTCATTGAACGCGCCCTGTTCGCCAGCCGCTGGATCCTGGCGCCGGTCTATCTGGGTTTGTCCCTGGCCCTGCTGGCGCTGGCGATCAAGTTTTTCCAGGAGGTGGGACATGTATTCAGCGAACTGCTGACCATGCCCGAGGCCAACCTGATCCTCGGCTTGCTGTCGCTGATCGACATGACGCTGGTGGGCAGCCTGGTGATCATGGTGATGCTGAGCGGCTATGAGAATTTCGTCTCGACGCTGGACGTAGAGGGCAAGGGCAACGAGCTAAGCTGGCTCGGTAAACTGGACGCCGCCACATTAAAACTGAAGGTCGCGGCCTCCATTGTCGCCATCTCCTCCATTCACCTGCTCAGGATCTTCATGCAGGTGCAGGAGGTCCAAAATGACAAGATCATGTGGTACGTCATCCTCCACATGACATTCGTATTCTCGGCGGTGCTGCTGGCGCTGCTGGATCGCATGGCATTCGCCGCGCATAGGAGTCACTGACGGCGGTCACAAGGCCGGGGAAAC
>MGYT01000011.1:16214-19562 GCA_001801865.1 Gammaproteobacteria bacterium RIFCSPLOWO2_02_FULL_61_13
CGGACGTTCGAGACGCCCGTCCGTGCTTGATCGCAAGACCTGACCCCGGATTTACTTCAGGAATCCCATGCGCTGCATGCGCTGCGCCGCGCGGCTGGAGGGTTCGCTCCGCACCCAGAGCAATAATTCCAGCAGGATGTCCGCGGTCAGTCCCCAGACGTAATCCTCTTCCGACCAGCGAAATCCCGGCGTGGTCCGCTCGACGCCCCGGAACATGACCTTGTGATCGTAGGCATTCTCCGGGCGCATCAACACTTCCACGTCCACGATGAGCACCTCTGCCACCTCGCGTGGATTCGGGTTCAACCGCGGCCGTTGATCGAGCCAGCCCACATAGGGGATCACGTGGTGCCCGGCCACGCTCCAGGCATCGTCCAGGCGTCCCATGACGCGGACATCGGCCGGGTCGATCCCGAGTTCCTCGTGGGTTTCCCGCAGCGCAGTGTCCGCCGGGGATGCATCCGATTCGTGGCAGCGCCCGCCCGGGAACGACACCTGTCCCGGGTGACTGGGCATGTGATCCGGCCGCAACATCATTGCCACTTCCACGCCCCCTGCGTCCGTCGGCCAGAAGGGCAGCAGCACCGCGGCGCGGGAAAATTCCGCGGGCAGCACATCCGGCGGAAACGTCTGCGCGTCACGCTCGCGGAGCGCGCGCAATCGTTCAAGGAAGTGCTGGTGAAAGATCATGGCGCGGTACCGGCATTATGACCGGGGACTGTGACAGAAGTGCAAATGCATGAGGATGGCCGGGGTAAACCCGGCCCCACAATTCGTGCCAGCGTACCGTCTTGTGGGGCCGGAGCGAAAGCCCCGGCCCCTGTCTTGCTCACTCAATGGTGGAACTGCTCTTCCTCCGTGGACCCGGACAGCGCGGTCACCGAACTCTGCCCACCCTGGATCACCGTGGTCACGTCATCAAAGTAACCGGCGCCCACTTCCTGCTGGTGGCTGGCGAAGGTGTAACCGCGTTTGGCGGCGGCGAATTCCCGCTCCTGCACCATTTCCACATAGGCCGTCATCCCCTTGGCCACGTATTCCTTCGCCACGTCGAACATGTTGAGCCACATGCTGTGGATTCCAGCCAGCGTGACGAACTGGTACTTGTAGCCCATGGCGCCCAGCTCCTTTTGGAAGGTGGCGATGGTGGCGTCGTCCAGGTTCTTCTTCCAGTTGAAGGACGGCGAGCAGTTGTAGGCCAGCAACTGGTCCGGGTACTGCTTCTTGATGGCCTCGGCGAAGCGTTTCGCCTCGTCCAGATCCGGCACGGCGGTCTCGCACCAGAGCAGGTCCGCGTACCGGGCGTAGGACAGGCCGCGATCGATGGCCTGATCCAGTCCCGCCTTGGTGACGTAGAAACCCTCCGGCGTGCGTTCGCCGGTGACGAAGCGCTTGTCGCGCGGGTCCACGTCCGAGGTCAGCAATGCCGCGGCATTGGCATCGGTGCGCGCCAGCACGATGGTCGGCACACCCATGGTGTCGGCCGCCAGGCGGGCGGCGACGAGCTTTTGAATGGCCTCCTGGGTCGGCACCAGCACCTTGCCGCCCATATGCCCGCACTTTTTCACTGACGCGAGCTGATCCTCGAAATGCACACCGGCGGCGCCGGCCTCGATCATGCCCTTCATCAATTCGAAGGCGTTCAGCACGCCGCCGAATCCGGCCTCGGCATCGGCAATGATGGGCGCAAAGTAATCCACCCCGCCCTTGCCCCGGGAACACTGGATCTCATCGGCGCGCTTGAAGGTGTTGTTGATGCGGCGGACCATGGCTGGCACGGAGTTCACCGCGTACAGGGATTGATCCGGGTACATGGTCTCGCTGGTGTTGCCGTCGGCCGCCACCTGCCAGCCGGAGAGGTAAATCGCCTTCACGCCGGCCTTGACCTGCTGCATGGCCTGGCCCCCGGTGATGGCGCCCATGGAGTTTACATACGGCGTCTCGTGCAGCAGCTTCCAGAGCTTTTCCGCGCCCCGCCGCGCCAGGGTGTATTCAATCTGGAAACTGCCGCGCAGCCGCACCACATCGGCGGCAGAATAGTCGCGCTTCAAGCCTTTCCAGCGCGGATTCGTTTTCCAGTCTTTTTCCAGCTTGGTGACTTCGGCATTTGCGCCCATGGCCCACTCCTCCTGCTCCATTAATAATGAAATATTGGGGTCAGGTCTTGCATTCAAGCATAGGCGTTCTGCTTGAACCGATGCTTGAATGCAAGACCTGACCCCAGATTCCTGCGGTCGGGCAACTTACCGCTGCATTGCACAATTTGACAATTCAATTGTGTCAATATTGAATATTAACATTCTTAATACTTAGGCCATCCCCAACTGCATGCAGCGGGTTTATTACAAACAGAACCGGATCAAGCAACTGCGCGCCTTCTGCTACGCCGCCCAGAGCCGCAGCATGTCGCGGGCCGCGCAGCAGATGTTCCTGAGCCAGCCGTCCATCTCGCTGCTGGTGCAATCCCTGGAAAAAGAGCTGGGATCACGCCTGTTTGAGCGCCATGGCCCGCGTATCGCGCTGACCAATGAAGGCCGCAACTTGCTTGAACTGGCCTTGCCGTTGGTGGAGGGGTTTGAATCACTGCCGGAGGCATTCCGTGAACGTTGCAACAATCTGGTGACCGGTAACCTGAATATCGCCGCCGGGGAATCCACCACGCTGTACCTGCTGCCGGGATTCGTAAATCGCTTTTCCCAGCTCTATCCCCATATCCCGGTGACCTTGCACAACGCCTCCGGCGTTGACGGCCTGGCGCTGCTGCGGTCCGGGACAGCGGATTTCGCCGTCGGCCCGATCCTGCAGATTCCGGAGGATATCCTGTTCACACCGTTGTTTTCCTATGAGCCGGTGCTGATCACCCCACTTGGACACCCCCTGGCGGACCGTGAGCGGGTCACGCTGCGGGACATCCTGCCCTACCCTTTGATTATGCCACCGCGGCAGATGTCCACCCGGGGGGTCATTGATATTGTCTTCCAGCAGCACAATCTTGATTACACGCTGAAGATGGAGGCCGGGGGGTGGGAGGTAATCAAACGCTACGTGGAAATGGGCCTGGGCATCTCAATTGTCACCAGTATCTGCCTGACCGGCGGCGAGAAACTGGCGCGTATTTCGCTGCGGACTTATTTTCCCGGGCGCAGCTACGGCCTGATCCAGCGGCGCGGCAAGGTCAACTCCCCGGCGGCGCGCAAGTTCATTGAATTAATGGGCCCCGACCGGGTCACAGAGGCAGGCGCCGCCGGCCCCCGGGGCCGCGCCCCGGGCCGTCCGCGGCGCGATCTTGCCGCCAGGCCGCGCACTTCGCTGTAATATATGCATACGCCACGGGCTACTGCAGGAGGA
>MGYT01000011.1:19570-25997 GCA_001801865.1 Gammaproteobacteria bacterium RIFCSPLOWO2_02_FULL_61_13
GCCGGAGAAGGCAGGCCATCAAAATGAAGACGGCCTGGCGGTACAGGAGGCGAAGCCGCGCCTTAAGCGCCCGCCCCTTTACAAGGTCATCCTGATCAATGACGACTACACGCCCATGGATTTTGTCGTCCATATCCTGGAGAGCTTCTTCTCCCTGGATCGGCAGAATGCGACACGCGTGATGCTCGAAGTACACACGCGCGGCAAGGGCATTTGCGGCATCTTCACCCACGAGGTCGCGGAAACCAAAGTGGCACAGGTAAACAGCTATGCCCGCGAACATCAGCATCCACTGCTCTGCACAATGGAAAAGGCCTGACTCCCATGCTCGATAAAGAACTGGAACACACATTGAATGACGCCTTCCGCCGCATCCGCGAAAGGCGGCATGAATTCATGACCGTGGAGCACCTGCTGCTTGCGCTGCTGGATAATCGTTCCGCGGCCGAGGTGTTGAAGTCCTGCGGCGCCAATTTGAACGTGCTGCACAATGAACTGGTCAAGTTCATTGACGACAATTCCACCATCCTGCCGGATAACGACGAGCGCGAGACCCAGCCGACGCTGGGATTCCAGCGCGTGCTGCAGCGCGCGGTTTTCCACGTGCAATCCTCGGGCAAGAAGGAAGTCACCGGCGCCAACGTGCTGGTGGCCATCTTCGGCGAGCGCGAATCCCATGCCGTGTACCTGTTGAGCCGTCAGAACATCGCGCGCCTGGACGTGGTCAATTTCATCGCCCACGGCATCGCCAAGGTGCCGGAAGAGGAGCGCGGCCCCGGCCAGGAGAACCCCACCGGCGATGGCGAATCCGCAGCCGGCGAGGAAGGTGGGCCGGGCGCGCTGGACAGCTACGCGGTGAACCTGAATGAACAGGCGCGCGCCGGGAAGATCGACCCGCTCATAGGCCGCGCCAACGAAGTGGAGCGCACTATCCAGATCCTGTGCCGCCGCCGCAAGAACAATCCGCTCTACGTGGGCGAGGCGGGCGTGGGAAAGACCGCCATTGCCGAGGGCCTGGCGCGCATGATCGTGGAGAAGGAAGTGCCGGAGGTGCTGCTGGAGTCCACCATCTACGCGCTGGACATGGGCGCGCTGCTGGCAGGCACCAAGTATCGCGGCGACTTCGAGAAGCGGCTCAAGGGCGTGATCGCGCAACTGAAGAAAAAGCCGGGCTCGATCCTGTTCATCGACGAGATCCACACCATCATCGGCGCCGGCGCGGCCTCCGGCGGCGTCATGGACGCCTCCAACATCATCAAGCCGGTGCTGGCCTCGGGCGAGATCAAGTGCATCGGCTCCACCACCTACCAGGAATTCCGCGGCATCTTCGAGAAGGACCGCGCGCTGGCGCGCCGGTTCCAGAAGATCGATGTCACCGAGCCGTCCATCGAAGAGACCGTGAAGATCCTGCAGGGACTGAAGTCGCGTTTCGAGGAACACCACGACGTGCGCTACACCCAGCAGGCGCTGCGCAGTGCGGCGGAACTGACCGATCGTTACATCACCGATCGGCACCTGCCGGACAAGGCCATCGACATCATCGATGAGGCCGGCGCCTCCCAGCGCCTGGTTGCGCCTTCCAAGCGCAAGAAGATCATCGGCGTCACCGACATTGAAAATATCGTCGCCAAGGTGGCCCGCATCCCGCCCAAGACCGTTAACTCCACCGACAAGGACGTGATGCGAAACCTGGAACGGGATCTGAAAATGGTGGTGTTCGGACAGGACCAGGCCATCGGCATGCTGGCCGCCGCCATCAAGATGGCGCGCTCGGGCCTCGGCAATCCGCAGACCCCCATCGGCGCGTTTCTGTTTGCCGGCCCCACCGGCGTCGGCAAGACCGAGGTCAGCCGGCAACTGGCCCGGGTGCTGGGCATCGAGCTGGTGCGCTTCGACATGTCCGAATACATGGAACGGCACACGGTGTCGCGGCTCATCGGCGCGCCGCCGGGATACATCGGTTTCGATCAGGGTGGGCTGCTGACCGACGCCATCAACAAGCATCCGCATGCGGTGCTGCTGCTGGATGAAATGGAAAAGGCGCACCCGGATGTGTTCAACCTGATGCTGCAGGTCATGGACCACGGCACGCTGACCGACACCAACGGCCGGCAATCGGATTTCCGCAATGTGATTTTCATCATGACCACCAACGCCGGGGCGGATCGCATCAGCCGTCCGACCATGGGCTTCACGCAACAAGATCACACCTCGGACGCCATGGAGGTCATCAAGCGCACCTTCAGCCCCGAGTTCCGCAACCGCCTGGATGCGATCATCGAGTTCAACCCGCTGGACATGAAGACCATCCTGAACGTAGTGGACAAGTTCCTGGTGGAACTGCAGGCGCAGTTGGATCAGAAGAAGGTGGCCATGGATGTGGACGATTCCGCCCGCACCTGGCTGGCGGAGCATGGCTACGACAAGGTCATGGGCGCCCGCCCGATGGCGCGCATCATCCAGGAAAAGATCAAGCGCGCGCTGGCCGAGGAACTGCTGTTCGGCCAGCTCGAGCACGGTGGGCACGTCATCGTCAGCGCACAGGACGGCGACATCCACGTGGAGATTGAGGCGAAGGAACCGTCGGCGCCGTCGGCGGTGCATTGATTCCCGGGAGACTCCCAGCGGCCGTCACGACGGGGAATCCCGATGTCCAGTGGCGAAAAGCGCCTTCACAAACGGGTACCGCACTCTGCGCCCGTGGTGGTGCGGGTAAAAGCCTGCCCGCAACAACCTGAGCTCGAGGGCGTCAGCTTCCCCTGTGCCACGACGGACATTTCCGAAGGTGGCGTGCGCCTGCAGACCGACCGTCTGCTGCCCTTCGACTGCCTGCTGGAACTGGAAGCGAAGGTGCTGGACCGTACGTTCCTGTTGACCGGGCGCGTGATATGGTCGGGGCAGGTGGAGGAGCACCTGGCTTATACCGGCGTTCAGTTCCCCGCGCAGGAAGACGATCGTCTGTGGCCATGGAAAATCCAGGTCGCGCGCGTGTTTCAATCCGGGAAGTAACGCGGGGGGAACGCCGATTACACAGGAACTCACTCCCGCGTTTGTGCATTCGGCCTGCTTCCTGCCGGACGCGTACCGATCCTCGCTCGTCGAACAGGGGTACAATAAACGCATGGGTGCGCAGCCCATGGCGCGCATCATCCAGGAGAAGATCAAGCGCGATGGCGGAGAAACTACGGTTTGGTCAGCTCCAGCACGGCGGGCATGTCATTGCCCGCGCCAGGGACGGCGAGATCCACTTGGAGATCGAGGCGCAGGAACCGGCGGCGCCATCGGCGATGCATTGATGATCGGGAGATCGCGCGACCTCCCGTTGCAACAGGAGAGACTCTGTGCCCGTGAATGACAAACGAGGTCAAAGACGCATTGTTCAGGTCTTGCCTGTTGAAGCGAAGATCCAATCATGCCCGGGATTTCATGAACTTGAGGGCACAATCTTCCCCGGCGCGACCAGTGACGTATCAGAAAACGGAATACGCCTGTGCATCAATCAACTCCTTCCGGCCAACACTTTTCTGGAGATGGAAGTCAAGCTGGGAGAACGAAAGTATCTGCTTTCCGGTCGTGTTATGTGGTCACAACTGATCGATAATACTACTGCGCACATTGGGATAATGTTCACTTCAGAAAACGAATCTCAGATGTGGTCTTGGAAAAACCAGTTATCCCGCGTATTCAATTCGGAAAAATGAATCTGGCTTGCGCCGGAGCACACAGACCGGTACCGCACACGGGCCGGCACGAAATCAGCGGTTCAATACAGCAATGCATCCAGCGGGATTATCTGCAAGTCATCCAGCCAGACCTCGCCCGTATCCTCGGCAAGGATGCGGATATCCGCATGATCGACCGGCAGCGAAAATGTGCCTGACAGCCGGGTCCACGCATAGGAACCGGCGGGCAGCGCAATGGGCCGCACTTGCCAGGCCTCATCCACCACCACACTGAGGGCGCCGGCGGAGGCCACATCCAGTCCCCGTACCCAGACCGTGACCCGGTACGGCCGGTTCGGCTCAATCGCTATTCTCTGCGCCATGGTCCCATAGACCTGCGCAGCGCGGGCGGAGGGATTGACGATATGCAGCGCGGCCAGACCCTCCACGGCAACCGCTTCGTCGATGAACACCTCGGACCGGCAGCCCTGGCTGTTCCACCAGACCGGGCGGCCTTCGCTGTACAACCCCGTGCCCCACGGCGGACCGAGCCCGGCATTGAACCCGCCGTTTCCAATCAATGCATCCGCCGGCACGGCAATGGAAACTGCCAGGGCGCCGATGGCGATTAACAACCGGCTAACGAGCACGAGTCGCCTGCACATTGATAGTCACACTCAAGTCGTCCATGGCAAAGTCAAAGTCACCCGCCAGATTGTTGCCCTGCAACGTCAGGGTCCAGGAGGCATCAATAGGCGTATCCGGATGTTCATACCCCTGGGTATCCACCGCCGGTCCCTTATAGAAAAACACCACGCTGTTACCGACCACCTTCGATTGCATCGGGGCCGTGGGCGTATCCGGCTCCAGCAGATCGTAAACACGATACGCGCCGGCTTCACGGGTAATCCTGACCTTCATCGGCATGCGATCACCGGGCCGCCAGCCTGCCTGGCCTTGGGCACGTATTACCGTCCCGGTGCCTTCCCAGTCGCCGACAAAATCGCGCGCCTTCGTGGTGGCAGGTCCCGCGGCGGCAGTCGGGACCGGCGGCCTGGCCAGCGACACTTCGGGTTTGCGCAGGATAAAACTGCCGTCTGCGAAATCCACCGCCGTCCCCGCGACTATGACCGAGGCATGCACTGTATAGCGCCCGGGCTTCCAGCGCGGCGTGGCGAGCGCGTATGTGCCGGTGAAACTGCCGTTGATAATTTCCCCGGGGATGGTCTTGTCGAATTCCTGCACGCCGCCGCGGCCTGCGTAGCGCAGTGCAATCGGGACGCTCTTGCCCTGCGGCAATCCTGACACACTGTACGCCACGTCAAACTCCACCACGTCCCCGGGAATGATCACGGCTGGCTTGACCACCAGGCTGGAAATCTTCACGCGAATCGGACCGGCACCGGCCGCAGGCGCATTGGCCACCGGTGGCGGCTCCACCACCTGGATTTCAGCACTGAGATTGCCGAGGTGCGCACCATCGGGACCCTTCTCATAAAATCCAACACTGACAGTATGCGGACCGGTGCGCACCGACTGGAAGTGCTGCACGACCGAATCACTGGTTGACCCCTGCCCGTCCACCATCCACGCAAAAAACAAATCCTCCTGCTTGCGTCCCGGGGGTAGCAGCGCACGTATCTCCACCACGTCGCCGGCCACCACCCGCGGCGGGGCCGACAGGCCGAACTGCATGGACAGCTTTCCGCGGCAGCTTTTATTGAGTTCGGAAAACACCCTGCGTTTTTCTTTCGTCTCCCACTCCACCGCCTTTTCCGTGGCCGCCCGCGTCTGGGCTTCAAGCGCTTCAATGCGCGCCCGGCGCTCCCCGTTCAGGCGATAGCTCACGTCGATGGCGTGCTTCAGTTTTTGCTGATCGATATATTGCGTGCGCAGGATGGCCATCTCTTCCGGCGTGATGTCCGCCTTCATGGCATTCGCTTCCAGGGCCTCTTTGCTGCCGGTGTCCAGTACCTTGGTGACAACGGCGGCAACCAGTTCCGTGCGGCTCTTTTCACTGTTCTTCAGGGTTTCCAGCAGAGCATCCACGCCTACATTGACCACCCTGCCTTCGTTGCCCGGCAGCTTGGAGTATTGCTTCGGCACCAGCTTTTTCACCACGCCGAGCATCTTTGCGGTGGAAGCCACGGAGATCGTTTCGCTGAACAGCTCCGCATAGGACCGGCCAGCCTTGATCATCTCCGTCTTTCCGGTGGGCCCGCCAATGGTGTTGTAGGTAATCCACGCCAGGCGCCAGAAGGCTTTCAGGAGATTGACCTTGAGGCCCTGCCGCAATGCCTGTTCCAGGTCCCGGGCTTCGAGCCGTGCGACCCGATCCAGTTCCATATGCGCCGCGATTCCGGTGATATCCCGCTCGATGGCGCGTAACTCATCCTGCGTCGACAGGTAGCCCTGTACCTCCAGGCTCCTGGATTGCGGCGCCGTGGTGATATCGAAGTCGGAGAATTTGCGCCAGTGGGCGTCGAAGGCCGCCTCCACGACACAGCCATCCTTGCCGACCACTTCGATGTCCGCGTAAACGGGAAGCGCAGTTGTAAACGCCAACAGCACGGCGGAAAGCTGCGCAGACCCGGAACACGCAATTAACACAGGCAATTACCTCCCAGTCGCCGCCCGAAACCAATCATAGTACGCGCCAACCGGTCGCGACAGCAGATCGCCCTGTCCGCCTCGCGGCGGAAATGACGGCCCATGGCGGATGTTGGTAATCAGCGCCGGCGCTCCCGGATAGCTATACTTGAGCG
>MGYT01000011.1:26134-26421 GCA_001801865.1 Gammaproteobacteria bacterium RIFCSPLOWO2_02_FULL_61_13
TGACCTCGGATTACACTTTCGGCCTGTCTGTTACCCCGGACAGATCACCAACCACCGAGTGGGTCACCGGGGCTTTCTTCGATATCACCGGCTATTCACTGGACGACATCAGGATCCCGGAGCAATGGGTGCTGATGGTTCATGTCGACGACCGTGGCCATTTTCTGGATGCCTTTAAAAAGTGCCTCGCCGGACTCAACACCGAGCCGGAGGAAATTCGGCTTCTGACCAGGAACGGGTCGTGGATCTGGCTGCGGGTCAGCATGCGGCCAGTCCGGGACACCACG
>MGYT01000011.1:26461-27206 GCA_001801865.1 Gammaproteobacteria bacterium RIFCSPLOWO2_02_FULL_61_13
CCGCGCACAAAATGGCGGAGGAGGCGCTGCGGGACAGCGAGGAACGTTCCCGCCAAACCTTAGCCTGGGCCGAAATCGGCATTGCCATGGCGGATGCCGATGATCGCCTGATATCGGTCAACCCGTTCTTTTGCATGTTGCTTGGTTATCGAGCCGATGAACTGCTGCACATGCATACCATGGATCTCGTGCATCCGGATGATTGCGAGAACAGCCGGCGCCTGACACTGATCAGCGACGAGATTGAGTTGCCGGTGCACCAGGGGGAACGCCGTTATGTACGCAAGGACGGGTCAGCCATCTGGGTCCATGTCTCGTCCCGCTGGATCCCGGATGACAACGGCGCGGGAAGAAACTCAGTCGGCATCATCAGGGATATTACTGAGCGTGTGCAGGCGCAGGCGGCACTGCGGGCCAGCGAGGAGCGCTACCGGGAGATCTTCCAATGGACCAACGTCGGCATTGCGCTGGCGGATGCCGATGACCGCCTGATCTCGGTAAATCCGGCGTTCTGCAAAATGCTCGGATACAGTGCCGATGAACTGCTGCGCCTGCATACCATGGATCTCGTGCATCCCGATGAACTGGAAGAAAGCCTGTGCCTGACACAAGCCGCCAGGGACGGCAGGACGCATGTGCACCTGGCGGAACGCCGCTATCTGCGCAAGGATGGATCCATCATCTGGGTCAATGTCTCGGCCCGATCGGTACAGGACGACACGGGTACGGAAAAATATTCCATCGG
>MGYT01000012.1:0-3022 GCA_001801865.1 Gammaproteobacteria bacterium RIFCSPLOWO2_02_FULL_61_13
ATAGATGCGGAACAGGGCGTCGGCCTGCATCGGCGTGTTGTCTTCGACGCTCGCGTTGCCCATGGCGCCCAGGTGCGCGATCTTGCCATGCCGGGCAATCAGCACCACGGCACCGGCGAGCCTGTGCGCGTCAACATAGGCCTGCAGGTGCCGGTCCAGCCGCGCGAGGCGTTCGCTCGACAGGCCGACCTCCTCCGGTGTCGCATGCGGCAGATCGCCCGCGTACACGCCAAATGTGACAACCAAGGTCAGCAGGGCCGTCGCCCATGCCGGGATGTTCGTCATACGAATTCGTATTCCCCCTCTCCTTTTTTAAAGATTGGTTTTCTTTCCACTGGTGGTCCTTCCGTCCGAGCTGGCCGGGCTGCCCGCCAGCGCGTTCAGCAACACTCTGCGCATGTCGGCAGCGTCACTCGGGTCTACATCCGCGGCGGCGATGGCAGTTTCCACGTCAGGTTCCGAGAGGCCCAACGCACGCAAGGAATGTCTTGGGCAAAATTCAATCAGCAACCGGTACAACTGCGACGCAGCGTCGCCGGCACCGAGCGCCGCGGCAATCAGGGCGGCATCCTCCGGCGCAGCGTGCGCAGTATGGGCCACGCTGTGCGGGAGGATCACCGCATGTGTCTCCGCGTGCGGCAGATTGTACATGCCGCCTACCAAGTGACACAGGCGATGATGCAATCCACTTCGGCCGAGACCCAGGGCCGCTCCCGCCAGACACGCCCCATGCAGCATGACGGCATGCGCGTCGACATTTCCGTGGTCATGCATGACCCGGGGCAGTCCCTCCGCCAGCACCCGGATCGCCTCGCGCGCCACGAGTCCCACCAACGGGTTGGTCGAAATGTTCGCGATGGCCTGCGCCATGGCATTCAGCGCGCTGGGACCGGCGATGGCTGGTGGAAGCGAAACCACGAGCTCCGGGTCATAAATGACCGCTACCGGAAGGACCTGCGGGTCGCGGCCGGTGCGTTTCGCCTTCCCCGTGGTCTCGCCCCAGATAGGCGTCATTTCCGATCCGGCGTAGGTAGTCGGGACTGCGAACTGCGGCAGGCCAACCTCCCTGCGCAGCAACTTGCCGAGCCCGGTCGTAGAACCGCCACCAATGGATACCGTGCAGTCGGCCGCGCACGCGCGCGCTGCGCGGCAGGCGTCCTGGACGACGCCGGTCGGAACATGCACGGCCGCGCCTGCGAACAATCCAACTGCGGATTCCCCGAGTACCGACTGCAGCAAGCCCGCGTGCCGCGTCCGGCCCGGCGTCGAGAGGATGAGCGCGCGCCGGAGCCCATTCTGCTCAAGGATCCCCGGCAACCGATGGATCGCGCCGCGGCCGAACGTGACGTTCCATGGCAGGCCCTGAAACTCAAAATCTTTCATGCCGCCAATCATATCAAGTAGCGGCTACAGTCCTCTCTTCCGTCGGAAATTGCACGTTTGCCAGACCTGATCCGTTGTACCAGAATGGCCCCACGCACCGGGGCGGCATCCGGGAAAGCAGGAGCGGGGAGACGCATATTATGAAGGTCCTACACGGTCATCACCACCTGACCCTGTGCGTCGGCGGCGCGCAGGAAGACTACACGTTCCATGCCGACCTCCTGGGTCTGAAGAGCGTGAAGAAGACCATCCTTTACGACGGCAAGCTGCCCATCTATCACCTTTATTACGGCAACGAAAATGGCGACCCGAGCACACTGATCACGACATTCTCCTTCCGGCATACCGGCCTCAAGGCGGAGCGCGGAACCGGCCAGGTGCGCACCATCGCCTGTTCCATCCCGGATACGGCGCTGGCGTTCTGGAAGTCGCGTCTCGAATCCCACGGATACCAGGTCGACGAGCTGGAGCGGTTCGGCGAGAATCGGCTGCGCTTCCATCACCCCTGCGGGATCGAATACGAACTGGTGGGTACGCGCAACGATGCGCGCAAACCCCGCGGCACGGACGATATCCCGGAGGCGAAGGCCATCCGCGGCGTGCACAGTGTCACGGTGTCGGTGCGCTCCATCAAGGAGTCCGCGAAATTCATGCAGCTGGCCATGGGTTTCGAGCAGACCCGCGATGACCGGGCCGGCGAGTACCACCGCTTCGAGGTGAACGGCGGCGGACCCGGCAAGACCGTGGAATTCATCGTCGAGCCGGATCGCGATCAGGGCAGCTGGTTCTATGGCGAAGGCATCGTGCACCACGTCGCGTTCAAGGTGAACGACAAGGACGTGCAAAAGGAATACAAGGACTATCTTGAGGGACTGGGGTTCACGGACGTTTCCGAATCAAAGGATCGCGGCTACTTCCACTCCATCTATTTCCGCACGCCGGCCGGTGCGTTGTTCGAGGCCGCGTACTCCGTGCCCGAAGGCTTCTGCGTCGATGAATCGGCTGACCGGCTTGGGCATGATTTTATCCTGCCGGCCTTCGTGGATGCCGACAGGCGCGCGCAAATCATGACGCAACTGGAAAAGATCACCTACTAAATCAGAACCTGGAGAATCAGGGGTCAGGTCTTGTGCAAAATCAGGGGTCAGGTCTTGCAATCAAGCATGCCTGCTAGATATCGAGAGAATTCAAGGCATCACGCCTGCATGCTTGATTGCAAGACCTGACCCCTGATTCCATGAACCCCCACCTTTCGCAAGCGGTCGTGCGGCGCGGTTGCGCGCCGGCAACCGCGCGGGTTTTCGCCATCATGGTGCATGGCCGGGGCCGGGACACCGGGGACATTCTCGGCGTTGCCGACCGACTGGATCTCCCCGACGTCGCATTCCTGGCGCCGGCCGCGTTCGAGAACTCCTGGTATCCGAACCGTTTCATGGAACCGCTGGAGACGAACCAGCCGCGCCTTGACCAGGCGCTTGAACGAATGGATACGCTCGTGGGTGAACTCATGCGCAGCGGCATCGATTCCGGGCGTATCGTGTTGCTGGGCTTTTCCCAGGGCGGCTGTCTCGTCAGCGAATACGCCGTGCGCAACGCGCGCCGTTACGGCGGGATCATCGCCTTGACCGGGGGAGTCATC
>MGYT01000012.1:3030-8981 GCA_001801865.1 Gammaproteobacteria bacterium RIFCSPLOWO2_02_FULL_61_13
ACGTTCCACGGGACGCCGGTTTTCCTGGGAACCAGCGACGTGGATGAATGGGTCCCCGTGGCGCGCGTGCAGGAGACTGCCGACCTCATGCGCCGCATGGGCGCCGAAGCCGAGATGATGATCTACCCGGGCATGGAACATGTCGTGAATGACGACGAGATTGCACGGTCGCGCAATCTGTTCAGGCGCGCGATGGACGCGGCGGGTAAAATGCCGGGCACCTGATCAACGACGTGGAGACTCAATATGCCGGACCGCCTTCAGGATAAACCGCTGCTGCTGGTGGGCAGCGTGCCCGGGGATACCGCGGAACAGGTGTTCCGGCTGGTGGGTCCGGCCATCGGCCACCTGATGGCCGGAATTAGCGACGGGGAACCGGGTTACCGGGCAAAGTGGATCGTCTTCAACGCGCCCCAGGTGTTTGAGCCGAACCCAGATCTCGAAGTCGTCAACCGGCCGCGTGCGCGCCCCGAACACAGCGTGTTCAAGGACGTGCCGGACTGGGTACCCACGACCTGGGAAGACATGTGGCGATTCAAGGTCCGCCCCGGCGTGCGCGAGACGCGTTTCAAGGATTTGCCCTACCCCGGCTTTGCGCGCGAGTCCTATCCCGTGTTCCGGCGCCTGCGGGACGAAGGCGTGATCCCGGCGCACACGCGCTTCCAGGTGTCGCTGCCGCTACCGGAAGACTTCACGCGCTGGTGCACCGGCAATGCGTCGGACTTCGCCATCATGACGCGCGCCGTCGAAGAGACGCTGAAGCGCGCGGTGAAATCCATCGTTGAGTCTGTGCCGCCCGCCGACCTGGTGCTGCAATGGGACGTCTGCTGGGAGACGATGGCGGCCGCGACAGGCGACTGCATGGGCCGCGAACCGCTGGCCTGGAAGGCGGACGGCGACCCGTTGGAGCGCTTCACCGGATATGTGCAGCGCCTCAGCCCGCTGGTCCCGGAGGAGGCACTGCTCGGCATGCACCTGTGCTACGGCGATCTGGAGCACACGCATCTGGTCGAACCGCTCGACCTTGGTACTTGCGTGCGCATGGCCAATGCCGCCGTGGGCGCCGCCGGGCGGCGCGTGGATTTCGTGCAGATGCCGGTGCCGCGCAACCGGACCGATGACGCGTACTTCAGGTCGCTGAAGGACCTGAAGTTCACGGACACGAAACTCTATATCGGCCTCGTTCACCACACCGACGGCGTGCCCGGCACGCTCGCCCGCTTGAACACCTTCCGGCGGCACTACCAAGGGAAATTCGGCGTCGCGACCGAATGCGGCTGGGGTCGTCGCAAGCCCGAGACCATCCCCGCGCTGCTGCAGATTCACCGTGACGTCGCGGCGGCGCTCTAACCACCCTATCGCTGTGGGGCCGGCTTTAGCCGGCCATCAATCGCTGGCCATCAGCATCCCGGCCGGGTAAACCCGGCCCCACAAGTCAACACCCGACGACAGGACACGTCCACCGTCAGCGCATCACTCGAAGTAGGCGATGGTGCGGAATTCGATGCTCTCCCGCGGCTTCGCGCCGGGAATGCTGGGATCATGAAACGCAGTGTGGGGTGGGCGCAGGGCCTTGGTGACGTCGCTGTCGTGAAATTTCAGCAGCACCAGCTCGTCCCGATTCATGTTCGAGAAATACCACCAGCGGTGAGCGGGATTAAAATGAAATATTGACGCCGCCATCGCGGTGTCCTCGTTCGGCATCTCCCCGAGCATGGCTTCTTCATCAGGCAACTGATCGACAATAAACATCGTATTCGGCACGCCTTCATCGCGGCCGACACTGCCTGCATCGCACAGGGCGAGCGGACAGTCCTGCGGGGGTTCCGAGAACGCGCGCCAAAGACTCGAGACGATGAAACGGGAATATCCCGTTCCTTCCGAGAATACCTGCGCATAAATCCTGCGCGCAAGAACTTCGGCGCAGCCCGGCGTGAAATCCACGTGCGCCTCGCCGGCTGGCGGCTGAACGCCGCCCTTGTGCGTGTACCCGACGGTCTGCCGCTTATGCCGGGTCATGTCGCCCGAGGTGCGGACCATCCAGCCGAGCGGTGCCACACGGGTTGCGCCGGTCAGCGATTTGACCGTCTCCACGACCTCGCCGGGATAGATCCGGTCGACCTGTTCCTGGTCGAAAAAATCCGTCACCGCACTGTGGTGCCCGAACAGCATGAAGCCGTTGCTATCCAGACTGAAACGTTCCTCGATCCCGCGGCCGTCCCGGATCGTAACCTGGTGTGATTCGTAGCGGCCGGTATTACGCTCGATTCCCGGCGCCGCAAACCGCCTGTTGATGAATGAGCCCGGCGCAACGTAGGTGATCGCCGCCGCAACGATTCTTGGCCCCGCTTCCCGGTCCGTCGCATGCATCGGATAATTTTAGCAGACAGCAGCCGGCCCTTGTGGCCACTTTGTGTACCGAACCAGTCGGTTCGACTAATTTCGCAAATCGAACCCTGTTTCGATATGATTGCGCTGCATTTTCGGGCGGATGGCGATGGCATATCCCGCCGCCGGATCACACCAGGACCATTACCACTACGAGGAAAAAAGCCGTGACATACAGGAACCTTGAGGAACTGTTAAAGGGAGTCGGAAACCCGGTAAAACTGCTGCGCAATTCCCAGACCGGACCCTATGTCTACCCGGTGGTCCCGCCCGAATACACCAACTGGCGGGACGAACAGCGCGGCTGGCAGGAGACCTGCGTGCTGTTCAATCAGTCCTACCACATGACGGATATGTACATCGAGGGTCCGGATGCGATCAGGTTGCTATCGGATCTGGGCATCAACACCTTCAAGGGATTCGGCGTGGACAAGGCCAAGCAGTTCGTGGCCTGCAATCACGACGGTTATGTGATCGGCGATGTCATCCTGTTCTGCCTCGAACCGGAACTCTGCAACATCGTGGGGCGGCCTTCGGTACACAACTGGGTGCAGTACAACGCCGAGACACGCGGCTACAAGGTGAAATTCGAGCGCGACGAGCGCGCTGCCGCGCGGCAGGGACCGATTGTGCGCAAGGCGTACCGCTACCAGGTACAGGGCCCGAACGCGATGAAGGTGATCGCCAAGGTCACCGGCAAGCCGGTGCCGGATATCAAGTTCTTCAACATGACGCGCTTCACCATCGCCGGACATGAGGTCCGCGGGCTGCGCCACGGCATGGCGGGCCAGCCCGGCTTCGAACTGTTCGGTCCGTGGCAGGACGGCGAGGCCGTCAGGGCCGCCATTGTCGAGGCCGGCGCAGAGTTCGGGTTGCGTCAGGTTGGCGCCCGGGCCTATTCATCCAACACGCTCGAATCCGGCTGGATCCCTTCGCCAATGCCCGCGATCTATTCCGGGGAAAAGATGAAGGCGTACCGCGAATGGCTGCCGGCAAACGGCTACGAGGCCATTGCTTCGCTGGGCGGGAGTTTCTACTCCGACAACATTGAGGATTACTACCTGACGCCATTCGACCTGGGTTATGGTCCGTTCGTCAAATTTGACCATGACTTCATCGGCCGCGCCGCGCTGGAAAAAATGGCTGCCAATCCCCGGCGCCGAAAGGTCACGCTGGCCCTCGACCGCGACGATGTGCTGCGCGTCATCAGTACGCAGTTCCAGAAGGGCGACCGCGCTAAATATTTCGATTTCCCTTCTGCCGTCTACGCCACGCTGCCCTACGACAAGGTGCTCCGCAACGGCAAGCTGGCGGGCGTTTCCACCTGGGTCGGTTACAGCTCCAATGAACGGACCATGTTGACCCTCGCGATGCTCGACGTGGAACATTGCGAACCGGGCACGGAGGTCACTTTCGTCTGGGGCGAGGAAGGCGGCGGATCGGCCAAGCCGACCGTCGAGCGCCACGTGCAAACGGAGATCCGCGCCATCGTGAGCCCGGTGCCCTACGCGGAAGTGGCGCGCAAGTCCTACGCGGAGGAAGGCTGGCGCACCGCCAGGAAGGCGTAAGGAGTCGGATCGCCCGGGCGGCATTTCCGCCTGGGGAATTCATGGATGGATCGAACCCGTGTTGATGATCGGTCAGGCCGCCGCGGTCGCACGGTGCGGCCCTGACTCCCTGCACAACAGGTGAGTCAACGCCGTCTCCAGTGTCCCCCGTCGTGACTCCGGCGGTGATTGTGCACGCCACGCGACGAAGCCATCGGGGCGGATGAGCACCGCCCCGTCCATGCCGATACCGTAACACTCCGCAAATCGACCCGCCGGATCCCCAAGATCGGCGCCGATGCGCCACGCATCGAGAGGCAGGTGGCAATCCGCCGCAGCATCACGGGCGGCCTCGCACCAACCGGCATCCTGCGACCCTGCCAGCAGTACAAAATTTCTTCCAAGCAGGTCCAGCGTCGAGATTTCGCGGCCGTCGCGGACCAGCAGCAAATGCGGCGCGCGCGTGCCCGGCAGCGCGTTTGCCTCGCGCGGGTGCACATGCCCCGGCCGCTGCCCCTGCCCCGACGGGCAAACTGCCGGGGACTGGTAGCATTCGCCGAGTTCTATGCACAGATCGTCCTCCTGCGCCTGGAGGTCATGATCGCCCAGGCTCGGATCGGTGCGTTTGACATACCGCGTGTACGCCTGCTCCGCGGCGAAGTGCGCGGCCGGTTGCCGTTCCATTTCATAGGTGTCGAGCAACCGGGAACCGGCAACGCCGTCGAGGACCAGCGCGAGTTTCCACGCGAGATTGTTCGCATCCTGCACGCCCGTGTTGCCGCCGAAACCTCCGGTCGGAGGCATCGTGTGCGCCGCGTCGCCGACGAGGAAGGTCGGTCCCTTCCGGAAGCGCTCCGCCACGTCGGCCGCCGCCCTCCAGGGCTGCACGATGACGATTTCGACATCCAGATCGGGAACACCGATCGCGTCGCGCACCAGTTGTACGCAGCGGGCGTCATCCACTTCGGCAGCGACGTCGTTGACCTTGCCATCCGGCCCGAACATCGCGTTGACCGCCAGGAAGCCGGATTGGCCGCTGGTGTCGAAGCGCATGAACCCCGTGAGACTTGAATTGTTCACGTAGATGACGCTGAACGGCCGCTCACGCAGGGGCTGCCGGATGTCCGCGCGAAAATAGATCGTGGCGCTGTTCGAAAACGAACCGCGGCCGGTCATGGGGATCCCGAGTCTTTCGCGCACCGGGCTGCGATTCCCGTCGGCGCCGATCATATAGCGTGCCCGGACCAGGAGCTCCGAACCGTCCGCGCGGTCCCGGACGATCGCCCGGACGCCGTCATCATCCGTTTCGAAAGTGGAGACTTCGACATTGAAGCGCGTGCGCGCGCCCAGCGCCTCGGCGCGGCGGCGCAGAATGGGCTCCAGCACGTTCTGCGTGCAGTACACGCGCCGGCACGGGCTGACATCGAGAACGCCGTGGTTCAGCGTCGGCAGAAACGAGGCCAGTTCCCGGCCGGCAAGGGTTTCCACCGCCACGATGGCGCCATCCTGCAGGAATTCCGCGTTCGCCCGGTCGAGTATCTCCGACTCGATGCCGACGCTCCGGTAGAGTTCCAGTGTGCGCTGGTTGAACATCGCGGCGCGTGGGTGGATGGCCGTGCCTGGATGGCGCTCGACGACGAGTGCGGGGATGCCGTGCCAGGCGAGGAACATCGCCGTGGACAGCCCGACGAGACTGCCGCCGGCAATCAATACCGGTATCTCCTCTTCCCGCATGATGGCTCCGGAAACTACTCCTGCGGATGCGAAGCGTCAACGCACTGGCCCGGCACAAGGAAAGCGGGCATGACCTGCACGGCACTGGCATCGCGCGGTCCATGGCGCTACAGTCCTGCGCCGTACAATCCGAGGAGGAATCGCGCCATGAAAGCCTACGTGCTGCTCGCGGGCAGCGAAAATATCGACAGCCTGAAGCGCGTCGAGCGCCCGGATCCACAACCGGGACCGGGACAAATACTGGTGCGCATCCGCGCGTGCTCGCTGAACTACCGCGACCAG
>MGYT01000012.1:8989-18275 GCA_001801865.1 Gammaproteobacteria bacterium RIFCSPLOWO2_02_FULL_61_13
CGGACGGCGCGGGTGAGGTCGTCGCGACCGGCCCGGGCGTGACGCGTTTCAAGGCCGGCGACCGGGTTGCCGGCGCGTTTTTCGAGAACTGGGTGGACGGACCACCCGCAGCGGAGGCACGGCCGGCGTTGGGATCGCCGCTGGACGGCACACTGGTGGAATTCAGGCTGTTCAACGAGCGCGACGCGGTCATGATCCCCGGAAACCTGTCCTTCGCGGAGGCGGCGACGCTCCCCTGCGCCGGCGTGACGGCCTGGCACGCGCTGATGGTCATCTCCCGGGTGAAACCCGGCGACAGCGTGCTGTGCCTGGGCACCGGCGGCGTGTCCATGCTCGCGCTTCAATTCGCAAAGGCAGCGGGTGCGCGCGTCTTCATCACCTCGTCCAGCGACGACAAGCTGAAACGCGCACAGGCCGCCGGCGCGGACGAAATGATCAACTATAAAAAGACGCCGGATTGGGAGAAGGAAGTGCAGCGGATCAGTGGCGGGCGCGGCGTGGATCACATTGTCGAGGTCGGCGGCACCGGCACGCTGGCGAAATCCTTCCAGTCAATAGGTTTCAGGGGCAACGTGTGTCTCATCGGCGTCCTGACCAGCGGCGGCGACACCAGCCCGCACCCGTTGATGCTGCGCGGCGCGAGTCTGCATGGAATATTTGTCGGCAATCGCGCCATGTTCGAGGACATGAACCGCGCCATCGAAGTCAACCGCATCCAGCCGATCATCGACCGGACATTTCCCTTCGACCAGGCCCGCGAGGCGTTCGAATACCACCGCTCCCAGTCGCATTTTGGCAAGGTCGTGATTACTGTGTGAAGGTCCGACGTCACCGCGGGCAGCCCCAACGGTGCTGAAACTTGACGCTGCGCATCCCGGCGCCAACTCCAGACGGGAAATCATTCAGATGCGTGCATGCGCGCGAAATCGGCGCGATAGGGACTAAAGCCCAGGCGGAACAGGATCGCGCCGGCCACCGAGGAGGCGGCGACGGTCATGGCAACAGCATCTCCGATGCGCTGCGGGTCGTTGAACAGGTAGTCGGTGAATACGCCGGGCAACAGCGGGCCCAGTCCCATGCCGCCGATGTTCAGGATCATCTGCAACAGCGCGCCGGCCTGTCCCCGTAACTGATTCGGAAATATCCACTGGATGGATGCAAAAATGCTTCCAATCGGGAAGCCGAGGAAAAAGTAGGCGGGCGCCATGAAAAACAGGCTGAGTGCCGCGCTCGATGCCGTGGTCGCCAGCACGACAAAGACGCCCCCACCGATGACGCCGATGACCGATACCAGCAGCGGTGCTTCGTAGCGACGGTGTCGCTGCCAGTAATCGCACAACCGGCCACCCAGGTACATGCCGAGGCAGCCGAAGGTGACTATCAGCAGGCCGAGCGGAAGGCCTGCTTCACCACGCGCCCAGCCATGGGCGCGCTCGAAAAATACCGGTATCCAGGCGCCCACCGCATAATTGTTCAGGGCCTGGAAAATCGTGGCGACAGAAACGAAGAATACCGAAAGCCGGCGCTGCGATATCTGCTCGACCACAGCGGCGAAATTGAGGCGGCTCGTCGTGCCATCGGCCTCGGTCAGGAGCCCATGGCGCCGCGGCTCACGCACGGTGCACATCAATAGCGCGACCAGGAGACCTGGAACGCCGACTATCAGGAAGGTCAGGCGCCATGCGGCGACGGTACCGAACAGCGGGAATTCCACCGGCGGCATGTGCGACACGGCGCCGACCACCACGCCGCCGACGATGAAGGCCAACCCCGAGCCGATGAAGATACCCATCGAGTAGACGCTCAACGCCGTCCCCAGGCGTTCGCGTGGAAAGTAATCCGAGATCAGCGAGAATGCGCACGGGCCCAGTGTCGCTTCCCCCACGCCGACGCCGATGCGCGCGGCAAACAGTGACCAGAAACTGCGCGTCACGCTGCAAACCGCGGTCATGAAACTCCACAGCAACACGCCAACCGCAACGATCCAGCGCCGGCTGAAACGATCGGCCAGCCAGCCCGCCGGAAGTCCCAACGCGGTGTAGAAGATTGCAAACGCCAGTCCCTGCAGCAGGCCGATCTGCGTATCGTTGAGTCCCAGGTCTTCCTTGATGGGCGTGACCAGCAGGCTGAGTATCTGCCGATCGACGAACGACAGCGTGTAGCAGACCATCAGGACCCCGACCACGTACCAGGCGTAACGGGATTCTCCGACTCTCACAACCGGGGATCGCTCGCTGATATCAGACCCGGCCATCGAGCATCGCCTTCTCCTGGTCAGTCAGTTGCATGCATGGGTCTCCATCACGTACGGGTTTCCCAAGGTAAACGGAAATAGCCGGCGGGTGAACTTTTTTCTGCCGCGCCGCATATTGCCGTCAGTGCGAGACCTGCATTACTGTGCGAGCAACGCGCGTGGGCGCGTCCGGACTGCGAAGGAGAAAACAATCATGTGCGCCGAGCGGACTTTTTTGAGAATCGCCACCGAGGAGGCCTTCGCTCCCCCGGAAATGCTGCGCATGTACCGCGACATAATCGCCAACGATCCCGGCCGCGATCCCGGCTTCATGTCCCTGTGGGGATTCTTCCTGAGTGACAAACATGATTACCCGCGCAACGTGGTCGCGAGGCTGCAGGACCTGGACGCGCGCCGCATCCAGGACATGGATGCGGCCGGCATCGACCGCCAGTTGATATTCCTCACCGGGCCCGGCGTGCAGATATTCGCTGCGCCCGAAGCCGTCGCCGTCGCCATCTCGAGCAATGACATGCTGGCGGACGCGATCCGCAGGCACCCGGCGCGATTTTCGGGCCTCGCGGCCGTTGCACCGCAGGACCCGCCGGCCGCGGCGCGGGAACTGGAACGCGCGGTGCGCAAGCTCGGGCTGAAGGGCGCGGTGATCAATTCCCACACCCGCGGCGCCTACCTGGACGATCCGTCCTTTTGGGAGATATTTGCCGCCGCGGAGGCGCTGGACGTCCCCATCTACCTGCACCCGCAAACGCCGTCGCCGAAAATGCTTGAACCCATGAGCGAGGTGGGGGTCGAGAGCGCCATGTTCGGGTTCGGCGTGGAGACCGGCCTGCACACGCTGCGCATCATCATCAGCGGCGTCTTCGACCGCTTCCCGAAACTGCGTCTCGTCATCGGGCACCTGGGCGAGGCACTGCCCTTCTGGCTGTACCGGATCGATCACATGCACGGCGCCGCCGTGCGCGCCGGCCGACATCCGCGCCTGAAACCGCTGCGAAGGAAATTCAGCGATTACCTGCGGGAGAACATCTGGATCACCACCAGCGGCATGGCCTGGGAACCCGCCATACTGTTTTGCCAGCAGGTGCTGGGCATGGACCGTGTCCTGTATGCGATGGACTATCCCTATCAATACCTGCCGGCCGAGGTGCAGATCACCGACAATCTGCCCATCAGCGATGCGGACCGGAAGAAGTTGTATCAGACCAATGCGGAACAGGTGTTCAAGCTGTAACCACCGCCGGCACCCAGTTGCCGTGCACCTGCGGGCGCAGACGCAGGGGAAGCTTGACGCGGCAAAGCGGCCCGCTGTCTGGACGTTCTGCCTGCAGCACCAGCACTTCGGAAAGATTTTCGCCGTGCAGCTCGGCAGCCAGCACCAGGTAGCCTTCATGTCCCGGCTGCCGCGACGGCACGTGGATGGCCTCTTCGAAAGTCGCGCCGGGCTGGTGGTAGTCGCGCAATTTCCCCGGACCGAGTTCTATTCTTGACACCGTGTTGAACCCGGCGCCGACCGGTCCCGCGAGCAGCGGCGGACCATTGGCGGGGTCGAAGCGCTCGTAGTAGGCAATCGCGCAATTGCGCATGTGATCCCGATCCGCGATCCGCGGCATGTCCCCCGGTGGACCCAGTATGACTTCTTCGTACTCTTCGCCCGGCCTCGACAGATCGAACGTCCAGCGCACCAGGCCACCGAACGACTCGTGCGGCAACACATGGATGCCGGAGGCCTGCTGGATGAAAGGGAATACGTTGACGCCGCTGACACAGTGATCCATGTGCACCTTGCTGCCATCGCTGAAACCATTCATGCAGTGAAAGGACATGCGCGCCTCGCCCCGGAACCAGCGCATGTCATTCACGCTGCCGGCGCGCGGCATTATGCCGATGAACGTGCCCTTGTCAGGCTCCCACACCCAGTGCGCCCCGCCGGCCTGGATCCGCGCCAAGTCGGCCGTGGTCGGAAATACCGGGAAGATGACGTGCTCTTTCGTCACGAGAAAATCATGCATCAGGGCCACGTACGGCACCTGGAACCATTCCTCGCGCACCAGTTCACCATTGCGATCGGCGACGCAGAACGCCACATCGCGTGTCGCCAGGCCGCCGGCTTCATAGCCGAAAAAGTAGAGTTCCCCGGTTTCCACATCCAGCCGCGGATGGGCGGTCATGGTCTGGCTCTTGAGCCGGCCGCCGTAGTTCCATTCGCCGACCGTCTCCAGCGTGTGCGGATCCACTTCCATGGCGCGGCTGTCCTCCTTGAGGCACAGCAGCCGGCCGCCGTGCCATACCGGGGTGGTGTTGGCCGCACCGCGGCGATGGCCGCGCACGCTCGGATCGTCGGTAAATGGATTGCGGTACCTGCCGTGCAGGGAGCGCCGGGCCGCGCGATCATCCTTGAGCCGTTCCGTCATCACGTAGCGGCTGCGGAAATCAACATGGCCGTCATTGAAGCGGAACCGGCTGATCATGCCGTCGCCGCTGATGAGGGTGTCGTTGCGATCCAATGGCGGAAACTGCGCATCCGGCGTCAGCCGGTACCAGGAGCCATTGATTTCCTCCGGCAACGTGCCATCAATCTCCAGGTCGAAGACATCGCATTCAACGCGCGAGGGCGCGTTGAAGCCGGTGAAGTCCATGGTCCCGGGGAAACCGGTAGTCATTGAATCGCTACCTTCCTGCGTCAGCGTCCGGATTTCTTCCGCGCCGTCTTCTTCTTCGCGGACGAAGCGCCTCCGGTGTCGCGCCACTTTTTGCCGGTCACGGGATTGGGGTAGTGGAACGGCACCACGTCCACTTCCGGCCACAGCACGGCGGTCGGGTCGATGCTATCCGGCCCGGCGGGATGTTTCGGATACACATCCTTCTCATTGAAGAATGGAACGAAGTTCGGTGGCGTGAATGTCCAGCCGTGCTCGAACGTGGCGTGGAACACCGGGCGGTAATTCAGCACCTTGATCTTCCAGACGCCGTTCTCGCGCACGTACTGGTTCTCGTAAATTCCGCCTTCCCACCATTGCCGCGGAAGCCCCGCCGATGCCTCGATACCGGGGGCGGAATGATGCCGCCCCGCCTGCATCATTGAGCGGAAGCGCCCCTTCGCCAGCCGGCGATCCGGGTCCACGTGGACGATGTCCTGCAACTGCGGATGATCAAGCAGGAAGCCGAAAACCGGGCCGTTCTTGCCGCCGGTGAAGTTCTTGCCGAAGCGCTCGATGTAGAGCCGGCGCACGCCATGCTTGCCCTTGAACACGCCGCGCATGAACCGCACCTCGCAGTCCTTGTCGGCGAACAGGTCCACGACCTCCTCGTATATGCACTTGTCCAGGTAATAGCCGTAGGTGTGCTGCAACTTGCGCACTGCCTGCTCGTCTTCAAGAATGCCCACCTGGTTGGCGAGTGTGGCCACCTTTTTCTCCAGGTCCTGGAGCTTTTTGTCTGATGCCATTTTGAACCCCTCCCCTCTTGTTTATGTTGTTCGCGCAGCATCGCGTTGGACGCCCCGCCGATAATAGCATCGAAGGAACCGCCCGCCCCCACGGGCGCAAAAAGTCACCCCGGCTCTGCGCCAAATTGGTATCTTTGCCGTTCCACCAAACTCAGCCTGGAGTTGCTGCATGAAAATTGCACTTATCGGGGCCACCGGAAACATTGGCACAAAAGTTCTGAACGAGGCGCTCCAGCGTCGGCACCAGGTGACCGGCATCGTGCGCAATGCGGACAAGCTTGAGGCACGCGCCGGTTTGACCGCGCAACAATGCGACTTGGCGGATGAGAAAAATCTCGCCGGGCTGATCAAGGGTCATAACGCCGTCGTCGTCAGCGTGCGGCATGACCTGAATGATGTGCGCCATGTGTACAGCGCCTGCAAAGCGTCCGGCGTCAAGCGCGTGCTGGTGGTCGGCGGCGCCGCAAGCCTGGAAGTGGCCCCCGGGGTCATGCTCATTGATACGCCTGGATTTCCGGAGCAGATCAAGGTGCAGGCGACGCCGGCGGTAGAAGCCCTGAAGCACATCCGCACGGAAAAGGACCTGGAGTGGAGTTTCGTTTCGCCTTCGATCATGATCACGCCCGGCGAACGGACGGGAAAATTCCGCATCGGCGGCGACCAGTTGCTGAAGGACGAAAAGGGAGACAGCAAGATCAGCCAGGAAGACTTCGCTGTCGCCATCATCGACGAGGTCGAAAAACCGAAGCACATCCGCAAGCGGTTTACCGTGGGTTATTGACGCAACGGGAAAGCAAATTCGCGCGTGTGGTCGGATCTCATGTTGGCGGACCGTAAGCCGCAGGGACAGCGGCGCGCGAGCCTAAATGGACGTATTCACGGCGTGTCCGACAACATGAGATCGGACCGCGTGCCGTGACTAGCACGCTAGGACTGCCAGATGCATACCTGAAAAAGGAGGAATGATGGAAGACTTCAACGGCAAGGTCGCGTTCATCACCGGCGGCGGCAGCGGCGTGGCGCTGGGCCAGGCCAAGGTGTTCGGCAAGGCCGGCTGCCGCGTCGTCATCGCCGACATCCGCGACGATCACCTGGCGCACGGGCTGAAGGAATTGCGCGCCCAGGGCACGGAATGCCACGGCATCCGGCTCGACATCACCGACCGCGAGGCTTACGCGCGCGCCGCCGATGAAACCGAGCGGGTGTTTGGACCGGCGCAATTGCTGTTCAACACCGCCGGCGTCAGCCTGTTCGGGCCGCTGGAGAAGTCCAGCTACGACGACTATGACTGGCAGATGAACGTGAACTTCGGCGGCGTCGTGAATGGCGTCCAGACCTTCGTCCCGCGCATGATAGCGCACGGACAGGGCGGCCATATCGTGAACACCGCCTCGCTGGGCGCATTCCTGTCGTCGAACTTTGCCGGGATTTATTGCGCGTCGAAGTTCGCGGTGCTGGGCCTGTCCGAGGCGCTGCGCCAGGCGCTGGAAAAATACAATATCGGCGTCTCGGTACTGTGCCCTGCCAACGTCAAGACCAACATCGCGGAGTCCATAAAGACGCGCCCGGAGAAATACAGCCATAGCGGCTATGAATACGACGAAGAGACCATCGAGAGCCTGGCGCGGATTTATTCCCAGGGCATGGAACCGGTGGAACTCGCGCAGCACGTACTCGACGCCGTGAAGAGGAACCAGCTTTATATCATCCCCTACCCCGAGTCGCGCGCGCCGTTACAGGCGCATTTCGAGGCGGTGATCGCCGCCCTGCCGCCGGAGGATTCAGACCCGGAAGGCGTGGCGAAACGCAACGCCGCAATGCTGCGCTACCGCGACGAGGTCGCCGCGCAGCAACGCAAACGGGAACGCTCGTAGGGTGGGTTAGACGCGACGCACGGCGTCGCGTCGTAACCCACCATCGGCGGTCCCGAAGATGACGGGATCCCTGCTGACGCTGTTTCCCCGGCAACGACTCCCCGGGCGCGCGTTCCGGCAGGGTCACGGCATATCCACGGGACTCTTCACGCCCCGGCCCGGGCGATTCAGCACATGCGTGTAGATCATCGTCGTCGAGACATCGGCGTGGCCGAGCAGTTCCTGGACCGTGCGGATGTCGTAGCCGGCATCCAGCAGGTGGGTGGCGAACGAGTGGCGCAAGGTATGGCTGCTCACGCGCTTGTGTAATCCGGCGGTGCGAACGGCGCGCTGAATGGCCCGCTGCAGCGTGTTTTCGTGAATGTGATGGCGCCGCACCCTGCCTGAACGTGGATCAGCGGACAACTTTCCCGACGGGAAGACGTACTGCCAGCGCAATTCGCGCGGCGCCTGCGGGTACTTGCGGGCCAGCGCTTCGGGGAGAAATACCTCGCCAAATCCTCGCGCCAGATCCGCCTCGTGCAGCCTGGCGACGGACTCGATCTGCGCCTTCAATGCATCGCGGTACCGATTCGGCAGCGGCACGACGCGGTCCTTGCCACCCTTGCCGTCCCGGACCAGGATTTGCGAGTAGCCGAAATCAACGTCGAGGATGCGCAGCCGCACGCACTCCATCAAGCGCATGCCGGTCCCGTACATCAGCCCCGCCATCATCGCGAATTGCCCGTCGGCCACGGCCGCCAGCAACTGGCCGACCTCCGCGCGGGTCATAACCACGGGCAGCCGACGCGGTCTTCGCGCCGGTGTCAGGCCGGTCAATTCCCCAAGCTCTGTACCCAGGACGTTTTTGTACGCAAAGACCAGGGCCCATAGTGCCTGGTTCTGCGTGCTTGCCGATACATTGCGATCAAGGGCGAGGTGACTCAGGAAGGCGGCGACGTCTTCGCCACCCATCTCATGGGCATCGCGCCCGCGATGAAACGCCACGAAGCGGCGCAGCCACTCGACATACGTTTGTTCGGTGCGGATCGAGTAATTGCGGCGGCGCAGCTCCGCCTTCAGTGCCGTAAGCAGATTTGGATGGGCATCCGCTGCCTGGCCGGCGTGGCCGGCATCGCTGCGAGCCCGCAGCGGCGGTTCGCGGGCGAGGGTCGGGTGGTCCGGCTCCAGCTCCCGGGCCGATTCCAGCCAGTGCGACCAGTCGAAGGCCGCGGCCCATGGGGCGCGCAGCAAATCCCGGAACAGGAGTTGCAGTGCATGGGCCATCTGGCGGAACTGCCATCCCTCGAACCTCGCGTTCCGACCCGCCTCCTCCAGGAACGCCCGTACATCATTCGCACCGTGGCGGCGCAAGGGATGCCCGGCGTGGGTACGGAGGTATTGCTCCAAACGGTGTACATACCAGCGCAGCGCGCGCTCGGGAACGCCCTGTTTGCGCGCCAGCGCGATGAAACGGTCCCAGAACCGGGATTTTGCTGTCTCGTCCATGACAATTGCAGGCGTCCTTTCCGTGGACTAATGTGGAAGCCACAGCCTACACCGGACAATTCAAGGGGATCACCCATGCCGCCACGAATTAGGCAGACGCTACCCGAAATCCATTACACCACCATCCGCCTATTTAACTGTTGGAGCGACAGCAGGTAATCCGAATTGGTGATGGACATGAGGAAGCCGGATACAGCGAGCACGCACCTACTTCGCAAAGGCGAT
>MGYT01000013.1:0-8918 GCA_001801865.1 Gammaproteobacteria bacterium RIFCSPLOWO2_02_FULL_61_13
CCTGCGCGACTGGCCGGCCGTGGACCAGAACTTTGACCAGTTGCTGTGGGTCTACCAGCGCAATTACGAAGACGGAGACCAGGAGTTGCTGAAAATCTTCGACCAGGTGGGGAGCTGGAAGATCCAGGCATACCGCGACGGACTGCTGAAGACCGATGGCTATACCACGGTCAGCGACGCCGCCCATCTGTTCTCAAAGTCCATCAAGCTGACGGAACAGCGCTATGGAGAAACCGACCCGCGCCTGATCGACCTGTTGTACGGACACACCGTTGCCAGCTATCAGGCCATGATCGAATATGCCAACCGCCCGCTGGACAAGTACGTGGATCGCCAGGCCACCGGCACCGTCGCTTATGTGCAGAAATGCACCCCGGTGCGTACCGCCACTGGTCGCATCGCCATGTCGTGTTACGTTATCCCGGTCACGAATATCAGCACCTACACCCGCGCCCAGAGTGAAAAGGACCTTGACGTGGAGCGGCGTTTCCTCGCGGCGCGCAAATCCCTGGAACGCATCATCGCCATCCATGATGCCCATGCCGAACTTGAACCGGAATCCCGCGCCGAGGCGCTCACCCATCTGGGCGACTGGTACATCCTGCGTGGCAGCAACCAGACGGCGCTGGAGCACTATCAAAATGCCTGGCAATTGCTCGCGGGGCTGCCCGATGGCGACAAAAAGACCCAGACCCTTTTTGGCAGCCCGGTGCCGGTCCCGTCGCTGCGGCTGTCCGTGCCCAGCGTCGACAAGCAGGTCGCGCCGGCAAACCCGGCGAACTTTGTCACCGTCACCTACGACGTGACGAAGAATGGCCGCGTGCACAATGCCGAGATCACGGACCAGAGTCCCGACGCTTCGGTCTCGGCACGGCGCAAGGTGCTGGATTCGCTGCGCAAGAACCGGTTCCGGCCACGCTTCGAAAATGGCGTGGCCGTCGACACGCTGGGAACGGTCAAACGTTTCCCCATCAACTGACCCGGTTGGCCCCATGCGCTTCGATTCCCTGATCACGCTTCGCCGCCTGGCCGCCTGCGCCATGATCTCCCTGGCCGGCGCAGGTTGCTCGACGCCGCCCAGCCAACCGACGCCGCCGTCCATACCGCAACCGCCCACGCAAAGTTCCAGTTCGACGACATCATCGACGTCCCAATCCAAACCCAGCGCACAGACGCAATCGCAATCCCAGGCGGAACCCCAATCCGCGTCCGAATCAGAATCCGATTCCCAGTCACAACCTGCTTCCCCGGCGGCGGCCGGCGCGGTAGAGGCGCAGGCCAGCAGCAGCGCCGACGCCGGTCAACAACAGCAGGCACAGGATTCTGCAGCAGCGGGTGGCGGAAAGGAGGATCCATCGTCAACACAAACGGAGGACGAGGTTCTGGATGCGGCGCTGGAAACATTTGACAAGGGCATGCAAGGGGCCGCCGCCGCACAACCGGGTTCGGAACCGGAACCGGGCAGCCCTCCACCGCTGTCGACTGCATCCGGTGCTGCTACCGCAAGTCGCGCAGACAGTCCGCCCGGCGGTACCTCCGGTGCCGCGGGCAGTCCGGCTGCCGCCGCAGGAACCGGCGGCGGTGCAACTGCGGCTGGTACTTCACGCGCGGCCGGATCCCCCGGTATGAGTGATGAGGCCGCCGGTGCGGCCGGCACCCCCGGCACAGGTACGACAGCCGCCGGCGGTGAACCCGGTGCCGTGACCCAGGGGGAACAAGTAGTGCTGCTGGATGGGCGGCTCAATGAGCAGATGGCAAAATTCGACGGCATGTTGCTGGATGAGCGCGCGGCTGCCGCGGCACGGCAGCGTGACAGCGGCACACTCGGCGCCGACGAAGAAGAACCTGGCTCCGGCTACGACGACGGTTACGGCGCTGATTCGGAGGATGGCGGGGGCATGGCCGGAGCGGGTGGTGACGGTGATACCGCGCCGCCGCTGACCGGTGGCCCGGGTGGGAGGGGTGGCAGCGTCTCGAATTCCGCGGGCGGCGGCATGCCCGCGATGCCCGCCCCGCCGCGTGCTGGAGATCACGCGCCGGTGGCAATGGCCGCCGTGCCGACGGACATTCCGCGCGGTGACGATGATGATGTGGTCGCACGCCAGCTGCGCGAGGCCGCCATGCAGGAACCGGATCCGGTGCTGCGGGAAAAACTCTGGAATGAATATCGAAAATACAAAGGCATGCCGGTGAAATGATGATGAAAGCCTCGCGCGCGTTATTGATGTCGTTGTTGCTGGCGGCTCTGATTCCGGGCTGCAATTCCACCACGGTGAAGACCACGACACAGACACCGGTGCAACCCGAGGTTGCCGGGCCGGTGCCGGAGTCAATGTTGCTGGATGTCGGCGTAAACCTTTTCAAACCCGGCACCGAAGGCCTGACTGACAAGGAACTGGAACTCATCTACCCCGAGGTGCGTCAGGCCGAGGCGCGCTATTTCCCCACCGTGCTCGCCACCACGCTGCAAAATACCGGCAGTTGGGGCGTGGTGCGCGTGATACCTGACCGGCAGAGCGAGATGGATCTGTTCGTGGACGGCGTCATCCTCCAGTCCGACGGTGAATTCCTGAAACTTGCGATCAACGTGCAGGACTCCAGCGGCAAGACCTGGTTCACGCGCACCTACGAGGAAGAGGCAAGCAAGTACGCCTATGACAAGGAGCTGAGCAAATCCATTGAGCCATTCCAGGGGCTATACAACCGCATTGCCAGTGACATGGCCGCGTTTCGCAGCCAGGTCACGCCGGCCCAGGTGGGCACGCTGCGCACGATCAGCGAACTCCGCTTCGCCGAACGCTTCGCCCCCGAGGTGTATTCCGGCTACCTGGTCAAGGACGGCAAGGAGCGGTACAGCATCGCGCGCCTGCCGGCGGAAAATGATCCATTGATGGAACGGCTGCGGCGAATTCGCGAGCGGGACAACCTGTTCGTGGACACGTTGCAGGACTATTACTCCACCTTCGCGGCCAAGATGCGCAGCCCGTATCTGCAATGGCGGCAGGAGAGTTACTCCGAGATTCATCAGTTACGCGAGACCCGGGGTTCCGCTACGCGGCGCACGCTGGGCGGTGTGGCTGCCATCGCGGCCAGCATTGCGGCCATTTACTTTGGCGCCAACAGCAACAACCCGGGCCTGGGGACGCTGGGAACCATGGGTGGACTGGTCGGGATCGGCGCCGGCGCCATGCTGGTGAAGAGCGGCCTGGATCGGAACGCGGAGGCGAAACTGCACCTGGAGTCCCTGAAGGAGATCGCCGCTTCGCTGGATGCGGACATACAGCCGCACCGGATGGAACTGGAAGACCGGACTGTGACGCTGTCCGGCAGCGTGGATCAGCAATATGCACAGTGGCGCGAGATACTGCAGGAGATCTACCGAACTGAAACCGGCGTCATGCCGGACCCGGCACCTGCGAATAATTGAGCCACCCGGATGCGGCACTGATGCCGCGCCCGGAGTCGTTCCGCGCACGACCCATGGAGCAACAACCGCACTCCTTCGATCGCATTGCCCCGGCGCCGGTCAAGCTCGGCAACAGCCAGGGGCACGATGCGGCAGCGGTAAAGGCCGGCGCCAGGCAGACACGCTGGTTGCCACTGCTGGCGCTGGCAACCCTGATCTGCGTGGCCCTGTCCGTGATCTTCATCCTGCCCCGGTGGCAGGCCGGCCATCGGGAATCCCCCACTCCTGTATCCCTCTCCGCAGCGGAAGCACGGGCTGTCGCGGCAACGCCGGCGGCGGCGCCGAACGCTGCAACCACGGACGCCGCATCCGAGGAGGATCGCAAAGCCGCGCGCAGCGCCGCACAGGATCTGCTGGAGCAGGTGCGCGAGTTGGATCAAAGTCTGAAAGGGATGGGCGTGGAGACCTGGGCCCCGGCAGATTACCGCAGCGCCGCAGATCAACTCGCGGCCGGTGAACGCGCATACCAGGCACTGGACTATCCCGGCGCCCGCGCCGGCTATCAGGCAGCACTCGCGCGGTTTGAAGCGCTGGTGCAAAAGGCAGACACGGTATTTACGCAATCCATGATGCAAGGCAATCAGGCGTTGCTTGATGGCAATGGCAATGCCGCCGGTGCCGCATTTCAAACTGCGCTCCTTATCCGTCCGGACGATGCCGGTGCAGGAAAAGGCGCAGAGCGGGCCGGCAAGGTGGATCAAGTCATGGACCTGATTCGAACCGGGGACGAGCGGACGCGCGCAGGGGAACTCGCGGCGGCGGTCGCCGCGTATCAACAGGCTCGCGACCTGGATCCGGATTCCGCGGCGGCGCAGGAACGATTGCAGTCGGCCCGGCGCGAGTTGGGCGCACAGTCTTATCGTGCGGCCATGAGTGCGGGGTTTGCGGCACTCGGCGCCGGGCAACTGACCGCTGCGCGCGGCCACTTCACTGAAGCCCTGCGCCTGCAAGCCGGCGCGCCCGAGGCAACGGATGCCCTGCGTCAGACCGAAACGCGGCTGACGTCCGCGGAAATAGAACAGCATCTGGCGGCAGCCCGCGCCGCGGAGCAGTCGGAAGAATGGGGAACTGCGGTGACGGAGTACGAGGCGGCGCTGAAAATGGATCTCAACCTGCTCGCGGCGCGGGAAGGAATCAGCACGGCGGCAGACCGTCGCGATCTGGGTCAGCAACTGGCCCAGGCCATTGCGCGGCCGGACCGCCTTGCCGATGACAATGTCGACGAAGAAACCACCGCCTTGCTGGCCCGGGCCGGCAGCGTGACGTCTCCCGGCACAAAGCTGAAACAACAAATAGCCGTGCTGAGCACCCTGCAGCAGGAGTCACGCACGCGGGTGGCGGTGACCCTGGTATCCGATGGCGCCACCGAGGTGACGGTGTATCGCGTCGCCAGGCTGGGCCGCTTTACCAGCAAGGAGGTCCTGCTGCGGCCAGGCCGGTATGTGGCAACCGGGGCACGCGCCGGTTTCCGCGATGTGCGCGTGGAATTCACGGTGGCAGCCACCGGTACCGGAACACCGGTACAGGTTAAATGCACGGAGCAAATCGGCGGGGTCCCAAATTGAAATTGTCATTCCGAGCGGCGCGAGGAATCTTGCCGTACGTCACAGCGAGATCCCTCGGCAACTGCTCCCGGCGTTGCTCCCGGTCTCCGCTCCCGGCTCGACTCTACCGGGTACATCCCTGTACCCGTACCTCCCACATCCGTGTGGTCGTCCTCGCTGCGCTCGTTCGGGATGACAATGAGGCGGGGAAATAGATGGCGGAGCCCGGATTCCGGAGCATCGAGCCGGCGCGCTTTGACCAGGGCAGCGTCATCCGCCCCGCACCCTTTACACCGCCCACCCCGCGCGGGCCGGTGCGCCGCTGGCGCCCGCGGCCGGCGGCACTGGTTGCGGGTCTGGCGTTGTGTCTATGCGCGGTTGTGGTCTGGTTCGTGCTGTCCGCCCGCGCGGTACACATCGTGGTTGAACCTGCTGATGCCGAGGTTGAAGTGGCTGCCATGCTGAAACTGCAGCTTGGCAGCCGGCTGCTGCTGCGGTCCGGCCACTATGAATTTTCCGCGCGGGCGGAAGGATATCACCTGCTGCAGACAACGCTGGAGATCGGCCCGGAACAGAATCAAAGCAAGTCGTTCGTGCTGGAAAAACTGCCGGGCCGGCTGCGCCTGCAGTCGGCGCCACCAGGCGCTGAAGCCGCCGTGGATGGCGCAGCGCGCGGCAGCACACCTTTGCTGGTGAAAGAGTTGCAGGCCGGAGTTCATGCGCTACGCGTCAGCCTGGATCGGTACCAGCCGTTGGAACAGTCCGTCAGCATCGAGGGCAAAGGCATCGAGCAGGAGGTGATGCTGCAACTCAAGCCGGCCTGGGCGGACGTGACGGTGAGCTCGACACCTGCGAACGCTGAAATATTCGTGGACGATCAGTCCGCGGGGCGCACGCCGTCAACAGTCCAGATATTGGAAGGCAAGCGCGCCATCCGCGTGCAGCTGTCAGGGTACAAGCCATTCTTCAGTGAACTCCAGATTGTCGCTGAACAGTTGCAGACGTTGCCGGAGATTGAGTTGCAGCCCGCGGATGCCGTATTGGAATTGCGCAGCCGGCCCGCCGGGGCCAGTGTCACGCTGGATGGAAAATTCCAGGGACGCACACCCATCGAACTGGCGCTGGCGCCGGGCCAGTCCAGCACCGTGCGACTGTTCCGCGATGGCTTTGCCGGCGCCGAACGCAATGTGCAACTGGCGTCCGGGGAAAGGCGCGCTCTGGACGTGGATTTGACGCCGGATATCGCCAGCGTGGACATACGCGCCACACCGGCGGATGCCGAACTGACCATTGATGGAGAGGGCCGTGGGCTGGCGGCGCAAACCGTGACATTGAATACCAGCGCCCACACCATTCGCATCCACAAGCCGGGCTATGTGGCATACGAAACCACGGTCACACCCCGCGCCGGCATACCGCAGCAGGTGCACATCAAGCTGCAGACGGAAGCAGAGGCGCGGATCGCCGCCATCAAACCTCAAATCACGGCGGCGGGCGGGGCGGTATTGAAGCTGTTTCGTCCCAACGGCACATTTACGCTGGGCGCGTCGCGCCGTGAGCCGGGCCGTCGCGCCAACGAGGCATTGCGTGAGGTGACATTGCAGCGTCCGTTTTATCTCGGCGTGAATGAGATCACCAATGCCCAGTTCAAGCAATTCGATCCGACTCATGGCTCCGGGGATTTCCAGCAGAAAAATCTGGATGGCGCCAACCAGCCGGTAGTCAAAGTCACCTGGGAACGGGCCGTGCTGTTCTGCAACTGGTTGAGCGAGAAGGACGGCTTGCAACCTTTTTACCAGGTGCGGGACGGAAAGGTGCTGGGCGCCACCCCGGGGGCGGCCGGATATCGCTTGCCCACGGAAGCTGAATGGGAATGGGCTGCCCGCTTTCAGTCCGGCGCCATGACCCGATTCACCTGGGGCGAGGCGCTGCCGCCGCCGGCCAAGAGCGGCAATTTTGCCGATCAGTCGTCCGTGGGTCTCGTGGCCCAGGTACTGGAAAAATACCAGGATGGCTATCCGGTTTCTTCGCCGGTGGGCAGCTTTCCTCCCAACGGCAAGGGGCTGTGGGATATGGACGGCAACGTGGCCGAATGGGTGCATGACTGGTACGACGTGCCCGTGGATCAGGTCTCCGCCATGACCGACCCGCAGGGGCCGGCCGGCGGACAGCACCGCGTGATACGCGGCGCCAGTTGGGCACATGGCACAGTAACCGAGTTGCGCCTGAGTTTCCGCGACTATGGCACCGAGGGGCGCGATGATGTAGGTTTCCGCATCGCCCGTTATCTGGAGTGATCAGTTTGATACAGGCATTGACACTGGTTCTGTTCATGGCGCTGGGCGGGGTGGCGCTGGCCCAGGAGGATGCGACCAGACCGGCAGCAGGCGATCCGCCGCCGGAACAGTCGGCTGCGCCGGCAACGGAAGCTGCAGGCGAACCGGAACCCGCGACCACCACCGCTCCCACGCCATCCGCTGCCGCAAAGAGCCCGGATAGCTTCACGCCCAGCGAGGAGATCTCCGAGGACCTGTCGGTGAGCTTTCCGGTGGACATATGAAACACACCGTCACCTCCGATTTCTTCTTCCAGCTCGCATCGCTGGTCATATCCATCATCCTGGTGCACACCCTGTATGTAATGGTGGTCTGGCCGGCGGCGGATGCGTTGCTGGCGGACCAGCGCGCACGGCAGGAGGCCGGGGAAACCGCCGAACTACCGCGCTCCATTTATATCGTGCTCAAGGATTATGAGCAGGAATCGGAAATCATTCTGGCACTGTGGGCCATGGCCATCATGGGGTTGAAGTTGCGCCAGACCATCGAAGAACGCCGACTGTTGCGCCATTCGCTGCTGGAGGTCACTGAAGGCACCAGCATCCTGCCCGAGGATGCGCGTAAATTCGCGCGCCCATTGCAGGCGTTACCGGAGGAGCAGCGCGAGTACCTGTTGCCGCGGGCGTTGCTCACCGCGCTGCAACGCTTTGGTTCCACGCGCAGCATTCAGGATTCTGCGGCGGCCGTGCGCAGTGTCTGCGATGTGGAGTCGGACCGGCTGGACTCGGAGCTCTCGCTGGTGCGCTACATCATCTGGGCCATCCCCTCCATCGGCTTCCTGGGCACGGTGCGCGGCATCGGTGACGCACTGGGCCAGGCCCAGCGCGCGGTGGAAGGCGACATTGTCGGCGTCACGGTCAGCCTCGGTGTGGCATTCAACTCCACGCTCATTGCCCTCGTGGTCAGCATGGTCATCATGTTTCTTATGCACCAGTTGCAGTTGTTGCAGGAACGCCTGGTGCTCGACACGCAGAATTACTGCGATAACAACCTTATCTATCACCTGCAGGTGCGCTGACACGCGGTCACATGTCGCAGCCCTGCATCATCGAGCTCAACGATGCGGACATCCGCGTCCACCAGGGTGAGCGCCTGGTGCTGCACTGTCCGGGCGTTGCCGTCATCCAGGGGGACAGCCTGCACCTTGGCGAGCAGGCCGCCGGCATGACGCATCTGCATCCCCGTCAGACGTACAATCGCTTTTGGTCTGCGTTGAGCCAGGATCCATGGCCATCCGCCGCGGGTGCGCTGCGCCACAATGCGGACCTTGCCTACCAGCACCTGCTGTCGCTGCACGAACGTGCCGGCAAGCCGGCAGAAGTGATATTCGCCGTTCCCGGGAGTTTTTCCACCGCGCAACTGGCTCTGCTGCTGGGCATCAGCCAGTCCTGCCCCTTTGCCGCGGTTGGGCTGGTGGACACGGCGGTGGCGGCGACCGCCGCCGTTGCAGGTCCGGGCCGGTACCAGCATCTGGATCTGCAACTGCATCAGGCGGTGTTGACGCGCATCGACGTGAATGAACAGGTGGAACGCCACAGCGTGGATGTCGTCGAAGGCTGCGGTGTGCTGGCG
>MGYT01000013.1:8982-9152 GCA_001801865.1 Gammaproteobacteria bacterium RIFCSPLOWO2_02_FULL_61_13
TGGCGGAAAATTCCCGCCGCAGCCGCTCAATCATGCTGTCACGGGTCAGCCGCGCCTGTTGGCGCGATGACCCAACGACAATATCCAGGATGACCTCCGGCTGCGTCTGTAACGTCACCAGGCAACGGGGCAACTGGTCGTACACGGCTTGTTCAGTCTCCGCGCGGTGC
>MGYT01000014.1:0-2169 GCA_001801865.1 Gammaproteobacteria bacterium RIFCSPLOWO2_02_FULL_61_13
CTCGATGCATCCTTGCTTATCCAGATTCACGATCATCTGATGTACTGTCGGCGGAGAGACATTGAAATAGCGCTGCATATCCGCCTCGGACGGAGCCTGACGGTGGAGCTTGGTGTAGTAATAAATGAACGCAAGGTACTGCCCTTGTTTTGTCGTGTAGCTTTGTTCCATCCGTGGTCTCCGTGCCGCTTAACGACTTGGTTGACGGCCGGCCAACGTGATGTTCAGTGGCGGCGCTGGTCGCACGGCAGGTCGGGAATGAGCTTGGCTTTTTGGAATCAGACAATCAACTCGAACTGCCCACCGGACATCGGCTCGTAGTCGGCGGGGAGTCGCCCTTTAAGCTCGACCAGGATACGCCGCGCAAGTGGTGCCCCATATTCATTAACACGCACAACCGATGCTGACACATCCGGGTGGGCGTTGATGACCTCGATCAGATCGTTCACCAGATAGCGGGGTGCCCAACCAATCATGAAGCAATCCACGGTTTGAAGCTGGATTGCCAGTCCGGTTGGATTGTTGAGCTCGACCGCGATTTGCAGCGAACTTCCGGCAGTAAGGTCGATTGCCTTAACTCTGGCAGGCTCAGAAACATGGCGTAAACCATGCAGAAAGAACCTGCATGAAAAGGATCGATCGGCATGCTTGATAATTTTCGGGAACACTTCCAGACTATCTGTTTGTCTTTCCCCACCCGTCAATCCAAGAATTTCAATCGGGTCGGCATGCGCGGGGTCGAGATCAAGCCAGCCTAGATATTCAACAAAATCTTTGCGACTGGCATCCAGCACACGATTCTTAAAAATCGGAAAGAGCTCATTGGACTCGTAGCGATTTTCAAACTTTGGAAACGACAGCAACCAACCAGACCAGAGTCTCGATCGCCTCGCGCTGGCAGAAGTAGTACCGCAAGGGTACCGGGAAGCCAGCCACCTCGTGGTCTTCCTCGAACCAGTACTCGAACAGGCGCCGGGCAACGTCCGACACACCGGGGTAGCCTTTTTCTCTCCAAGCGTCCACGGCTTTGCGGATTTTCGGCACCAACAGCAGTCGGCTCGGGCGCCGGCCCGAGGTGTCCTCCCGCCAGCCCGTCGGGGCCGCCTCGTCCTTCACCAGGAACGAGGTCGGCTTATCCCACGGTCGGCGGCCGGGGATCTCAGGCAGGTCCTTGTCGTAGGCGATGACGGCCTTGGCCATGGCTACTTCACCTCCACGTCGAAGGCTTGCGAGGTGTCGTTGCCGAAGATGTCGATCACCTTGACCAGGATGCGGTACTTGCCTGCTTTCTCGTAGGTGTGCACGTCAGAGGTGAGGGTGAGCTTGCGCTCCTTGCGGGTACGGTAGCCTTCATTGCGGGGTCCGAAGCCAGAGCGGCGAAGTCAGGAGGCGATTCCGGAGCAGCGGGCGATGAACGAGGAGGAACGAGCGCAACACCGCGAAGCGAAGCAAGAGCGTCTTTGGCGTTCTTCAGTGCTACGAGATACGTGGTCTTTGCCGTCGATCGAGCGGTAGCGTCGAGTACCGCCCTAAGCTTGACGTCAACCGGTTCGATCGCGTCTTCCGCAATGCTTTCGACAAGTAATGGTCGATGTGAATTGAACCAAGAGTAGGCTACTGACTTCAAATAATCACGATCGTCTGCGCTCGTGATCTGTTTTGTCTTAATTCGCGAAACGCGATTCCGTGCCCGCTCAACTTCGCGGAAGCACGCCTCAATGGAATCAGCACTGGCAGACATCGGCGGATCTCGCGCGAGGGGTTCTCAACGCTTCTTTGGCTTTGCCTTTCGGGGCTTTGTTGACAGAACTTTCTTTCGGCTACGCTCCGGTTCGCTGCCGGGGAGCGTCATGGCCACGAGGTTCTCGCCAACACTGTTGATGCGAAACTGCCCTCTCTCCGAACTGTCGAGATAGCCCAAGTTCTTTGTATTGTTCAGGGTCGCAAGCGGTTTCGGCGGTCGTCGACGACCCGTGAGCCTTGCCGCTTCCTGAAGTGCCTGTGCGTCAATGAAGTCCTTTCGAATCTCCGCAGTGGCCTCAAAGCGATAGAAATAGGCGACCACCGCAGCGAACTGGACATCGCTCTTCGGCCTCTTCGAATCGACGAAACTCTTAATGTCCGGGGATCGTTGCTCGCTGCGGAGCCGGTGTGTCTCGCCGTGCGCGG
>MGYT01000014.1:2211-4034 GCA_001801865.1 Gammaproteobacteria bacterium RIFCSPLOWO2_02_FULL_61_13
GCTCTGCGGCCGCACCGATACCAAGATCGAGGCCAAGGCTCTCCGTGACCCAACGAAGAATTCGCTGTTGACGCTCCTTCACCATACCCTTGAGTTGATCGGCGACAGCTTTCGCAGCGTCAAAGTCGCTTTCGGATGTTGTCATTTGTGCTGTCCTGTTTGTGGCCGGGAGTCTCGCTGAGTGCGTGTATTACGTCTAAGAAGTCGCCCGCTAAAAGGGTCCGTATAAAACCCGAAATGCTGGGTCCAGTGCGGTCAGAATACTCCCATCGTTGATTCCTCATCCGCGTCAACCTGGATGGGCAGCTGCACACTCACGGGATATCGGCACTACTGGGGTATGTCATGCCCTCACCGCGCACTACCAAACGGCTACGCCAAGTTTCAAAGTACCCTTGCTTGCGGACCGGATCGCGCAGGGCTACGTCCGCAGCTCGAGCGGCCTGCCGCAGCTTCGCGTCGCGCGTGTAAAACTTGGCGCCCATTGAAATGGCCACGTGAAGGTAGAACGTGTCGCACGCCTTGATGCCGTGACGGCGCGCCAGATCGATCAGCGGCGCCCTTCCTCGATCAGTGTCTTGAGGTCGATACGGCGCTTGATTTTGACGGTCTTCGCGAAAACCTCAATGTCATCCATTATTGCATCGCGATCTACCTCTCGCCGGCAACTTGGGCGCGCCGGCACCAGACGCGCGACCGCGCGTCCTCGCCTGGTGATGACGGTTTCCTTCCCCGCTTCGGCACGATCCACCAATTCCGATAAACGCGCCTTGGCTTCGACTAGCTGGACCTTTTCCATGCCAATTCCAATGGGTTAACCGAGTGAGAATCCTAGCACGGGATGACTTGAAATGGCCGATGGCTTTCTTGCTCCCCGTCGCCGAAGCAATTCTTAAACTTATGTAAATGAAACTCCTTGCCAGGCGTGGCGCGGCAGCCAATCGCGTTTCCAATTCTAATAAATCACCGCGCAGCCCAACCAATGCCGCCGCTTTCTATCGAGCCGCCCCGGCATTCCCTTCACTTCTGCCGCAGTCCCGCGAGCAGCGTGCTGAGCGCACCGGCCAGACGCTGCAGCGTCTCGGGCTCAGGAGCAGGAAGCTTGAGGTAGGTCTTGCCCGTCTGCGGGTCGGTTTCCAGCCAGGATTCCGGGGCAGTGTGTGCCGCCGTGCCCTTTTCGGACCGCGTAGCGCCGAGCGATTCCACCAGCTTCGTTCCGACATCGACGAGCGTCGCCCAGGGATCGGATGGCGTCGAAGGTTCGGGAACACCCGATGCGGCGGCGACCTCAGCTCGCGCCATCGGTTCACCAGACGCTACGGGTTCAACAGGCGCCACTGGCTCACCGGACGCCACCGGTTCAGCAGCCGCCGGCTGCTCTTTCAATACGGCCTCGGCGACCGGCGCCGTGTCCTCCGCCGGCGCCGCCTCGCCCATCTTGCCCGTAACTTTGTCGACGCTCTCCATAAAACGCGCCAGGCGCGTGCCGTGCAGGGACACCTCGCTCGCGCCACCGTCCAGCACCCCGGCGAACAGGGATTTCTTGAACGCGAGCACCGAGAGCATGCCTTCCTCTATCGTGCCCTGCGCGACAAAATTCACTACCTGCACGCTTTTCTTCTGTCCCATGCGGTGAACGCGGCCGATGCGCTGTTCCAGCACCGCCGGGTTCCAGGGCAGGTCCATATTGACGACCGTGGAGGCCGCGTGCTGCAGGTTGAGCCCGACACCGCCCGCGTCGGTGGACATAAATACGCGGCACTCAGGGTCGCTGTGGAAGCGCTCCACCAGTTCGCCGCGCTTCTCGGCCGGCACGCCGCCGT